>DASVFK010000064.1:0-25755 GCA_036380095.1 Candidatus Angelobacter sp. | reverse complement strand
GGACGCCGGCGATCAACCCATCGTCAGCGAAGACGGCGATACGGCCATCGTCTTCAACGGGGAAGTTTACAACCATCGCGAGCTGCGGCGGGAACTGCAGAGCCTGGGCCATCAGTTCCGCTCACGTTGCGATACGGAAGTGGTGCTGCACGCGTTCCTGGAATGGGACCTGGAATGTTTCGCAAGGTTGCGCGGCATGTTTGCTTTTGCGATCTGGAGCGAATCCAGGCAGCGACTTGTCCTGTGCCGCGATCGTTTGGGAATCAAGCCGCTTTACGTTGCCCATCATGGCACAGACATTGTCTTTGGCTCTGAACTGAAGGCGATTTTTGTTCATCCTGAGATACCACGGCATTTAAGTCTGAACGGATTGGACTGCTATCTCTCCATGAACTACGTGCCGTGCCCCTGGACGCTGGTGGAAGGCATTACCAAGCTTCCACCCGGCCACTGGCTCGAATGGCGGGATGGCCAAGTCCGATCCGGCCACTACTGGGAACTGCCGCAGGGGACGCGTAACGTAACGCTGGAGAGCGCCAAGGAAAAACTCGATGCGCTCTTGCGGCAATCCATCCGCGAACATCTGCTCTCCGACGTATCGCTGGGAGTGTGGCTCAGCGGGGGAGTCGATTCATCGGCGATTCTCCATTACGCGGCCACGGAGTCGGCAGCAAAACTCAAGACTTTCTCCATCGTGTTTGGCGGACGCAGCTTTGACGAATCCGCTTACATTCGGGAAATCGTGGACCGCTACCAGACCGACCACGAGCAGGTTGACCTGAATCCCGCGCTCAACCTGCAGGATGCAATTGAAGAGTTTGGCTATTACTCTGATGAACCCAGCGCCGATGCTGGAGCGCTCCCTGTCTGGTTCCTTTCCAAGTTGTGCAAGACCAAAACCACGGTTGCGCTCAGCGGAGAAGGCGCGGACGAGCTTTTTGGCGGCTATCTTACGCACCGGGCCAGCATGCTTGCTGATGCGGCCAGGAAGCTGCCCGCGCGCGCGCTCCGATTCGCCTTGGCCCAGGCGCAGCGCATGCCGGTTTCCGACGAAAAGATCGGCGTGGAGTACAAACTCAAGCGCTTTCTGGAAGGCTGCCTCTTGTCCCCCGAAAGGGCCCACGTCCACTGGAATGGCGCTTTTTCCGACGATCAGAAACAACATCTGCTGGTACAACCGCCTGCTTCCGCGTTGGACAAAGTACTGCGCGAACTGCGCATTCGCGTTCCGGGAAGCGATGCCCTCTCGCCCTATTTGTGGTTTGACCAGAAGTACTATCTGCCAGATGACATTCTGTACAAGGTGGACCGGATCAGCATGGCCCACGCAGTCGAAGTCCGGCCTCCATTCCTGGACCACCGGATCGCGGAGTTTGCGGCCACACTGCCTCCATCGCTGAAGATTCGTGGGGCCCGCCAGAAATTCGTCCTGAAAGAACTGATGAAGGGCAAGCTGCCGGAGTCCACGCTGCGCCGGAAAAAGATCGGCTTGGACATTCCGGCCCACGACTGGCTGCGCGGCCCGCTTCGTACACTGCTGGAAGATACATTGTCAGACGGTGCTTCCCGATACGGCGAGGTCTTTCGCACCGCAGCAGTCCGCGAGTGCGTGCGTGCTCACATGGAACGGCGGAGCAACCTGGGATATCACTTGTGGGGTTTGATGATTCTGTTTCTCTGGATGAGGAAATGGCGAATACAGGCACCAGCACGGCAAGCGATGCCGCAACTGGAAGAAACTGGCGCATATATCTAGCCGTCCTGGCGGTGGCTGGCGTGATTTATTTCGGATGCATGGTCTCGCCGCCCAGCCTGATGGACGACGTAGATGCCGTGCAGGCCCAGATCGCGCGCAACATGATCGCCTCCGGCGATTGGGTGACCCCGCGTCTGGATGGCGTGGTGTACCTGGAAAAACCGCCCCTTATCTATTGGCTGATCGCGGCATCGTACAAGGTTTTCGGTATTCATGATTGGGCAGCGCGCATTCCCATGGCGCTGGCATCGCTCGCCGTCACCTGGGTCACCACGGCCTTTGGCATTTGGGCCTTTGGCCGCCGCGCCGGCTTTTACGCAGGACTCTGTGCTTCTACATGCATCGGCCTGTTTTTGTTTACCCGCGTCTTGATTCCTGACGTGATGCTCACCTTCACTACGGCGCTGGCCATGTGGGCGTTCCTTCGCGTGCAGGACGAAGAAGAGACGCGGCCGGGACTGTGGGCGATGATCTTCGCCGCAAACCTGGGCCTGGGGTTGTTGCTGAAGAGCTTGATTGCCGTGGTCTTTCCTCTGGGAGCAGGCATACTTTATTTGTATTTCACCAAGCAGCTCTGCTCCGCCCGGGCGTGGCGAAGGTTGCGTCCCGTGAGTGGGTTGCTGGTGGTGCTTCTGATCGCGACGCCGTGGCACGTGTTAGCCACGCTGCGCAACCCTCCTTACTTTTCGCTCAGCTTCCATAGCGGTCCCGGCGAGTATCACGGCTTCCTGTGGTTCTTTTTCATGAATGAGCAGGTCCTGCGCTTTCTGAACCTGCGCTACCCACACGACTACAATACGGTTCCCCGACTCTATTTCTGGCTTTTCCATCTATTGTGGCTGTTTCCCTGGAGCGTATATTTCCCCGCGGTCGCCAAACTCTCCTACAAGCCGGACGATCGGGCCGGACGCACGCACCTTCTCGCACTCTGCTGGACCGGATTTCTGCTGGTCTTTTTTACCTTTTCCACCACGCAGGAGTATTACTCCATGCCATGCTATCCGGCGCTCTGCCTGCTGTTGGGATCAGCCATGGCGGAAGGCGGCACCTGGATACGGAGGGGCACACAAGCTCTTTCAGCGCTGGCGGCGTGCGCGACAGCAGCTGTGCTTACGATTCTCTTCCTGGTGCGCAACGTTCCTACGCCGGGAGACATCTCCGTGGCGCTCACCCAGCGTCTGAAGTTCTACACCCTGGCGCTCAGTCACATGGAAGACCTGAACTTGCAGGCATTCGCTTATCTGAGAATTCCACTGTGGTTAGCCGCCGCTGCTTTCGTGGCAGGGATGGCGGGCACGCTGCGGGCCCCGGCCCAGCGCGCTTTCCTGGCTGCCACTTTGATGATGGTGGTCTTCTTTCACGCGGCCAGGGTGGCGATGGTTACGTTTGACCCGTTCTTTTCTTCCCGCCCGCTGGCCCAGGCCCTTCAGAGTGTTCCCCGCGGTTCTCTGATCGTGGACCGCCACTATTACACATTTTCATCGGTCTTTTTTTATACGAACCGCGACGCACTGCTGCTGAACGGGCGTTACAACAACCTCGAGTACGGAGCGTACGCGCCGGGAGCACCGCAGGTTTTCATTGACGATCCGAAGTTCAAGGATTTGTGGACGAAACCCGAGCGCTCCTACGTGGTAGCAAAGGACTCGGCCCGGCCGCGGCTGGAAGCGCTGGTCGGCAGCCAACTGACTGTGGTTGCGTCAAGCGGAGGCAAGTTCCTGGCAACAAACCATCCGTTGGGCAGTGCTGCCGGCGGATTCTGATCGAGTACTGAAAAGCCATTAGGGCAAGGAGATCACATGAGGATCATCGTACTTGGAGGAGACGGATACTGCGGATGGGCCACCGCCCTTTATTTGTCCCGCAAAGGCAATGCTGTGGCGATCGTGGACAATTTCATGCGACGGCAGTGGGACCATGAGCTCGGAGCACAGACGCTGACGCCCATCCAGCCCCTGTCAGACAGAGTCAAGGCCTGGTATGAGATCACCGGACACACCATCGATTGTTTCGTCGGCGACGTGACCGAGTACGACTTTCTTGCCTCCGTCATCGAGGAGTATCAACCTGAGGCGGTAATCCATTTTGCTGAGCAGCGTTCGGCGCCTTATTCCATGATCGACCGCAAACACGCGGTATTTACCCAGGTCAACAACGTGGTGGGCACGCTCAACCTGCTCTTTGCCCTGCGGGAATTTCAGCCGGACTGCCACTTGATCAAGCTGGGGACCATGGGAGAGTACGGCACCCCCAACATCGACATTGAAGAAGGCTACATCGCCATTGAGCACAATGGCCGGAAAGACGTGCTTCCCTACCCCAAACAGCCGGGATCCTTCTATCACCTCTCCAAGGTACATGACAGCCACAACATGATGTTTGCCTGCAAGGCGTGGAAGCTCAGGGCCACGGACCTGAACCAGGGCGTGGTCTATGGGACGCTGACCGACGAAGTGGCCATGGATGAAGCGCTGATCAACCGCTTTGATTACGACGAAGTCTTCGGCACGGTGCTGAACCGGTTCTGCGCGCAGGCTGCCATTGGCCATCCTTTGACCGTGTACGGAAAAGGCGGGCAGACCCGCGGGTTCCTGGACATTCGCGACACGGTCCGCTGTGTCGAAATCGCATGTCTCAATCCGGCTGAACGCGGTGAGTGCAGGGTGTTCAACCAGTTCACGGAGCAATTTGGCGTGCTGCAGCTTGCGGAGATGACGGCAGCCGCGGCCAAGCAGCTGGGCCTGCACGTGGAGATCGAACACCTGGCCGATCCCAGAGTTGAAGCCGAAGAACATTACTACAACGCCAAACACTCCAAACTGATCGACCTGGGCTTGAAGCCGCACCTGCTTTCATCCGCGCTGCTGGATTCGCTCTTGAACATCGCGCTGAAATACAAAGACCGAATTGATCCGTCATTGATGATGCCGCGCGTGAACTGGCGCTATACGCGGAACGATCGCCGCGTGCCGGTGGGCGTGGCCGCAGGCGTTTCAGCGGTCTGAAGCGTGGGGGCGGCTATTCCTGGGCCGGGGGCGTGACCGGGACCAGCCTTCCGTCGCGGATGTAATAGTCGTTGTCGCGCCAGCGGACGCTGTTTCGCCCAAAGCTGATCAACCAGATCACAAAGGCCATGGCATCCCACACGGGGATGAGAGCGAACTTCTTCCAAGGGATATGTTGCTTCAGGCCAACAACGCCTATCGCCCACGTAATGGCCGCGCGGAGGAGAGCGTAAAGACCGAGATACGACACGGCAACCGGCCACAATGGCTGGACCGCGACCGCAGCCAGGCACCAGGGCAAGCCATGAGTAAAGACCAGGCCCAGATGTCCCCACGGGCGCATGTGCCGCATCACCACGATCCAACGTAAGCGTTTTTGAAAGAGATCGTGGAAGGATTGATAGTCCGCGACGGTGGAGATGGAGTAAGGCAAGAGCTCAACCCTGAAGCCCTGATCGGCGATCAAGCGGCCTACAAGCAAGTCGTCCGCCGGCCGGTTCTCGATGGCTTCATAACCGCCGAACCCAGCCAGCCGTGCGCGCGAAGTGGCAATGGTCGGCCCCAGGGCAAATTTCACTCCATCCAACTGCCAGGCGACGAGGATGCCGGCGTAAAAATCGGCCAGCATGCCGACGGATTGCAGTTCCTGGACAAGGGTGGTGTCGTGCGTAGGGACATAGAAACAGGTCACCGCCCCCACTTTGGCATCGGCCAGCGGAGCAACCACTGTCCGCAAATAATCTGGACGGACTCTGACGTCGCTGTCGCTGATAACCAGCACTTCATGCTGGGCCTCGCTGACCAGACGGGCCAGTTTGGCCACCTTGTCGTTGGTGGCGCTGCGGCCTGAACCAAACAGCACACGGATCGGGCGCTCCGGGAAATCGGCGATCAGGCGCTGGATCACGGGAAGCGCTGGGTCATCGGTATCTCCTATGCAGAACAGGATTTCGTATTCTGGATAGTCCTGGCGGCAAAAGCTGGCCAGGTTCTCATATGCGTCAGGATCAAGGCCACGAATCGGTTTCAGGTTGCTCACCGGAGGAAAAAAATCGTGCTTGGGCGGGCGTGGCGAAGAAGGAGAGCGGAAAAAACTCAGGGCACTATAAAGCGCGATGAGGTAATAGATGAATGGAATCGCCGCCAGGGCGAGAATGACGGTGGTCACAGAAATTGTGGTCCTCCGCGGCCGGTCTATGGCAGGTCTCGGCAACCGTGGCCGCGATTACCTCTTGAAAATAACAGAGTGAACGCTTCACCCACAACACGCTTCTTTTGGCTGCTTTGCACCAGCTGCAAACCAAGCCATGATGCCGCTTGCGGCGGGAAAACCTGGGATTGGCCGATGGCTTTCGAGTCCGGGGGCTGAGGCGTACGCGCGATGGATGGGCAAAGGCAAGGGGAATTGATTGAATCAGCCCACCGGTCCGGGGAGTTCTACATCTTGTGCGGGCCAAAATCCTCGTCGCTGAATCTCTCCAGCATCTCACGAGTTTGTGCGTTCCGGTCCTGGCTCGAAATCGAAGACGATTTGAGAACGGACTCATCGATAAACATGGGGCAATCCAGCCGGAGTGCCAGGGCAAATGCGTCACTCGGGCGCGAATCCAGCGAGATGATCTGGCCCTGGCGGTCAAACCAGAGCACCGCATAGAAAGAGTCGTCCTTCAGTTCGGTAACGACAATTTTGCAGAGAGACGCATTCAATCCAATGACCAGGTTCCTCATCAGGTCATGAGTCTGCGGGCGCGGTGGCACGTGTTTTTCCAGTTCGAACGCAATGGCTTGCGCTTCGGCGCCGCCGATCCAGATAGGAATCACCCGATCTCCCGCCAGGTCCTGAAGCACCACGATCGGCTGGTTGGTATTAGGATCCAGCATCAAGCCCCGGATTTTGACTTCGACTTCCATGGGCTGATTATACTATCGGCTTCCCCGGCCCCGACCAACTTTTGTTGCCCCGAAATACGACCTCAAGCACTCGCTATTCGCCAGCGCGGCTAGGCCGCTCGATCATCGGTGGCAGGATCGATCCAGCACGCACTTTAACGATTTCAACAACTCCGAAATCTGTTTCTCTTTTTGGGTGATTGGATCTCGAGCCGTCACCTGTACCAACGAGTGAATTTGCGCTGGTGAACGAGTGCCAATGGTCCGCACCAACACGGATCGCCCAACGCAGCTTCACGCCCTTAGAGCTTGCCCCGTTGGGCAAGAAGAAGTCGCAGCTACTAGACAGGTTGGGAGCAAAACAGAAATTGTTACGGCCGTCAGGCGAGCAGAATATCAGTCCGCTTTGGCCATCCCGAACAAGTGCATGACTTATCAGAGTGAATTCAATGGGGAATGGAATTTATCCACCTGACAAGAACAGTGTGCTCGAACAGCCACCGTGCAGTTCCAATAGGCTTTCCCTGTTCTTTTGTTTACTATTCTTGGGGGCAGAGTAGGTCACTAGTCCGTACAAACATGCTCGAGAAACCGGAAAGGAGCACACTCCAGCGCAGCGTCAAAGTCTCAGAGTAATCAAAGCTGCAGAATTGCACCTTGCCCGGCAACCGCAGCCTTATTGTGCACTTCCCCGCACAACCGCGACGTTGGAATCGTCATGCCACGCGTCGCCTATCCTGACGGGAGCGAACAAAACCTCTGTAAGCT
The DNA here is from genome assembly GCA_036380095.1 of Candidatus Angelobacter sp. Lineage (GTDB taxonomy): Bacteria > Acidobacteriota > Terriglobia > Terriglobales > Acidobacteriaceae > Angelobacter. Next base: position 18,336 of record DASVFK010000064.1, on the reverse strand, counting down.
TTTGCCCTCTCCTCTGGATTTGTTCCTTCGCCGATTCGGTGGCAGCTTGGGACGTTACTTGTTTCGCTCGAGACTGGATCGCTATCTCTTAAAAGAAATTGATTTATCCAAGCCGAGAGTAATCCCATGTCTTTCGGGTTGTTTCCTGTTGGTTAGAACGAGCATGTTTGCGAAAGTGGGCCTTTTCGATGAGAGATATTTCTTGTATATGGAGGATGTTGATCTGTGCCGGCGGGTCGCTGAAGTGGCAAAGACGATGTATTTTCCATCGGTTTCCGTGTCGCATGAATATCAGAAGGGGTCCTATCGCAAATATGGACTAGCCAAGGCTCATCTCCAGTCTGCGTGCAGATATTTCAATAAATGGGGTTGGTTGGTCGATCCGACGCGGGCACGGCTGAATCAGAGTGTGAGCCGATCTGCTTGAAGTTTCTTCTGGCCTAGGATTCCCGGCTGTCAAATTGCCACAGGGTCTTTAGCATTTGCAATCTTTGCAGATCTTCGGGGCGTTTCTTCGCCCGGGCGATGCCCTCGCGGAGCAATATCCCGAAGATGGCAAGCAACACCCAGGAAATCGATACAGCGGGAACAATAATGGAAACTTTGGGAAAGGACTTGCGGTCCGGAGGCACCGCTGGATCCACTACCTGAATTACCGCTCCTTCACGTGCTTCATCCAGCTTGGCCATTTCAAACTGTTTAGCCAATAGTTCAAAAATGAGTTCGTAATATTTCACATCGCGCAGTTTTCGAACATAGTCCAGTCCTGCCTCTGGAAGTTTTCCACGTGGTACGATCACATCTGCGTTCACATCGGCCTTCGATCCGGCCAGGGCTCTCAGTTGCTCCTGCAGGGCGGCCAATTGCTCCCGTGCGCGCTGCAGGTCTGGATTCTTGGCGGTTGCGTAGGAGCTCATGGATCGAATAAGCACTTCCTGAGTCGCGATTTCTGCTTTCAGCTTGGCCACCGACTCAATCAGGGCCTTCGTCTGGCTATCCAACTGAATCATGCCGGTCTTTTGCTCAGCAGTTTTAAGGGTCTCTTCTGCCGTTGCCAGGTTGCTCTTGGCCTGCTCGAGTTGCTGTTCAAAAAACAGCCTGCGCTGTGAAGCCTCTGTAATGGCCAAGCGGGCGGAAATCGCTCGGTACTCTTCAACGTAGCCGTTGGCCATCTCCGCCGCGCGTTCGGGGCTGTGGTCCTCAACAGCAATCCGAACCAGTCCGTCCTTAACGTTGCTGTCAATTGTGCAATGGTCCTCCAGCGCCTTGCGCGCGTCGGACATTCTCTTTTCTTTGTAAAGCTTCATCAGGTCGAAGCGCCTTACCAGGGCGTCTTCGACACTGCGGCTTTTCAAAAGGCTGATCGTCATATCCGCGGGGTTCTTCACACCAAGGCCGCTGCCGGCGAGGGAGCCTAAAGCTCCCAGGTTTCCCATCTGTGATAGCAGCGCCGCGCTTACGGAAGAGTTCTGCTGCGAGGGAAGGACTGTAGTTACAGCTGTATATTTCTTGGGAATCAGGAGCGTAACGGCCAGGGCCGATATTGCTATGGCCGCGGTGCTGACCAGGAGAAAGGTTTTCTGCCGCCCTAAAACGATCAGGATATCCAATAATGAAACTTGGTTGGGTGCTTCGGCCCCTTCCAATGTATCGACAGCACGATCCTCGACTTGGGTTCGCTCAACTTTTTCTTCGAATTTTTCCCTGGATTCTCTAACTGGCCCCATGCCTTTGTCCCCGTGTTCCCCGACGTACGGCGCTAGGCAGCTCAACCTGACCTGCCCAGCAGATTGTGCATATTCTACCGTGGAAATGAACAACGGTGAGAGAAGAAACCGCGGAAGCCCGAAAGTGAACTTTAGCAGTCAGCTATTCCCCGCGGGACTTGTCGACTCGCTCAGGCGTCCTTTAGACATTGGCAACGCTGAAGTTGAATACACCTGACGTCGGCCCGCTTACCCCCGGGATGAGCGGCGCCTTGTTAGCGGCGTTGCGAACAGCTGAAAACCGTGTTGGGATAGAGAAAAGTCCTGCTTGATTTCCGGGAATGTTTGATGAAGCTTGGTATAGCGGCTACCTCGGTATTGCCGCTTATGGTGGCGCCATCGGAATTAGCGATATGCAGTGTTGCCCGCGTACCATCGACGGAAGCAAACACGCTTCCACTGAACACGACGCCAACGCTTTGATTTACCGCATCGCCGATCCAGGCCTGATAGGGAGGAGACTGATTTGAGAAGTTCTCAAAATAATCACCAATAAAGCTGATCCCGAAACCGTTCTGAATGCAAGCATTTCCTGTGGTGGCGTCTCTTTTCAGGCCATTGCCCTCAAACGCTACGCCAATATACGAGTTTCCCAAATTAGATCCGACTTCACGAGCATGAGTCTCCATCTTCGAAAACGCCGCATCCACTGTTGTTGGAAATTTCGCCTCCGAATACGTGGATGGCATTGGCCGGAAACGGTCTGCCATTAACTAAGGTCCCCACATTATGTATTCCATTCTTGAGTTTAGAGATTCTCACGTTGCGGATTGTGATGGAGTTGGCACCCTCAATGAAGATACCATCCGCGGTGCTCGTAGGATGCTCGGCGCTATTCTCAATTACAGCATCTGAAATGCTCCCGGTGTTAAATGTTGCAAAGCGAATCCCTGCTGTTGGTCCATTGCGCCCAAGATTCGCAAGTATCAGTTTCATTTCTGAGATCTTTGCGTTGACCCGCGAAGTTGCCTAAAGGACAGCTCACTTCGATCGCAGGCCCCGAACCTGTAAGTGTCAGCACCGTAGTGGGACCCGAACCGGAAAGAGTGATGATCCCGTTTGAAGCGCAGGGTACGGAGATTGTGGTCGTCCAATTGGGTTGTTGTCCTGGAGGGACACGGATATCGCACTCTTTACCACATTGTGCCAGCTGAGAATTCATTTGGCTGCCAAAATCTTGCGCTAAGCTGCTTACCGCAATCAGAGAAAAAAGAAACAGAAACCAAAACCCAAGCGTCCGTGCATGTGTTGCTTCCCTACCCGGTTCCGTCCGCCGGCCCGTCACCACCATATAGACGGTTGTTTGAGAGATGCTGGCGTTTGTAGCTGGGCTGTAGCTCGCGCGGGCATGACTTCAGGGTTGCCGCAACCCCGCAGACGTCCAACGCGACTTCCAGCTCTTTCCCGACACAAAGCTCACCTGCACACCAACGTTCACTGTCGTCTGCGGGCCGTTTACCAGCAGAGGGAATGCCCAGCGTTCGTATTGCACCGATCCGCTGAAGACAAGATTGCCCGTTCTGGCAAACGTTCCCGCAACCGAGAAATCTCTCAAGGAGCCGCCGCCGAGGAACGCCGCATTCACATGCTCATTGCGGTAATGCAGTTGGATCTCGTTGATCGCGGTGAGGTGGTAATTGGCCCAGGCGCTGAACCCGCGCCCTTCGCGCCCGATCCAGCTGCCGATGATTTGGCCATAATTGGTGTAGCCGCTCAGGTAATGGTTGTTCCCATAGGCAACGCCCGTGCCTTGCAGATTAGGAAGGTCCGTATAGATGCCCTCAACCCGCAGATCAAGGCTCTCGAATGTCGGGACCCGAGGCATATAAAGGCCGGCCCGAAATGCAGACTTCCGCGGATAGGCGATAGGAGAAAACTCGTCTTCGGTGAAGGAATCGGCATAGAGGGTCAGCCAGTCCCGTACGCCCGGAAGCCGGTAAGAGAAGTCGAAGGCGGACCGCCGGTCGCCCGGATCGTTCGCCAAGCCGGGGACGGTGTTGCTAGGGGAGTAAGTGCGCAGGATTTGATGCAAGGTGAACGGGAAACCGGGGCCGCTGAAAACGCTGGTGACACCGAAACCGAACTCCAGGTTTCGAGTCGGCTGGAAGGAAATCTTTTCGCCGTCAACATACGGATGCGGATGGAGGGGCGCAGCAATGACCCGACGGTTCCCAGCAGCGTCCAGTAATGCCACAAACTGCTGGCCTTCAAGCCTTCCCCACATCATCTCCAGCCGAATGGGCCCCATCAGGCGAAACAGCCAAGGCAGCCGAAACGGCGTTGCGCGAGAGATTCGCAGCATGGTCACCGGTTCCGCATTGTTGCTGAACAAAAAAGGCGCATCGGCACCTGGCCCCCACCAGAGCGTCTGTTTGCCGAATGAGACCACATTATCGTGCAAATTCAGGGACACGTAGCTGTCGAGAAGCCGGACTCGGTCGAGCGAATCAGTGCGCTGTTGGGGTGCGAAAGGAGTTGTATCGGCTCTCGCAATCGCCTGCAACACTGAGGTTCCAAGCGCAGGCAGGGCTCCAGCGTGCTGATACTCTGCGCGAACATATGCCGCAAAGGGGCCATACGTTGCTCGCGCCGCGCTGCCTGTAACCACATTAACTCCGTGGCCAAACGGGCGGCCAAAATCGTTCACAATCGTCTTGGCAAAGTGGTAGTCATCGGCGAGCGGTTCGCCGGTAAGGAGCCCAGCCCGCGCATACAATTCCTCAATTTGAACTGCGGCCGTCGTACCAGTCCCGTTCAGCTCAGGCTGAAATTCCTCTCTCAGGCGGTTGTAGAGGGCTGTGTCGGTTGCACTCGCGTTGAAGTTGTCGAAATTCCCGGCCGCAGAGGCAACCAGGCGGGCACACTCGACGCGCGTCCAAGGCCTCATCCCCATCATGGCGGCATCAAGGAACCCAATTGCCGCGAGCCGATCGAACGCCGAGTACACCCAACTATCGACACTAACAAAAGTTGTGCCGCGGTAATGATGCGGCTGCTCCTGGCCTGCTGCCGACAGATTGAAAGCCAGTATGAGCATGACTGTCAGGATCAGCAGACCAACCCTTCTGGGATACAGCGACGCTGCAATGCGATCCCCGAAGAGTCGCGAGGCACGATGGCCCGCATGGCTGGGAAACCTGAGTTGGAGCTGATTCACCCGTTAGACTGTAGCATATCGCGTTGCGGGAACGCCTGAGCCAAACACCTAAGATGGAGCGGAGTCAGAGTTCAGTGAGGAGATCAAAATCTACTTCGATCCAGAAACCCGAGTACTGGAACCATTCGACGACTCCTTCGGTCTCAAGTTGCAGCTCATTGAGCCACTACATTCTGTCACTCATGGATCCTGGCTGGACCTTGAGAAAATTGATTGCCGTGTTGGATTCATTCGACAAGGCAGAATTGATTGAAGATGGTGAAAGGGCTTGCCCGACCCACGTGGCCCGCGCGTTGAACGCGCTTGAATGGAAAAAAGTCGATTCCTATCCCACGGTTTGCAAGGGCCAGAATACGAATGAACCGGCCTTAGGACGCAGCCAGCACTCGGGCCACCACCCCGGACAAGTCGTGGTTGAGCTGACTCTTGGAGATAAAGCCATGCGCACCGCATTCCACGGACGCCTCGCGTAACTGGGGCGAATCGTGCATGGTGACAAGAATGACCTTGGTTTCCGGCTGGCGAAGCCGCAACAAGGGAATCGCGTCCAGCCCATTCATGCCGGGCATCTGGAAATCGATCAGCACCAGGTCAGGACGAACTCGTTCCACCAGTTCGAAGGCATCTTCTGCGCTTTCTGCTGTGCCCACCACATGGCCCAGTTCTTGTTCTTGCAGCAACGAACACAAGCTGCGCAGGAAGACCGGTGAATCGTCAATTACCACGATACGAACTGTCCCAACAGCGGATTCCATGGGTCCTCCCTAGGTTGGCGTTCTGCGGGTCGGCCTTTCTCCGCCTGGTTCGTCGAAAAAACTGCGACTCCGGCCCGGTCTCCCCCAAAGCGATCGGGCCGGAGCCCTACTACTGGGTAGAAACTTATCCCGCGTCACCGCAGACGGCAATCGGGTAGTTCCCGGATTTGAAGGTTGGCAGGAACCGGATTAGGCCCCATCGCAGAAAGCTTGCCGGAGGGGCTGGGGGCCTGTTCAGGCACTCGGCAACGCGGCCCGCAGGGTGGTGCCGCTGGAGTTGCTAATGATCTCCAGGCGGCCTTTCAGCAGTCGGATGCGCTCGCGCATCCCCGCAATGCCCACCCCGGAAGTATTGGTCCCTTCCGGCATGCCGCGGCCATGGTCGGCGACTTCCAACACAACATTTTCGCCATCCCGCAGCAGGGTGATGACGGCGGTGCGGCTCTGGGAATGCCGGTGCACATTGGCGAGCGCTTCCTGGACGATGCGGAAGACGGTCAGCTCCACCTCAAAGTTCAGGCTGCCCAGCTGGGGCTGCACCTGCAGCTTGACGTCGATGCCGCTGCGGTTGGCGAAACCGCTCACATAGCCGCGCAGCGCCCTTTCCAGGCCCAGTTCTTCCAGCAGGGGCGGATGCAATAGATAAGAAATGGTGCGCAACTCGTTGGCGCACTGTTCCGCCAGCCGTTGCGACTCCTCCACGCGCGCCTGGGTTGCAGGGTCCTGGATGGCGCCGTTGCGTGTTGATCCCAGGTTCAGGGCAATGGCTACAAGGTTCTGGGTGGCGCCGTCGTGCAGTTCCCGAGCCAGGTGGCGGCGTTCCTCGTCCTGCACGCGCATCACGCGCGCGGAGAGCTTACGCACTTCTTCCTCGGCAAGCAGGCGCTCTGAGATTTCCCCCTGCAGGGCGAGGTTGGCCCGTTCCAGGTCGGCCGTTCGCTCATGGACGCGCAACTCCAGATCGTCATGGGCTCGCCGCAGTTCCTCCTCGGCACGCACCTGGTTGGTGATGTCACTGCAGATGATGGTAAAAATCTCCTCCCCATTGATTGCCAGCTTGGAAACCGATGCCGCCAGGGGGAACTCGCGGCCGTCTTTGCGCCGTCCTGAAACCGCCCGGCGTTCCGTCATCACCAGGTTGTGCCGAGTCCCCTGGGCAAACTCATCCACGTGCTTCCGGTGGGCCTCACGGAACCGCTGCGGAATCAGGATTTCCAGTTGCCGGCCCATGATCTCCTTTGCGGCGTAGCCAAAGATCCCTTCCGCAGCCTGGTTATACAGGGTGATGCGCTGGTCCCGGTCCATCGAGATCACCGCATCGGCGCAGATTTCCAGAATACCGGCGAACCGGGCTTGTGAGGCAGCCAGCGCCTGCTCGGCCCTTTGCCGTTCGGCAATACCGCGGCGCAATTCCTGGTTGGCCTGCACTACCACCGTAAGCAGCAGGCTGAGCAAGACCCCGGAAAGCAACGTCGCCAGCGGCAAACGTGACCGCAATTCGGCCAGGCCTTCCGGTCGCGGCCAGACCCGCAATTCCCAGGCTGATCCGGGAAGGGCGACGTTGGTGGTCTGGGCCCATTCCCGTTCATTTTCCGCAATGGCTCCCGGCAGCCGGTAGATCTCTTGGCCACCTTGGTGCAGTGCGGCGGAAAAGCCCAAACCCGCGACGTCTTCCAGCATCCCATCCAGCGACTCCTGGGCGTCAAAGAATCCCAGCACAAAGCCGCGAAACCCGGTTTTCTTGAAGATCGGCACGATGACCAGCCACTGCTTCCGTCCCTCGGAGGAAACCCTGATTGGGGAAATCATGGGATTAACAGACTGTTGCGCCTTCTGCAAAAGGGCCTCGTACATGCCCGCTCCAGCCAGAGGAACAGGTCTTTTACCCTTGGGCCGCACCATCCAGCGCTCTTCGTACTTGGGATCAATCCATTCAATCGCCAGGCAACCGGGATGGTGCTCTATATACAGATCGGCATACGTCGACCACTGCTCGTAGGTACTGGAAAACATCGACCAGTCCTTGGATGTCTCGCCATACTCCCATAACTTGGCCAGCCGTATCAGTCCCAAGGTCCGGGTCTGCATGTCGGATTCAATGTCATCGTGGATCGCGGACGCGCCAAGCCGGGTCATCTTCTCCACGTGGCTGCTCTCGTTGGCACGCACCAACAACCACACACCGAAGGTCGCCGCCAGACTGCCAATCAGCATTAGCATCGCCGGCAATGAGATTCTTGATGAAGCCGCTGCCAGCGCCCGGACAATGTTCCAATTCTTCCTTGGCAGTTCTGGGCGGCCAGCAGTTGGGGAGCTGGGGATCGCAGGGCCTGGGCTTTGCTCTTCCTGGCCGGGCAACGGAGACACCGCTTCCGCAGGGCCCCTCTTGAACCCGGCCCGGGGACCCGAAGATGACGAAGAACTCACATCCGTCTCCCTGTTTGGCTCTCCCTGGCGCTCGCAAGGCTCTGGAGTTTCAGTCTTTGACCAGAAACGCAACTCTAGCACGAAGGCCTAAGAGAGCGATCCTTCGAGCGATTAAAAACATTAATGTTTAAGACTAAGGCCCGGTTTCGGTGTAATCTCAAGCGAAATCGGGTAACTGGGGAAACATTCGTCCTTTGAGCAGCGGGAAGCCATGGAATTACTATTCCCGCTCTTGGCCTAATTTCCCGGGGCCCATGGGATATTTTCGACTTCAGGAATTTGCTCGGAGTCTACTCATGCCGATTAGGGTCCTGCTGGCAGACGACCATGCCATTGTCCGCCAGGGATTGAAAGTCTTGCTTGAACGCGAGGGCTTTAGCGTGGTGGCGGAAGCGGCCAACGGCCACGAAGCCATCAAGCTCTGTGATGACCACCATCCGGAAGTCGCAGTTCTCGATCTCGGCATGCCCTTGCTGAACGGCATTGACGCCGCGCGGGAGATCACCAAGCCCGGGTCGCGTACCAAGGTTGTGTTGCTGACTATGCATGCCGAGGACCACTTGGTCCTGGAAAGCCTGCGAGCCGGAGTCACCGGATACCTGCTGAAAACCCGTGCCTCCGACGAACTACTCCAGGCCATCCGCTCGGTAGCGCGCGGCGAAATGTACCTGACCCGCAGCGTATCGGAAACGGTGGCAAAGGCCTACCTGTCCAAAGAGGACCTTCCCGACCAACAGTTGAGTGATCGTGAACGCCAGGTCTTGCAACTGGTGGCGGAAGGCAAGACCACCAAGGAGATCGCTTCGCTGCTCGGCATCAGCGTAAAGACTGCCGAATCGCATCGCTCGAATATCATGGAAAAGCTGGACCTCCATGACGTCGCGGCGCTGGTCCGCTATGCCATCCGCAACGGGATCATTCAGTCCTGACCGCCCACACCTTCCATTCTGGTCCGCAAATATCCGCATGCGCGGGAAGATGAAGCTGCGCTTAGAATCAAGTGCTCCGAAAAATCCACAACCGCTTCTGTTCCCTGCATTCGGCTGAAAGCATCACTTGTGGCGATCGATCTATAAACCATTGAAACAATTAGACTTATACGGTGTTATTGGCTTTAGTCTCTGTGCTTCCGTGCGCGGTCTCGCCTGCAATTTTGAGGACTCGGTTCGCGCTTCTGCCGGCAAATCGACCACCCGGGTAGATGGCAGCTTCTTCTCTGATCAGGGAACGTCCCTCATCAAAATCCCTGCCTCACCTGATTGTCATCATGCCCATCATGCGGCATTCTTCACTTACAAGCTGTGATTGTTCCTGTGCATGTGCGAGTCCGGTTTAAAAGAAGGACCGAAAGGAGCATGACAGGAAAGGCGGCAAATGGACCGCCGAAGTTCTTCCGGGTACGGCAGTAGACCTTGGCTGCGAAATTTGGGTCGCTGCCGCTGATGAAGCGATTTCAGGAAGAGAGGCAGTTCTTCCGGGTTCGCCACTGGCTGGCCAGGGCGAAATAGCCGCCTGTCTTCCATTGTGCAAACGGATGGACGGATGGGACGGATGAGCATGGGGGCGCTCATGGCGAGCGCCCCCAACCCTTAGAAAGGTCACAGGTGATCCGTGCGCATACTGATCGTTGAAGATGAGCCTAAAATTTCAAGAATGCTGGTGAAAGGCCTGGAAGCCGACCACTTCTCCGTTGATCTCGCCACGGATGGCGAGCTAGGCCTGCAATTTGCAACCGAAATTGATTATGACGCCATTATCCTCGATTGGAACCTTCCCAAGCTTGATGGGGTCACAGTCCTCAAGAAACTCCGGAAATGCGGTTCGCCCGCGCGGATCATGTTGCTGAGCGCACGCCAGGAGATTTCGGACCGCGTTCTCGGCTTGAACAGCGGCGCCGATGAGTATCTCGTCAAGCCCTTCTCCTTTGAGGAGTTGCTGGCTCGCGTTCATGCGCTGTTACGGCGCCCCACCGAGCTTCTGGACAAGCTGAGAGTGGAAGACCTGGAATTAGACCGGATGCGCCACACGGTGACTCGATCCGGAAAAAGCATTGCCCTCACCCAGCGCGAATACTCGGTACTCGAATACCTGATGCGCAACGCCGGACGCACCGTGACCCGCACCATGGTGGTGGAGCACGTCTGGAACCTCGGCTTCGAGGGCCTTACCAACATCGTGGATGTGTATATCAACTATCTCCGCCACAAGGTCGATCATGGCTTCGCCAAGCCGCTGATCCATACCGCACGCGGAGTCGGCTACGTGCTCGCGGGCCGCGATTCATGAATCGGTCCTTCAAGCCAAAGAGCATGAAGCCGCAAGCCAGACCTGGGGTTCCGGGCATACCGGGTCTGGCTGAAAAAACCCGGCTCTGATCCCTCAACCAGCCGCTCGCAACGAATCCATCCAGAGGTAATGATTCCCGTTTTGCGCAGGTCGGCCGTAGGCCCCTGTCGGAGCCACGGTCGGGAATCACCTCGCCACCGACCACACCTTTGGCTTGTAGTTTTCATCCACCACCAGGTCTTTGGTTCCGGGGGGAAGGACCTGGAGCGACTTCAGGAACTCGATCAGGCAGTCGCGATCGTGCTCCGGCAATGCCTCAAACGCCCGTCTCTGCTCCAGCGCTTCACCGGAATGCCCGAGCACGGCGGCCCGCAAGGTAGTAAACAGCCCATGATGGAAATAGGGAGGCTCGTTGGCGGCTCCCCAGAGCCGTTTGGTAAGAAATCTTCGGTTGCCTCCGCGGAAGTTTGGCGACCACACCGGCTGGTTCATGTCCAGCGGCTCTACGCCATAGGGCTCGTTGGGATCGGTAATATCGTGAAGCTTGAAATCGGTATAGGCCGGCACCATCAGCCAATCGGCATTGGCGCTTGCGGGTTTCAGGCGCGGCTGCGGCAGCGTGGAGTTATTCAAATCCACTTTCAGCGCCCTGGTCTGTCCCGCGCGCAGGTTGGTCGGCGGATTGTAAGGATTGGGTTCCGTGTAGGTCCAGTTGCGGCGGCTTAAGGGCAGCGCCGCAACATGGCAAGTCGCGCAGCCGATCTGGGTAAATATCTTTTCGCCTTTCAGCACCGCGCGCTCCACTTCGGGATCGTTCGGAATCACCCGCCCCGGGACCTGCATCACGGCCTGAAACACGCTGACGGCGGTGATATCGGCTCGGGTCAGTTCGTTGACCACACCGTCGCCGTCGGGATCGCGGTCCGCACCAAAACGCTCTGTGCTTTGCATGCCGTGATGTTGGTTGAAGGCGTTGTTGGAAAACTCCCGCAGTGACACTACGTTGCCGGCCTGGTGCCAGGGACGGATGATCAGGTTCGGCGGATCCACCGGCGTGGGTGCAATCCAGCTGGCGCGCGGCAGGCCGGTCACGCGGCTCACGTCCCAGGTATTGTCGGCGCGGCGGGTAAGGTAGCCGAAGGGAATGCCCTTGGCCACCAGCTCCCGCGTTTCTCCGCGCTTCATGCTGTCGCGGATTGCCTGCAGCTCTTCGGTCATCTCCCGCGCCAGCATTTCCAGGTATCCGGCGCCGAACATGCCGGTAGTCGCGCGCAGGTTGGCGATGCTATCCAGCTCCTGCGGCCGGCCGCCTTCATCCACGGTACCCCGCGTAGGCAGACGGTCCTTGGGATCGAAAGTAACAAAATCAAATCGCTGGCCCAGAACAAACACGCCGGTGACGAAGTCGCCCCCGCCCCCGGGGATTCCATACGGCGCGTTATGACAGCCGTTGCAGGAGTTGGCGTCCGGCGCGGAAATCCGGTTCCACCCGCGCGCACCTTTCAGCGGCGATGACGGATCTGAAACCGGCTTGCCCGTGCCCTTGGTCAGCGGACGCCCGCCGCCATCCTGCTCCGTCCAGTTGGCGCAAAAGAGTTTCTTTCCGTATTCGATGAGATCGCGCAGAGGAAGGTTGAACTCTTCGTCGTCCTGCAGATGGCGAGTGATCGCGCGCTCCTGGCCAATCGCGGAGGCGTGCGGGGGCGGGGCCGGCGCCTGTGCAACGAGCACGGTGCCTGTCAACGCCCATCCCACGAGCCACGAGCTTGCGTGCTGGATGCAAATCAGACGTCTTTGATTTGACATCAGTGCTTCACTCCATTTCCTCCACGGCCTCCGTCACGCCGCTACGGGACCACGGCAATGCCGCCCACCGAGCTGTCATTGCCGGGCAGCGTAATGCTGTTGGTGATCGTATTCGTGTTCACGTCAATGATGCTCACTCCGCTGGGAGTGTGCACCGCAACCTGGAGCGAACTGGGCAGCGAAGCCATTTGATGGACGCCGAAGTAGCACGGCACAAAGGCCACCGGCAACCGCAATCCGGTATCCGTGACGTTGCCCAGTGTATCCACACCCACTCGTGCTATCTGCGCGTTGCAAGAGAGCACAAAAGCTCCCGTGCCGTTGGGCAGGAAGCTGATGGTTTGCGGCTGCGAGAAGCCGGCAAGCACGCTTCCCTGCTGCGTGACCGTGCCGTCCTGCGCGATGGTGAGAATGCCAACGTTACCCGAGCTCCAGTTCGCAACCAGAACCAGCTGGCCGTTGGGACTGGCGGCAACGTTGATGGGACCGCTGCCTCCGGCGGAAACCGCCCCTGTGCTGGTCAAGACACCTGTGGAAGAAATATTCAGCGTGTTGACCGATGCGTTGTCGAATGCATTCGTGAGCACCTTGTTGCCCACCGTTACCACCACGCCTTGCGAAGTCAAGGGCAGCGTGATGGTGCTGGCGATCCTCAGCCCCTGCACGTCAATCGATGCCACGGTGGCGGAACCGCCGCCATCCGTCACAACCACGAATCTTCCGTCCGGCGAGAAGGCCACGCCTTCGGCAAGCATCGGCGTGCTCACGAACCCCGTGACCACGGGCGGTTGCTGTCTGAGATCGATGAAAGTAACCCGCGAGGCGGAGAAACTGGAGACCGCTGCCGTGGTTCCATCGGGGCTCACGGCCACATCGATTACATCCGAACCAAGATTCAACGTGGTGTCGAGCGACAAGGGAGTGGTGCTGACAATCTGCACCGTGCCTGCGTCGCGCTGCGCCACAATCAGCTTGCCGCTGGGACGAAGAACAATATCGCCTACGTTCGTGGTTCCGCCGGGAACAGGCGGGAAAGCCGCCGATGAGCCCGCGAAGGTTTGCCCGTTCACCAGAGCGGTGGCGCGGGCCACGATATTGCCGTTGACGGTAGGAACGTTGGCGATGGTGAAAGTGCCGTCGAAGCCGCTGGTGGTGGCATGTTGTGCATCCACGCTCACCGCCGCGCCGGAAACCGGCAACTGGTTCGTATCAATCACTCGGCCGGTGACGGTCGTGCCCGGGTCAGGAATAATGTTCACCTGGACATCCTGCGCGACGCCGATATTGCCGCCCAGGTCCACCGCATTGGCACCCAGGGTCAGGGTCCCTGTGGTGGCGGGCGCGTTAAAGGTGAATTGGAAGGGCGGCGCCGTGGCCGTGAATACAACAATGCCGTTCACCAGGAAATTGACCGCGGCCACGCGCACGTCGTCCGTGGCTGTCACCTGCACCTGAATCGGCGTACCGGAAATGAAGGTAGTCCCCGGGGCCGGCGCGGTGATGCTGGCGGTGGGTGGGATCCCCTTGTCATCTTGCAGTTGCAGATACTGGCCAATATAGAGGCGGCTGTCGCCTACAGCTCCACCCTTATTAATGTTGCTGTGCTCCGTGGCCAGATAAGCGTAAGTGCCGTCAACCGCGATGCCCAGCGCATTGTCGTCGCGCGCGGTGAAGTTAAGAATCGTGCGCGGCAGCAGATTCCCCGGGTTGGTGATATCGACGATGGGAATCCCGTTGACGAAAAAGACGTCGGCGCCCAGCGCGAAATTGCCGGAAAGCTTGATGTCGTTGAGGCGGCCGCCCAGGCTGAGCGCCGTGCGGGAAACCACCACAGGCGTCGCCGGACTGGAAATGTTCACGGAAGTCATGCTGTTGGCCTGGTCGGCAACCAGCACAAAGTCGCCACGGATCGCGGTTTCACGCGCGTCTCCGGTGGCGACCGAACCGAGCACCACCGGCGCCGCCGGATTCGTGACATCGAGCATGAAGATGCCGCTGATTCCTGCTGCCACCGCGGCAAGATGGCGGTCCGCGTCAACGTCCACTCCCCACACAGTCCCGCTCAGGGGCACGGTCTTGAGGATGGTCATGGCCGCGGGGTTGGTCACATTCACGAGGACGAGGCTGTTGCCGTTGGCAACGTAGGCTGTATTGCCGCGCGGCGCCACATCCAGTGCGTTCCCGCCGGTGTTGATCGTCCCCAGCAGCTTTGGCGTGAGTGGAGTAGTTACGTCCACCACGGCCAGGCCTCCGGCCCCCATGGCCAGATACGCAAGATTGCCTGCCAACGCCACGTCATTGGCATTACCTGGAATAGTCAGTGAGGTAACCACCGCCGGAGCGGTCCGGGCAGGTGAGAGACTCACCACTTGCAGGCCTGAGCCGCCGGCGGCTACGAATGCGAAGTCACCGGACACGTCCACCGAGTTGGCGAATCCGGGGATGGGAACGAAAGATACCGCGGTTGGGGAGAAGCTTTGCACCACGCCCGCAGCCGTGGCCGTATGCCCGTGATTGCTCGCCGTGATGATGCATGAACCGTTGGAACCGGCAAACACCGTCCCATCGGGCGCCCCGAAAGTGCACACGGAAAGATTGCTTGAACTGTAATTCGTTCCTCTCTGGGTCGACGTAAGGTCGAGGGTGGTCTTGCCGTCAATCAGGTGGCCCAGCACGGTCAGTTGCCGCGAAGCCTGCCCAATGATCGTATTCACCACCAGCACAAACGCGCCCGGTTTCACCTCCAGCGTTTGCACCGCCTTGCCCAGGTCAAAACTCAGCGGATTGAGCGGGTCCGTGCCGTTCAAAACCTCCACTCCGTCCGGAATGCCATCCCCGTCTGTGTCAGCCACCAACGGATTGGTGTGATAAATGTTGACCTCGTCTCCATCGCTCAGGCCGTCGCCGTCGGTATCGGGATTGTGGGGATCGGTGCCGAGTTGGAACTCCTGCAGGTTCGTCAGCCCGTCGTGGTCCGGATCGGCGAGGGCGTCGGTGGGATCGTTGGGATTCAAACCGTGGGCAATTTCGTAATCATCGGGGATGCCGTCGCCGTCAGAGTCCGCGCCTCCGCCAAACAGCACATGGATGGCGATCAGAGCAGAAGTTCCCTCGTTGGTCGCCTGCACCACAACGTTGCCGGTGTGCAGGGCAGTGACCAGGCCCCCTGAAGTAATTGTGGCGATAAAGGGATTGCTGATCGTGTATTGCGTTCCGCTGGCAGAGGCGGTTACGTCCGCCCCAGTCCCGTCCGAGTATGTCGCAGTCACGTTCAGTTGCGTGACCGCACCTGCCGTGGTCAGCGTCGTGATCGGAGTGTTGACGCTCAACGCCGTGGGGATCGGCGTGGTTGCGCCCAGGGGGATCGGCGGCAGCGTGACCGAACCATTCGCCGGCAGCGTGAATAAATCTGATTGTCCGGAATGCGTGATGCCATTTTCCACACACGTTGCGCGCGCCCGCACCTGCCCGAAGTTGGCGGGAATGTTGGGCAGCACCCACGTTCCGTCATGATTCACGGAAACGTTGCGGTTCAGAACACTGACCACGCAGTTCTCGTTCAACTGGGCGTTTGCCGGAAGGCCGGCCGCCATGAACCCGAGGACCAAGAACAGCGCGACTGCCAATGCACTCTTAGCTTTCTGCCACTGCCATTCCATGCTCTTTCCCCTTCACGTAGTCCTGATTTTCCAGGGGCCCAGTCTTCGTCACGGCCAAATCACTCCAACAACATCGAACGTGGTCTTGATATTTCCCAGAATCGACCGTTTGCCTAGATCAACCACGTAGAGTTTCTCCGGCGTCCTGTAAAACCAGTAGTTCCCGCTTGCCGACTGGCCCACGGGGCCGCTTCCCTCGGTTACGTCCGGCACTCGGATTTCGCTCTTTTTCGCCGACGATGCAACGTCAAAGAATGACAATTGCCCGGTGCGCACCAGCATGCGGGAGTCTCCCACGGGAACGGTCTTTTGTTCGTCACGGACTACCGTCTGGCCGTCCTGGGCAAGCTTCCACTCGCCTTGGTTGATCTGAAAGTCAGAGTCGGTTTTGATTTCAGCGATGGTCTGATTGCTCGCAGGGTCAAAGACCGTAAGCAAGGTCTTCTTTTCCGGAGTTGCAGACAACAGAAGGACCTTCCCGCCCTGGCAGTCCACATCCAAATATGGCTTGCGCTCAAACCGAGTGCTGTGCCCTTCCTTCGTGGTCCGGGCGTCATAGACCCTGTGGTTGCTGTACAGCAGGCTTCCATCGCCCACCACGCACGATCCCGGCGTTAACTGCATCTCCTGGCTGGCCGTCCGCGGCAACGCTTTGAGCGTGGACAACTCGTAAACCGATGTTGCCTGCGTGTACCCCGTGCCCGCCGCTCGGACAGGTTTCAGGTAGGAAACGTAAATCCTGTCTAGCGCCGGGTTCGGCAGCAGAATGACTGGGCCAAGCGCCATGGGCTGCAAGATCACGCCAACGGGTTTTAGGTCTGCGGCGCCAACTACAAGAAAGCCCTTGAGTTCCTCAGCCTTGGGCGAGCCAAACAAGAGGAAGGCGAGCCCGCTCCGTGCGTCAGCTCTCGCATCCAGAATCATGTTGCCGGAAGCGAAGGCGATAACTGGTGACTTGGGATCTTGGGCTTTGAAGTCCTCCCAGATGTTGCCTGTCTTGACCGTTGCCAGGCTCGATTCGTCCACCACCAGATAGCCGCCATCGGGAGCAAGCACATAAGCCTGCTTGGCGCTGACTTTGACGGAGAACACCAGGACCACGACCAACGCCACCAACGCAGCGCGGCCGACCGCGGATTTTGAGAATCGTGTCATAGTTTTTACGGACAAGTTGCTGTCCGGCTCAACACATTGTTTACATATCCCGGGTTCGTTGTCAGGCTAGGGGCGATTACCCAAGTCCCGGCACAGGTGGTCAAGTTCGTGACCTGCCAGGCATGCTCGCGACCCGCGTTATAGCGGCGTATGGCCTCGCGTTCCACCTGCGTCACTCCGCCTTCGTTCAGCGTGCTGCTCAAGGCAGGCGGCACAAAAATCTGGTTTTGACACTGCTGGAGAGCTGTGTTGAACTGTCGCTCCGAGTTCTGGTGGCCGGCGGCTCCCGCTCTCTTCTGGGCCAGAATCTGCAGGCCATGTGCGACGTTTGCAGTCCAGTCCCACAGGTCAGCGCAGGTTCGTCCAGACACGACCTGAAAGATGCCTACGTCGTTGGTTGGACCCACGAAAGGAACCGCGTTACGGAACTGTTGCTGGCCTGACTCCCAGCACGCAATCCGCTTGGCCGTGTCATCGGCGCCAATGGCCCCCTGCACTGTCGCCCTGGTTGGATTGTCTGCATGAATCAGGAACGACTTTGTGTCCTGGCTGGAGCAGGCAGTGAGCTGCAACTGGGCATTGCCGCCGAGGATGCGCGACGGTCCGGTGCACGTGCTGAAATCGGGCGTCCAGTTTCCGGTTGTCGTGGTGGCGCTGCAACTGAGTTGGCAGCTAAGACCGGCCTCGTTGTCGCTGATGGTCAACTGCCATTGGAAATCGAGATCGGTGCTCGGGTCCGCCGTCGCGTTGATCGTTGGCATGGCGGGAGTATTGTCAATGTTGAAAGTCGCTCCGGCCTGCGGCGCCGTGATCGTCACTTGTGTGGGGATGCAAACCGCGTTCTTGTTGCACATTTGTCCAGTGTCGCAGGTTGTGCAGGCATTCTTCTTGGGGTGGGAGCAAGATCCATCCTTGCAAATGTCATCGGTGCACTTATTCCCATCGTCTTTGCACGTGGAGTTGTTTAAGGATGTATCCGCCACGCAGCTGCTGCCCTGGCATTTCTGGCAATCGGGGCACGTTCCCGCGCTGCCCGTGGTATTAGGATCTCCTCCGCAATGCCAGCCTGCTTTCAGCACGCCAACTCCCGGATCCGACTTGATCACCGAGCCATCGTCACTCACGGTGGCTGAACCGATGGCCACAAATGCCGCCAGGTCGTGATCATAGGAATACATCTCGGTCACGGCGCGCGGCGCAAGACCGTCCACGTTGGGAATGGTGAGCGCCGCAGGAGGATTGAACATGGTCCCCACCGGCTGGATCGTCACCACGAAGCGGGGCTGCTGCCCGAAACCAGGCACCATGGGCACCTTGTCCATGTT
>DASVFK010000063.1:0-3232 GCA_036380095.1 Candidatus Angelobacter sp. | reverse complement strand
GTCACGTCATGCGTGTTGCTGATGCTGGCGTTCACCGTGTCAGAAACCGTCCAGGTGACGGTCTGGAGATTGCTCAGAGCAAAGGCGCAGCCATTGGGCGCGCTGGTTTGAAAAGCGGAGAACTGCTGCGAGTTCCCCGGCACTGCGGCGGCGTGGTTCACAGTTGCTGTACCGGGAGAGACGTTCATTCCAGTGATAAAACATGCCGTATTAGGAGAGCCTCCGCAGCCGATCATCGCCAAGAACGCTAGAGGTAGTATAAAAGCTAGTTTCATCGATAAAAGTCTAGCAAATCTACACCATCTTTCCTGGCTATCACATCGCCAACGTGATGACAATCGAGCACCGCGCTCAAGCTGGCAAACAGCTTGTCATATCCGGTATCCTCAGCGTTCAAAGCTGATTCCGGTAAATGCATGTGACAAGACCGCTGATTTTTCTCGCACTGCCGATTGCGCTAAGCACGTTCAGCCTGGGCCAAGGCGAACCAAGGCCGCGCATCCGTGAGTTGGGGATCCAGATCGGGGTGCTGCAGCCCGGCCCGGCAAACGCCATCACTGACGTTGCCGGCGTGCGCGTGGGTCACACCACGCTGATCAAGGGCGACTCGGTCCGCACTGGTGTTACCGCCATTCTTCCCCACGGCGGGAATCTCTTCAAGGAGAAGGTGACTGGGGCGGTCTTTATCGGCAACGCATTCGGCAAGCTGATCGGCTCCACGCAAGTCAACGAACTAGGCGAGATTGAAACGCCGATCCTCCTGACCTCCACGCTTTCCACCGCCCGCGTGGCGGACTCGCTCATCACCTACATGCTTGGCCTCCCGGGAAGTGAGGGGGTTCAGTCCGTGAATCCGCTGGTGGGCGAAACCAACGACGGCTACCTGAATGACATTCGCTCACGCCCGATTACCGAACAAGACGTGTTGGCGGCCATCCGCGGCGCCAAAGAAGGCGCGGTGGCGGAAGGTTGCGTGGGCGCGGGAACCGGGACCGTGGCATTTGGCTTTAAGGGCGGAATCGGCACATCGTCGCGCAAGCTGCCTGCCGCGCTGGGAGGCTACACCGTGGGCGTGCTGGTGCAGTCGAACTTCGGTGGCATCCTTGCGATTGCCGGCGCGCCCGTAGGCCGGGAACTGGGCAACTACTATCTGAAAGACTATGTTGAAGGCGGGAAACGCGGAGCGCAATCGCCGCCAAAAGCGCAGAATCCTAACGGCTCCATCATGATCGTGGTGGCAACGGATGCTCCCATCACGCATCGCAACCTGAACCGGCTGGCGGCGAGGGCGATGATGGGACTGGCCCGTACGGGTTCCAGCGGAAGTAACGGCAGCGGCGACTTTGTGATTGCCTTCTCCACCGCTCCGGAGCTGCGCATGGTCGCCGGCCAAAAGCCTCAAGCTGCCGCGGAGTTGAGTAATGAAGAGATGTCTCCACTGTTTCAGGCGGCGATTGAAGCTACGGAAGAAGCCATCTACAACTCATTGTTCCGGGCTTGTGATATGCGATCTCGAGGCCACACCGTGAAGGCGCTGCCGTTGAAAGAAACTCAGGAGATATTGCGCAAGTACAACGTGCTACCGAAATGAACCACAGCACACAAGCCGCACAGGAGAATTACACCGCCGTCGAAAATATCCGTTCAAAGCAGTATTCGTCGATCACGGCGGCCACGGCGCTCTTGCCGTTGTCCGGCACGGTGGAACGCACCACGCGTCCGGTGCAGTTCACCAGGACGTCTGTGTGCGTGCCCAGCACGGCGGCCGGCAGCACAATGCGGAAGCGAATCGAAGTGCCCACGTCCAATGCAGTGCGGGTGTGAAAAAGCACACCACCGGCAGAAATGTCGGCGGTCTCCGCGAAATGTTCGTGCGCGTCTGCGGTCCGGACGGTAATGGGGAGCTTGAGCGGAAAGCGAACGGAACTGCGCGAATCCTGCACCCTGGCACCTCTGCGCAGTTTTATACACCGACGATCTGAATGGCCCAAGATTACTTTGGTATGACCGGGGCACCAAAGGACATGCGCGGAAGCAGCTGTCCTAAAAGCGCGTCACTTCCGTGAAGTTGAAGTCGCGCACCTTCATGGCCGGCGCCACCATGTCAAAAGACTCCTCCCCGCTGGCGCGGACCGCCTGGGACATGGCTTCAACTTTGTTCAGCATCTCAATCAGGCTCTGGTTGAAACGGAAGTTCCGGATGCCGCATTGCACCTTGCCGCCTTCCACCAGAAAGGTGCCGTCGCGGGTCATGCCGGTGAGGATCTTTTCGTAGGGGTCGACTTCACGGATGTACCACAGCCGGGTAATCAGGATGCCGCGCTCAGTATCCGCGACCATCTGTTCCGTGCTTTGTTCGCCGCCCGGCGTAAGAAACACGATGTTCCCGGGAGCTTCCCCCATCTCGTTGGGCAGGGGAAAACCATGGCCCGTGGCGGCGATCTCACCCACTCTTTCCGCGTGCTCCGATCTGCGCATCTTCTCCGCGGTTGCGCGCGCGTACACCAGCCTCTTGATCACGCCTTTTTCAACCAAGCTCACGCGGCGCCGCTGCACGCCTTCGCCGTCAAACGCGGCGTGGGACTGCAGAGGATGATACGCATCGTCCACAATGCTGATATTCTCGCCGAAGAGCTTTGTGCCGATACGGTTGTTGAGAAACGAGCGCTGGTCCAGGATCGCCAGGCCGCTGAAGTCCCAGAACATGAAGCCCACAAGATCGAGCACCGCCGCCGGCTCCAGGACCACCGCGTACTTGCCCGGCGCAAGTTCCTTGGGAGCGCGCGAATCTCGGGCCTTCTGTGCCGCAATCTCCGCCAGCCGCGCCGGATCAAGGGTGCGCACGTCCGGCGAGTTGGCCTTCTGCCAGCCGGAGGAATTGTCCGCCAGCATGGTGATGGAGACCTCAGCCGACGTTTGCCTGTGATACGCACTCAGGCCGTTGCTGTTGATCACCGCTTCCGCAGTCTGCGAACTGGAATAAATGCCGGCGGTGACCAGATTGTTTTTCTTGGCCACGGCGACGATTCTGCCCACGGTGTCCGCGCGATCGTCCGGTGAAATCGCCGCTGTCTGCTCGTACCAGCGTGTAGGCGCGGGCTGGCTGCTTTTCGCATCTTCAGCCTTGGCCAGGGGCAGGCGGTCCGGGTCAGGCTCCTGCACGCGCGCCATGCTCTCCGCCGCCTGAATGGCCCGCTTGAGACTCTCGTCGTCAAAGCGGTTGGTGGTGGCG
>DASVFK010000062.1:0-25676 GCA_036380095.1 Candidatus Angelobacter sp. | reverse complement strand
GCCACAAGCTGGTTCATGCCCATGGCGCAGCACAAGCTCGGCCCCGGCCAGATCACGCTGCGCACCATGCTCAGCCTTGATCCCGGGACCGTTACTGGCCGTCTCTATCCTGAGCTTTTCCAGCAGGGTGAGACCGCTTTCGGCCGGCCGATCAATGACGGCCAGCATCCGCACGACTTTCTCATGGAGATTGCTGCGCTCTATGACTGGAAGCTGGGCGAGAAGACACTGCTATCTTTTTATGGCGCACCGGTGGGCGATCCGGCGATGGGCCCGCCCGCGTACTCGCATCGCCTTTCCGCCTCTGAAGATCCATTGGCGCCGCTGGGCCATCATCTCCAGGACTCCACCCACATCGCCAATGACGTGCTCACCGCCGGCCTGGCTTACAAACTTGTGCGCGTTGAAGCTTCCGGCTTTCATGGCCGCGAGCCTGACGAATTTCGCTGGAACCTCGACTCCGGCGCCATCAACTCCTGGTCCACGCGCCTGACGGTGCAGCCGGGCCAGAACTGGAGCGCGCAGTACTCCTTCGCCCATCTCACCAGCCCGGAGCAACTCCATCCCCTGGAAGACGTGCAGCGGATGACAGCCTCCGTGATGTACAACAGGCCTCTCAAGCAGGGCGGCTATTGGGCCAACACGCTCATCTGGGGCCGGAACCATAGCCTGGCCAGCGGCGAAAACTTCAACGGCTATCTGCTCGAGTCCACGTGGCGATTTGCCCGCGATAATTTCCTCTGGGGGCGTATTGAAAACGTGGACCGCACAACCGAATTGCTGCTGGGCAAGCAGCCGGAGCCGCCGGGATTTGAAGAGCAGTTCCTCGCCCGCGTGCAGGCTTACACCGTGGGCTACGACCGCGAATTCCACTTCATCCCCGGCGTGGCCATGGCCTTTGGCGGGCAGGTAACCTTATACGGTACGCCGGCGTTGCTCAACCCGGTTTACGGCGAGCACCCCGTTGGCGCAATATTGTTGGTTCGCTTCCGTCCCACGGGCAACATGCACATGCACTAGAAAGGCAGAGACTCATGGACAGCAATCGCAGAAAGTTCCTCATCACGGGCGGCTCCGCACTGCTATCTTCCGGACTTGTGTTGCCGTTGAGCGCGCTGGAGCAACAGAAAGGCGCTGAAACCAAGAAGGCTGCCCCCCCAAAGGCCGGAGCAAAGGCAGAAGAAGAGAAAGAAGAAGAGGTCTCAACCAATGAGGACCTCATGCGCGAGCACGGAGTCCTGAACCGCGTGCTGCTCATCTATGACGAAGCCGTGCGCCGCATCCGTGCCAAGCAGGATTTCGATCCGGCAGTCATTGGCAGCGCCGCACAGTTGATCAAGAGTTTTATTGAGGACTATCACGAGAAGCTGGAAGAGAACTACCTGTTCCCGCGCTTTGAAAAGGCCGGGAAAATGATCGAGCTCACGGTGAACCTGCGCGCCCAGCACGCCATGGGACGCCGCATCACGGACCGGCTGCTCACCTTCGCCAAGAGCAAGGACAAGGACCGCGCGCCTATGGCCGAATCCCTGGAGCAGTTCATCCGCATGTACCGCCCGCACGAGGCACGAGAAGACACAGTCCTCTTCCCCGCTTTTCACCAGATCGTGAGCCCGCACGAGTATGACGCGCTGGGCGAGGAGTTCGAGCAAATCGAGCGCAAGACATTTGGCGGCGACGGCTTCGAGATGGCCGTGGCCAAAGTCACTGATCTGGAAAAACAACTGGGCATCTACGACCTGGCCCAGTTCACACCGAATGTGCCGATGTAGGCGACCCTACTAGCGACACAGTTTTCTATCATTACATTTCGCGGTACTTGCCGCCGTCGTTCGTCCGACTCCGGGCGTCCGGCGCGGCGCTTTTCCGCCTCGGCGAGATTTGCATTTCCCGGGCGGGAGAGAGAGAATCGCCTGCCTAAACAGCAAGATGTCTAACAGACAGGCATGCGATAGACCCGCTTGTCCAGGCCCCATTGTTTCAACCCCTCCCCAAAAACCATAAAGAAGTCACAAAGGAGAAAACCATGAAGCACCTAATTGCGATTCTGGCAGTCACGCTGTTGTCATCAGCACTGGCGGCCCAGACCCAACATTTCAAATTTACGAATGACGGCGCATTTGCCGCCGTTTCCGGTTCCACTGACCTTTCCAGTTTCAACTTGCAGGTATCGCGCACCGTCGCTAACAGCGGCAGCAGCACTACCCTCACGTTTGTGTCTGTTACTTTTGCACCGGATTTCTCCAGCGCAACCCTGGTGGAAATCGTTGGAACGATTCCCAACAATGCGTTCTCGGGTGACAACACCAAGAACCTTGTTTTGAGCCTTGACTCCAGCACGCTGGATCCCACTACCTCATTCAGCGAAAGCTGCTCGCTGGATTTCTCACAAGTTGATCCGGTGTTTACGTGCGGGGCACTACAGCCGGGAACGATCCAACTCTCGTTTACTGAAAATGACGTTCAGCGCCAACGCCTCATCGCTCTCGAGCAGTTCTCCACTATCGGGCCAGTCACGTTCCACGTTCATCAGAGGGCCGATTCGGGCTCAGCCAGCGTGCAGGGATCGATCCTGGGGACCACAATTTCCAGTGCCAGCGCCACTGCCGGCATAAACCATATGTCCACGTTTGAGTTCATTCGGTGATCGGAGCAGGTGAAACTGGGAACTCCGCCCTGCGGGTGCAGGGCGGATTCTTTCGAAGCATGGTTTGGGCAATGCGCAAGCTGATGCGTGCGCGCGTCCGAGCCGAAAAGCATGGGCGTGATCCCCAGCCCCCTCGAGCTTCATGAAATACAGCGTCCCGCGCTGGTCGCCCAGAAGGGGAACAAGAGCTTACTTCGCTGCCCGCGTCTCGGTCACATCCTTGAACGTGAACGCATTGGCCACGTTGGGATACGCCTGCTTGTCCAGCTCCACGTAGGGATAGACAAAGTAGTTGAGCCGGTCACCGTGCTGTTTGGGGTTCAGCTCCACGTCGCGCCCCACCGTGAACTGGAGGCGGTTCACATCATGGGCTCCGAAGAAATAGTCCTTCTTTTCCTGGTGCTTCCAGGCTTCAGAGATGTCCACCGGGAACCAGCCGCGCTCACTGGTATAAAACTGGGACCAGCAGTGGTAGCCGGCCAGATCGCCCGCGGTCTTGTCGTCCGGCAGGGGGAAGCCGATCTCAAACTTGGCCGCGATGTGCTGCGAGCGGGCCATGGAGATAAACACCGAATGAAAGTCCGTGCAGTTGCCGTGCTTGGCGTCGCAGGCCCAGAGCGTATCGCCACGGCCCCAGCCGGTTCCGGACTTGTCATAGCGCAAGGTGGCGAAGGTGTAATCATAGAAGGCCCGCGCCTTTTGGAAATCACTCATGCCCGGCTTGATCTGCTGGATCGCCAGCTCAGCCGGCTTGCCCGTGACGGGAACCAGCTTATCGGCTTGCAGGAAGCGCTCCAACTCCTTCTTGGTCGACGTGCTCTTGGCAGAAGCCGAAGCCAGGTGTTCCAGTCGCACCACGTCATATTGCACGCTGAAGTGGTATTCGGCTTTATCGGCCTTGTCGGCATGGGCATAAAACATCTTGTTGCCGTATTCCGGCTCGATGGTTTCCTTGAGCGGCAGGTCGCTGGTTTTGGAGATGATCTTCACCTGCTGGAACTGGTCTGATTGGGCCATGGGGAACCACACATCCAGCGGCTTGCCCGGGTCGCTGATCTTGACGGTGAACGAGTAATCGAAAACAAAGTGGCGCGACTTTTCATTGTGAAATGCGGCGCTCTGTGCGACGCAAACCAGGCTCATCAACAGAAACAGAGAGACAAAAGAAATTTTTCGCAACATGGAGTCTTTATCCTTTCGGCTTAAGGGTGAGACTTTTGACAGTAATGGGAACGCCCGACCGGAGTTTGTTGGGCTACCGTCAAGTGAAGCCGTGGAAGAAGCGGGACGACATCGAGAAGGGATTCTACACAAAGGGAAGAATGGGAGCAATAGTCGCAGGATTTTGGATGGGTGTGTCGCAGGGGGACCGGAAGTCAAGAGCTACCGCCCGCCGGCCTGCAGCAGCGCCACCACTTCCTTTTCCAGCGAAGAAAAGTCCGTTGCGCCTACAATCCTGGTCTTCAGGCGGCCGTCGCGCGCGTAAATGTAGGTGGTGGGCAGGCCGGGGACGCCGCCGAATGCGTCTGCGCTCTTGAGGTCGCCGGCAACCACGGGATAGTTCATCTTGTGTTCGGGATAGAACTTGCGCAGCACGTCGTCTGCGTCGTCCATGGAAATGCCCAGCACCTGCAATCCCTGCTGGCGGTATTTTTCTTGCAGAGTCACAAACTGTGGGATTTCCACCGTGCAGGGCGCGCACCACGCGGCCCAGAAATTCACCACGAGCACTTTGCCACGAAAGTTTGAGGTGTTGAACGAGGTTCCGTCGAGGTCAATCAGAGAAATATCGGGAGCGGCAGCGGTAGCAGCCGCCGGCCCCTTGGTGCGCGTTACCCGCTGTTTCACGGACATATACCCGAGAAACGCCAGCCCAGCCACCAGCAGCACCAAACCCAACCTGCGTATCACTGGAAGAGCCTCCTGCTACCCGCCCTACTCGCCCTTCTCCACGGGATAGCCCTTCTCCACCCAGTCCGTGCCGAAGCTCTTAGGCAGATACAGAACGCGTGTCTTGCTCAGCCCTAATTTCTGCAATTCCTGGAAGGCCGGCCGGATGTTAGGACAGTGGTCATAAGGACAGCAGCCACAATAGATCACCACCAAACTGTCTTTGGGCAGCGACGCCGCGCGCGTGTGCAGCTTTTCCAGGCTTTCCGCCCGCGAGGCCGGCCCCATGTTTTCCGCGCCCTTGATGTGCGCCTGCGCCCAGAAGACTCGCGGTCCCACGTAGAGCACTACCGGCCTGGGACCGGAAGAAGCCTGTATGGCCTTGACCAGCTCCTCAGGTTGCATCACATGCGGGCTACCCGGCTTGAGTTCGTCTTCGCCTTGCGGCTTCTGTCCTGAGACAACCAGGGCCCCGGTAAGAACCAAGGCGAGCAGGCAAAGCGGCAAGGTAAACGTCCGACGGGTCCTGTATTTCATTCCTGATTTTCTCCCAACGTCGTAAGAATCTGGTGAGCGGTTTGAGTATGTTACCCGTAAGCGGCAGGACGTTGTCAAACGCCGCGCAGGCGGACGGGCTGAAAATGCGGGACCGCTCACGCCGCCCAAAGGAACTGGATACTTCGGGTTGGGAACTCTTGTGGTGAAGACACTGCCACGCCGGCGCCGGCGCATTGCCCAGCGCGGTACAGGACAAGGATCCGTTTCAAGCCACAGCCCAAAACATCAGGCCGCGGGAAACAGGCGATCGATCAGTTCGGCGGCAAACTGCTCCGCTTTCTCTGGCGAGTAAGACACCGGATAGCCGAACCGCTCTTGCAGGGTCAGGTCGCGCAACAGTCCTTCAAACGCACCCGTAAGACAGGAGCGGAGCAAATGAACGTCCGAGTCGCTGCCACTTTCGCGCATTGCGGATTGCAGCAGCGAATCCATCAAGGCAATCACGTCCGTGTAACTGGGGGTAAACATCATCATCTCGCCGCTGCGCACGCGCCGCCCTTCCAGAAGCAGAAGGTCGCGCAGTTCGCGGTCATGGCGGAACAAGGCAGTGATAGCCCGCGCCAGGTTCTTGAGTTGTTTCTGGGGCGAGTTCGGCGCTTGCAGGTTTTCCGGCGAGAGCAGGCTGCTCCACGCTTCTTCAAAGATGCCGCTCAGCAGGGCTTCTTTGCTTTCAAAATGTTCTTGGAATTGCAGTTCGCTGGCTTTGGCTTCGCGGCAAATCGCCTGGACACTGGCATTATCAAAGCCAAGAAGAAAAAACAGGTGTTTCCCCGCCGAAGAAATCCGGTCATGCACCGAAATCTCCGGACAGAGATGCAGATTGGTGGAAAACACTCTTTCCTCCTTTCCTCGCGGGGCATTCTCGAAAAAGAGGAAATGCTTTCAATTTGGCCCATTTGGTCCCGGAAGTCCCGCAAGGGCGAAAGCATTGTACCCTGTTGCGCTTGATCGTGCACGAATTCCAGAACCGGGACCTTAATGTGCACCGTGCACGGTGTGCTCTTCCGGGATGGGCCACGTGCGAAGGCGAACTGTCTATTTTCAATATTGCGTGCAAGATGCAACCTGTTCCACGTTCTCATGGCATGCCTGATGTGCGCGTGCGCGTCGCTTCTCCGTGCCCTGCTGACTGGAACCAGATGGTTGGCGACGACCGCGTCCGCCACTGTGGCCAGTGCGATCTGAACGTCTACAACATCTCCGCCATGACCGCTGTCGAAGCGCAAGAGCTGGTCCGCAAGCATGAAGGCCGCATGTGCCTGCGGTTCTACCATCGCAGGGACGGAAGCATCCTGACTCAGAACTGCCCCGTGGGTCTGAAGGTGGTCATGCGACGACTGTCGCGGGTTGCGGGAATCGCCCTGGCCGCAGGGATCAACGCTGTCTCCCTGCATGGCCAGGCAGCACACATCGCTCCGGCCCAGGTGGCCCAGGCCGATACCGGGCTTGAACTGCATGTCATGGATGCCCACGGGAAGGCGTGCCCCAAAGCGCAGATCGCGCTATTCACCCTGAGCGGCGAGCCCGTGGCAACCGCCGTCGCCGACGAACACGGAATCTCGAGGCTCACCCATCTTTCGCCCGGCACCCGCATCCTCAAGGTGGACGCTGCGGGCTTTCTCCCCTTCGAGCAACACATCTTCATCCGCGAGCACGTGACCTTTGTGCTCGAAACCAGCCCGGAAGCTCCCCTCATCGAAACTTCGCAGGGTCCAATCGCGGTGACCGGCGGAGCCACGTTGACCCTGCAAGAGGCGCCGGAGCCGAATCCGCCAAAGCAAGATGTTCCAAAAGAAAACCCGCCGCTGATCGACAATCGTGCTGCCGCTGTGCCTTCGACCTTCGGCAATACGGTCCTGACAACGGGAGGGGCCATCATTATCGAGAATAAGCCTGTGCAGGAGGCGAAACCACACTCCGAGTCCAACTCTGCGGAAACACGCAAACTCGGCTTCTGGCGTCGCACCCTGGGTAAGGTTTTCCACCATCGCCACTAATAACCAGAGCTGTTTGTAGCCGTGTTTTCGAGTCAATTGTGTTCCAGGCGAAATATCGGAGGATATCTATAAGAAAACGCTAATAGCAGGCAGTTGTCGCACGGCTAAAGAGCTACTCGGCTATGCCGATTGAATGCTCTGAATTCGTTAAGATTATAGTCTTTCTGCTCCTCAACTAAACTTGATAAAACTTGAATACCGGTTTGAACAGTTTTGTAGCTTAATGTAAGCAGCCAAGGAGGCATTTGCTATGACCCGGCAACGGCCCTTCCCTCTTTTTGGTTCCCTCGTCTTTCTGATGTTCGTGGTTTTTGTGGCGCAAGTTCTCGCCTCGCCCCGCCTGGGCGATCCCTGCGACCGCATCCGCAGCGATTTTGACGCCAAAATCAAGGCCCTCAAGCAGCAGCAGAAGCTTGAGCTTCAATCCTGCCGCACCGGCGACCCTGGCCAGTGCTCCAGTCTCAAGCAGCAGCAGAAAGAAGAACTACGGCAACTTTCCCGCGAGCGAGACTACCAGCTTCGTGGTTGCGAGCGTGTCCCGCTGGCCCGTGGGATACCTCTTGCCAACACCACGGAGTGTTACACGGCGCGGCAAGAATACGTGAACAACTACTATGACCGCTACCCGGGCGACAACGACCACTACCCGCCACCCTCGCCTGGAAAAGACGGCCCCGGCAAGGTGGTGAGCACGGGCAGTGGCGACAGCAATCACCCTGGACACAGGCTTCCGCGTGACTCCGGCGGACAGGCCGGCGAGCCGCCGAACTATTCTCACCGC
Organism: Candidatus Angelobacter sp.; assembly: GCA_036380095.1. Taxonomy (GTDB): domain Bacteria; phylum Acidobacteriota; class Terriglobia; order Terriglobales; family Acidobacteriaceae; genus Angelobacter. The sequence goes on along the minus strand of DASVFK010000062.1, from coordinate 17,803 downwards.
AACGATTCATCCGCTTCTTCTTCCTCCGGGCATAACTCGGGCGGCGGTCATAATTCCGGCGGCGGATCATCCACTTCGGCTTCCTCCGGGCATTCCTCTGGCGGTGGCAGCAGTTACAGCGGTGGCAGTTCCAGCGGCGGTGGAGGTTCTTCCTCCGGATCGTCACATTCTTCCGGGGGAGGCTCGTCATCGGGAGGCGGATACTCCGGAGGCGGATCATCGAGTGGCGGTGGCAGCTATTCCGGCGGCAGCTCGTCGGCTTCCTCCAGTTCCGCGCCCGCCCATGACTCGGGAGCGGCACGCCCCAAGTAAGTTTCTTTTCCCCACCAACAGCTCGAGCCTGCGCGGATAGTGGGTCAGTTTGAAAAAACTGATCCACTAGCTGTGTCAGCGTCTAGCGATTCGCTCGCGAATCGCGGGCCTTTAGGCAGACGTTCATCGCGTTAGCGATGAATCCGCTCGAGCTTTTTGTTTTTCTCTGGTAATTGCTGCGAGAAAGCGGCCCTGTTCTATACTGCTCCGCGTGTCCAGCGAAGACATCCTGAGCCGCAAGCCCCCTGAGCCGGACCTGACCATCACCTATGGGAGCGATCCCAACCAGTTCGTCCACATACGCCTGCCGCAAGGCAAGGGTCCGCATCCGGTGGTGTTTTTCATCCACGGCGGCTACTGGCGCGCCAAGTATGATCTTGCATATGCTGGGCACCTCTGCCACGCACTGAAGCTGACTGGTATTGCATCGTGGAACGTGGAATATCGCCGGGTGGGCAACGCCGGCGGCGGCTGGCCGGGGACATTTGAGGACTTGCGCAACGCGCTGCGAGGTTTGGCGGAAACACAAGCCAAGCACACACTCCCGGCGCTCGACCTTAAGCGGATGTGCGTGGCCGGGCACTCTGCCGGGGGCCAGCTTGCACTCGCGCTGGCGGCACACGAGCCCTCGGTTACTCGGGTGCTTTCGCTGGCCGGCGTGCTCGACTTGCGCCGCGGCTACGAACTGCATTTGAGCAATGACGCTGTCTCAGGCTTTCTCGGCGGATCGCCTGCGCAGGTCCCAGACCACTACCGTGAAGCCTCGCCCTCCGAGCTGAAGATCCACGCGATGCAGAAGCTGGTGCACGGCACGGAAGATGACTCCGTGCCTTACGAGCTCAGCCAGAACTACGCAGAGCGCAAGAAGAAAGCCGGTGAGAGCGTTGAGCTGATCACGCCGGCGAAGGCCGGGCATTTTGAAATTGTTGATCCGAGTTCAAAGGTGTGGAGCAAGGTGCAGGACTTGTTTCTCTCCCTGACTCGTGCATGAGCTGTTCAATCGCGGTCGCCGCCACTCTACCGTGCCGCCGGCTTCAGCACCGCCGTATTGCGTTCGTCACTGGCAATAATGCGATAGAACTTTTTCAGCTCTTCGGCCTTGCTCACCGGCACGCTGAGCTCCTTCACTTCGAACGTCCGGGTGTAGGTGATCACGTTTCCTTTGGCTTGCGTCTTGGAGTGATAGCTGGCGAAGCTGAATTCAGCGTCCACGGGAGGCGGCAAGTCGTCGACTTCATAGCCCGGCGGCAGAGTGATCTCAAAGCTGTCCACGTCGCGCACTGGTCCTTCAAACTCGATGGGGAACTTGCGCGGTTCTTTTTTTTCCAGCAAGCCTCGCGCCTTGCTGCCGATCACGCGCGGGCGCACCAACAGAAGCCCGCCGGCGTTTTGCGCGTAACCCTCCACCGTCAGGCTGTAGTTGAACCCAAGCGGCAGCTCCGGCTGTTGCAGGTTGAGCGCCGCCGCCTTGGTGATTTGAAAGTGTGAAAATGATCCCGCGAGCACGCTCTCAATCGGCTTGATGCGTTCCGAATCCTTGGTCACGTTGCGCAGGGCGAAGCGCTGCAACTGTGCGCGGTCGCCCACGCGCCTCTCCTCGACATCGCCTTTCAGCACCCCGCCGGGATCGAGCGTCAGTTTGGCTGTTCGCTGCACGCTATTCGTGGATGCCGGTTGTTTCGGCAGCTCGAGCAGATCTCCCCCGTCCGGCGTAACCAGTAATGCGTAATTGGACTGGAGGGCCCCGCGAATCTGACCAAGCGGCGTCAGCTCGTCCGTGGGATCAAAGAAAAGCAGCTTCCCCAGCTTTGGGTGCTGTAGGGTCGCCAGCAGCGAAGGGTCCTCAACGCCCTGCGGCAGTTTGATGGCGAGAATCGCGTGATTGAATCCCTGGTGCGCGGGCGAAGCCGGCGTAATCGCTCCGCGTTCCGTGTTGATGACCACGTGATACGATTCCACGCCAATCTCGCTCAGCATGGACCGCATCAAGGTTGCCTTGTCCTTGCAATCGCCGTAGCGGTGACTGAACACATCTGCCGCAAAGTGCGGCTGCCAGCCGCCAATCCCGAGTTCAACGGCAACGTAGCGGATGTCCTGCTGAACGAAGCGGGAGATGGACTTCATTTTGTCCAACTGCGTTTTGGATGAAGCCGTCAACTCAGCCACCCGGCCCTTGATACCCTGGGAAGCATCCATGCGGCCCGCGAGCAAGCCGCGGTACCACTCGCCCATTTCGCGCCAGTTGGAAAATCCGTTCATGTTGAAGCCGCCCGGTGGAATGAATGACACCACCATCTGGCCCAGTACGCCACGCATGGGCGGCATATCGTCCTCTTTACGGAGGGCCTTCACATCACTGACCACCCACTGCGCGCCGCTGCTCCATGGCGTGGGTTTGACCTCAGGATAGTTCAGCCATGATGTCTTGTATTCCCATCCGGAAGGGAGCTGAAGGGTGAAGCGGGCTTCACGCACGGGGTCTTCCCCTTGAAAGACCCACATCTCCTGCAGGACCAGCGGGCGCTCTTCTACCTCGTACTCATAGCCGACGATGTTGCCTGGTTCGGGAGCCGGTATGCGGACGAGCCGCACTTTCAGATCATCGATCAGTTCCGCGCCGCTGATCATGGGCGGAGCAACCTCAAGCGCCTCTTTGTCCTTGACTTCGAAATCCTTGCCCTGGGCGGGAATCGACCAGCCATGCAGGCTGGTGACTTTCTTGTTTGAATTCAAAGGCACGAACACCGTGCCGTGCTCGCGCCCGCCCGGGCGCAGGATTTTGTAAGCTTCGCGCACCGTGGTCTTGATCTTGTCAGTGGAAATAACATTGACCACAGTTTCCGAATACATCAGCACCGCGTCGGTCTTTTCGTCGTGCGCTGGCACCGGTGCATTCACCAGGGCGTGCATCCATTGCGGCGCGTCGCCTGCCGCCGCGGGCAGAGAAAATCCCAGCACGCTAACAAAAAGAAAGAGGGCCGCGGTGCGCGCCCGGCCAGACAGCACGGGCCTATCAGTTTGCGGCATTGGCTGCGCCTGGCTGCAATACGATTTGTTGTTCATCGCCTTGTCTCACCGTATGGAAAAAGTCCCGCAGTGTGGGATAGTTCTTGGCTTCCACCAGCATCAAGCCTACACGCAATGTCCGGGTCAAATGCATGGAGTCTTTGCCCTTTTCAGCCTTTACCACGTAAGCAACAGCGTTGTTGGAAAGGTCTTGCGCCTGGGGAACGCTGCTTACCTGCCATCCTGGCGGGAGCGTTACATGGATGTCATCCACCTTCTCGAACGGAAACTCGAAGTAGATCGGGTGAACGCGCTCAGTGTGGTCAAAGACCCGCTTCTCTGTGGCGCTGAAAATCCCCATGGGAAACAGTGCCCTTCTTCCCGCCCCGGATGCCCAGCCGGGGATCTTAACGTTATATTCCGCCACTAATGGAGTAGACGAGCTGCCCCAGTCCGGCTTGTTGGTCAACTCAACTTCGCTGGCAGCAGGGATGTATTCCTTTGCCTGGTCCTCCAGGAACTTCTTACGTGCCGAATCGTCCTCAAGGCGTTCTTGCACCCGGCGTTGCATACCTTCAAGACCGGTGAAGTTGATGGTTACCTTGCCTTCCAGGTCGCCTGCCGGCGACAAAGTGAAATTGGCTTTGCGCTCGACCCGCGAGGCCGAAGCTTCCGGAATCATGGTTTGGACCCAAGTCCCGCCGTCCTTATCCAGACGCAACGCCCTTACTCCGGTCTCAGGCCATTCCAGCAAGCCAAAGGGCGTGAAGGCTGCCCCTGGATCACAGTAAATCTCTTTGTCGCCCAGTTTCACCAACACTACATTGGAGTTCAGCTTCTGGGCGTCGAGGCTGTTCGGATGAAAGAAGTAGTTCTTGCGGTCCGACGCCAGCACAGGGTAGGCCTCGATGCCGGCCGCGCGCACCAGCGCCAGGAACAGCCACGTGAGCTGTACCCCGTTGCCCACCTGCTTTTTCCATAGCTCCTCAACGTTGGAAACCGGCTTCTCCTTGTCGCGCTTGCGTTCCTGTTCGGTTTTCTGCACTTCGTAGGAGGTGTTACGGATGGATTGGACCTTGTCGTAGATCTTGCGGACCTTCACTTCCGGCGGGTCACTGGGAGACACGATCTGCGCAACCGCCTCTTCCATGGCTTTGCGCTTCCCGACAAAACTCTCAACATTATCGTTAAGCTTCTTTCCTTTTCTCTTCCAAAACTTCGCTGGGTCCGGGTCTACGTCCTCGTCGGTATAAGTGAAGTCCACGCGGGATTTCAGCTCATTTTCCGGGGGCATATAGTCTTCGGTGTGGAAAGCGGGCACGTTGTTCACTTCCAGGCGCACAACCCGATCATTTCCCTGGCGCGGCTGGCCCGAGTCGGGCGGCAGCCCTTTCCAAGTCCAAAACACACGGATGGGCGAGTAGGAGCTTGTATACGGCTTCAACGAAAATTTTGCGTGCTTGATGAACAGCTCGTTGCTCAATATCCAGTGCGAATCGAAAACATATCGCTCGGGCAGGTCCAGCGTGTAGTAATACTCCAGCACGCTCCCCACCTGGACGTTGGGCAGCGTGAACGTCTTGGCCATGAATTTCAGACCTCGGGCCTTTGCGATGGATTTCTCGTAAGCTTTGCCTTCGAAGTTGATGATGGTTCCATCGGGCTCGATGGTCCGCGCCTTGAGCCCCGAAATGTTCATGCCATCCTCTTTGAAGAACGGTATCTCCACGTCCGCGTGCTTCCGACCTTCTTCAGTAAGGATCTTGATGCGGAAATAGTTGTATTCGTGGGCGGTCTGGCCGGTATCATCGCGGTCCACTTGGCGGTACAGGATAACGGCCGGTGCGCCGGGCGCCAGCGGTTCGCCCGTCATCTTAAGCTCTTCTGGAGAAACCGGCTGAAACCCATCCCAGGCAACTACTGCTGGTGAAAAGCGAGCTGTAGTCCCCACCATCCCCGCGAGTACACACAGGAATATTATAAGTAACCGGCGAATGGGCATAGCAGACTCCTTAAGACAAACATGGTGTGATAGTGGGAACACCCTACTACCTACCCGTGCGCTATTTGAGTGAGTGAACATAGACGATACAACCGAAATTACCGGCTCGTCAAGGATTGGGGAGACCCTTGAAGCGAGCAAAAAGAAAGGCCGCGCGGCACATCACTCCGGGCGGCCAATTTTAGAAAGACGAGACTCCAGCTAATTCTTCCTTGCGTAAATCTCAATGCCATCGGCCTTGGGGAAGGAATACGAAAGCGGCTTGCCGGCAAACGACTTCTGCGGGCTGTGGGCAAAAAAGCTGGCGGAGTTCGGCACATCCAGCTTCCATCCGTTGGAGTGGGCCAGAGCGCCCGGCAGGATGATGGCCACGTGTCCGCCCGTTTCTGAAGTCATCACCGCCACCACGGCCCGGCCGCAGTTGGCGCTGCTTTGCGCCGATTTGAGCGCGTTCTGGTCAGAGGCGCTGCCCACGTGCTCCCAGTTGGCGTCACCGGACACTTTCTTCCCAATCTCCGCCGGCGCCATGTACTTGGGATCGGCGCCGAAATCCTTCACGCCGTAAAGCTGCTCCAGCGCCTGGGCCACCTGCGCGCGGCAGGCGTTATCCAGAGGAAGCGTGCAGGCAGTAAATTTCTGCAATGCCGTGGCCATGTACTTCTGCTGGTCAGCGCTGTACTCGGTCTTTTTGCACTCCTGGGGGACGGCAGCCATGCTTGCAAACAACATGAAGCAGGCTGCGCCGAACAAAGTTTTTTTCATGCGCTCTCCTTCTGATGGTGGAAATGTAGGATTGGGGGTGGAATCTATTAGACTTCTCCCGGGCGCTGTTGTCCACTGTTCCGTGAAGGCAGAGGATTACCGCGGTACACCGCCTGACCGCGCCCGGAACTGAACTAGAGCCATGCCGGAACCGGACATCAAGCCACGCCAGAGCTCACCCACCGACTACTTTGCGGCCGAGCGCACATTTCTCGCGTGGATCCGCACGGGACTGGCTCTGATGGGCTTTGGCTTTGTGGTGGCGCGATTCGGGCTATTTTTACACGAGCTTCACCTGGCCGAGCCCAAGGCGCCCATCCGCACCTATGGACTTTCGCTGTGGTTTGGCACCGCGCTGATCGCGCTGGGGGTCATCATGAACGTGGCCTCGGCGATCCACCATGTTCGCCTGATCCAGGAACTCAACCGCGGTGGCACGGCATTCCAGCGTCCTTCGCGGACCGCCATCATCGTTGCGGTGGTGCTGGCCGTGATCGGCCTGGTCATGGCCGGCTATCTCATCGCGCTGGGGGGCGTTCGCTGACTCGCCAAGCGAGAATGATCTGTAGAAACACGGAGATGGTAATGAGCGAGATCAAGGCCAGCGAGAACACGCAGAGCAGGCACCAGACCTCGAGCTTATAGGCCTCAATATACGCCAAGTAGAGCGAGAAGATCAGGCCGGCCACGGCAAATGCCAGGAGAGCACGCCACGCCCGCCCGAGGGCCAAGGCAAGAAGCAGCGCATAGCCGAAGACCCCGATGGCCGCCACCGGAAGGCGCGCGATCACCGCATACGGGCTGTGGTTCACCACGCCGCAGTCCCAGCGTTCATTGATGCTGCAGGGAGATGTGCCGGTGTTCAAGTGTTCGTGCCACGCCATTCCAGCAACCAGGACTCCAAGCGCGGCCAGAGTGATGATCCACCATCGCATGAAATGTTGCCTCGCATCAGTCTACACAGCTATCGGTGACAGCCGGCTATTTCAATGCAAAAGCCTTGGACTGAAACTGCAGTGACTCTTCCAGATGCTGCGACACGAACTCCCAGCCGTGCTGGCCGGGATAAATGTGTATGGAGTGCGGCACGCGCCGCTCGGCCAGCAATTTGTCCAACTGGCGGACGCCCGAGTCAAAGCCGTAGTCGTCGTGGTCGCCGCAGTCGGCGTAGATTTTCAGGCTGCGCAGGTCGGCGGTGCGGGCCCAGACAAACGGCGTGTTGGCCTTCCAGAAAGCCTCGTCCGCCGGAGAACCAAAAGCAGTGCCGAAGAAGCGGGTGAAACCGGCGTCGCCGGCGCCGCGCGGCAGGCGCTCCTGCAGGGCCGGCATGTGCGCCGCCACGGAAACGAACAGCTGCGGGTATTTGAAGGCGAAACGCAAAGCCCCGTAACCACCCATGGAGACGCCGCTGATGGCGCGCCCGCTGCGCGTGCCCAGAAGGCGGTACTTCTTTTCCATCTGTGGCACGAACTCGTGGATGAAGAAATCTTCGTACTTCACGCGCCCGTCTTTGGAATCGATATAAAACGAAGTATTGGCCTGCGGGGTGATGATCACGAACTCGCCGATCTTCTTTTGTTCCCACAGATCTTCGATGATCTGCCAGCCGCCGCTCGAGACCAGGAAAGTCTGGTCTCCGCCCAGACCGTGGAGAAAGTAAAGTACGGGGAATCTTTTGGCCGGATGCACGTCATAGCCGGGCGGAAACATGGCGCAGTAACCGACCGGGCTGGGCACCAAGCGGCTCTTCATGGAGCCGCATTGCACGCGCTCGGCGGCAAAGGCTGAGGCGGAAATCGACAGGAGGAACAACAGAACGGTGGGTTTTAGGTTTTTGAGGATCAAGGGCATCGTCCGCTGGCTCTTGGCTGTTGTAGCAAAATCGGAAAGAGGTTCCTCGTTGAAATTCCCTGAATCCTCATGACAGAGGACAGTCGCTCGGGATCTTTCGACGCGCCCTTGGCCGCTCCGCTCCCGCGGGCTTGCTCAGGATGACAGAGGTTAAGCGCAAAGGCTCCCGAAAGCGGGGGCCGAACTGCTAACTGCTCAATCATGCCGCAGCGCCTGCACGGGATCAAGCCGCGCCGCGCGCGACGCTGGATATAGACCGGCGAACAAGCTCACGAGCACGGAAAAACTCACGCCTGCGATCACCAGCCACATGGGCACGTACCAGAAGTTCTCCGGCCGCAACTCCTGGCGAATCATGTACCAGTTCGTCCCGATGTTGATGACGCGACCGATCATCCAGCCCAAGGCCACGCCGAGCGCGCCGCCCAGGGCGCCCATGGAGCCGGCCTCAACGAAGAAAATCCGCTTCACGTCGCCATCGCTGGCGCCCAGGGCCTTCATAATGCCGATCTCGCGCCGGCGCTCCAGGATCGCCATCACCAGCGTGTTCACAATCCCCAGCGAGGCCACCGCCAGCGCCAGGCTGCCAAACACGCCCAGGAACAGGTCCAGAAACACAAACGCCTTCTGCAGGCCGCGCGAGGCATCCACAATCGAAAACGTGTTGAACCCCATTTTCTTGATCAGGTCTTCCACGCGCACCACATCTTTGCTCTTGCGCACGCGGACCACCAGGGCGTTGTAGGTCTTGCCCTGGCCAGGACGGACCACGCCGGTCAGGTCGCCGGCCTGCATGATGTTCAACGATTCGGCGTATCCCACAGGCAACAGCACCGATGTGCGCCCGTTGCGCATGCCGCGATACGGCTCATTGGTCACAACGCCGACAATCTTCAGCCGTTGCTCCCGGCGCACCACGTTGAAGCTGGTTGCGTCATCCTGCGGGTCAGCGTTGGGCGTGTTCTGCGCGGGCAACGCCGAATCGTTGGCCTGACGTTCCGCGTAGCGGAAGACGATTTCCTTCCCTAAGAGCTGGTCCGCCTGCTCCTGCGTGAGCTTTGTTTCCTGGTTGCGCGGCTCGGGCGGAAGATTCAGCAACGCCCGGGCAAAGTCGGCAAGCACGATCGCTTCGGGCGCCGTCGGTGAGGAGAAGAATGTTCCCTGAAAGTCGTCAAAGGCCTCGCTGCCCTGGGCTGAAGGCGGCAGCCCGCCCACCACGGTGAAATGCGTGTCTTCCGCCCTGGCTCCGGGCAGACGAAAGTCGGCCACGGCACTAAGGTTGGGATAAACCTCAAAAACCTCCGGGATGGCGTCCATGCTTTTGCGCGCGGCGTCATCCAGCACTTTGGGCGGCCCGGCAGGGGCATCGCCCTGTCCACGCACACCCCGCATGTCACGGCGCGCGGTCACGAAGATGGAATCAAAGAGTCCGGAGCGTCCAAGCTGGCGATTGAAGAGTTTCTGCAACCCCAGCCCGAGTGAGAGCATGGCCACCAGGGACGCCACGCCCACGCCGATGCCCAGCGTGGTGAGCGAATTGCGTAGCACGGCTTCACGCAGATTGCGCCCTGCAAGTTCGACCAAGTCGTAAGCTCTCATCGCGCGGCCCCTTTCTGCTTATTCGTGGTTTCGCCGGTCACTTTACCGTCGCCCAGGAAGACCATGCGATCGGCGTAGCGGTCGGCCAGCGCGCGCTCATGCGTCACCATGATCACGGTCATTTCCAGCGAGCGGTTCAGTTCCGTGATCAGGTCAAGGATTTCCGTGCCGGTCTTGGAATCCAGGTTGCCGGTGGGCTCATCCGCCAGCAGGAGTTTAGGGCGGTTGACCAGCGCCCGCGCGAGGGCCGCCCGTTGTTGCTCGCCACCGGAAAGCTCGCTGGGCCGATGCCTCGCACGATCGGCGAGCCCAACGCGTTCCAGCGCTTCCGTCACGCGCGACCGCCGTTCCTTGCGCCGCACTTCGGCAAAGCGCATGGGCAGCTCAACGTTTTCATACAAGGTCATCGTCGGAACCAGATTGAATGACTGAAACACCATGCCGGTGATGTGGCGGCGGTATTGCGCCAGTTGCTGCGGCGACATGGTCGCAAGGTCCTGGCCTTCCACGACGATCGCGCCTGAGTTGGGCCGGTCCAGACCGGCGATCAGGTTGAGCAGCGTTGACTTGCCAGATCCTGATGCTCCCAGCAGGGCAATAAACTCTCCGCGGCCGGCGGCCAGGCTTACGCCGTCCACGGCCGGAATGGTGTTGCGGCCGAGCCGGTAGTGCCGCACCACGGAGACCGTCCTGACCGCTTCCGTTCCTTTTGGGTTGCCGTTGGTTTCCAAATCCGTCCCTCAACGAATTTTCAATATCTTCTGATGTTACTATGACGGGCCGAACGGCGAAGATTTTCACCGTTCTCCGCCGCCAACCGGAAGTGCCGAGGGCCGAGTGTCCGATGAGCCACGGCCTTGTCAGGCGCCGCTGATGAGCGGCCTGAGCAGGCTCGTTACCGCAGAGCAGGCGCAGGTTGTGTCAGCTATTTTCAAGTTACAATCTATATCGTTCAAAGTTATGCGTACTAGTTTTCGCCTTAGCCCGCCTGCAATACTGGTGATCGCCCTGATTGTTCTGCGCCCCGTGGAGATCCATGCGCAGACCTCCGCCGAGGGCCAACCGGCTGCACCCACATCGCAAGGCAACCTTCCCCGCAATGAGATTGGTACTTTTGCGGTGTTCCCGCTGGCCAACGGGTCGCTCAAGGGCGTGACCACAGACCGGCGCTTCTTTCTCTTTGGAATGTCCTATAGCCGGTTGCTGGGTCACAGCAGAGTATGCGATATCAGGTGGGTATCTGAAGTGATGCCGTTGGAATTGCTCGCCGAACCGTTTTTTGTTGGCACCAACATCCAGGCGCTTCATGCCCTGCCACCGTTTACTGAAACCAGAATGACGTATGGTATGGGAACAAATCCCGCAGGAGCTGATGTAATTTTTGTCCCAGGCAAGAAATGGCAGCCATTTGCCGGGGTACACGGCGGTTTTTCTTACTTCGACCGCAACGTCCTGGGGTTTGAAGGCGCCCGTTTCAACTTTATGCTCGATGGGCGAGCCGGACTCCGATTCAAGCTACGCAGTGGCCGGTCAGTTTCGGTTGCATACATGTTCCAACACATGTCCAACGCTTACATCGCTCCTGACAACCCCGGTGTGGATTCCCACATGCTCCATGTGGCGTACACATTTCCTTTCCGCTTCCGGCATACCACCCAATAGTCTCTTGAGTTCGGCAAAAGGGGACAGCATCACAAGCTCAAATTCGCAAGGCGGGCGAGCCGGCCCGTTCTATGGGAGCATGAGTCCGATTGCCCACTTCCTTGCAGGGTGGCTGGTCGGCGGAGCTACTTCTCTGCGCCGGCGCGAGAAAGCCCTGGTGGTTGCCGCGGGCGTGGCCCCTGATCTCGATGGACTGGGTATACTTCCCGAGACCCTCACCCGGCATTCCTCACACCCGCTGCTTTGGTTTTCTCACTACCACCATTCACTGCACACGCTCACCTTTGCTTTAGGTATGGCACTCCTGGCATGGTTGCTCTCCGCCAGCGCAAACTTCACTCTTGGCCCTAAAATCCAGGGGCGTCCGGTTCGGGTCCGTCCTTGGACAACCGCCTTGTTCGCCTTTGTGAGCTTCCATCTACACCTGCTCGGTGATCTGGTTGGTTCTCGTAGTCCGGATGGCTATCAGTGGCCCATTCCTTACTTCGCGCCATTTTCGCAATCCGTGCAGCTTATCTGGCATGGGCAGTGGGCGCTGAATGCCTGGCCAAACTTTGCAATTACTACTGTTTTTCTTGTATTGACGCTATGGATTGCAGGCAAATATGCGCATTCACCTTTGGAGCTAATGTCTGCGAGGGCAAACCAACGGCTTGTGGCCGCGGTGAGAGCCAGAACCAAGGTGGACTAACCGAGCCTAAGATCCACGGTAGAAAAGGTTGGAGAAGATTAAGCTTCCTAATGACGATTGTGGCATTTTGAAATCAAAAAGTCGTTCCGCGGGTCCAATATTAAGCTAGAATGCAGCCACTTCAGCAATGGACCCTCAAGAGCTGTCGCCCCAGGAATTGTTGCAGCTTTGTCTGGCATCTGAGGATGAAGCCCTGTGGCTGGAATTTGTCCGGCGCTTCCAGCCGCTGATCGCGCGCGTGATAGTCAAGCGCGTGCGACGCCGCACTATTCCGCATCCCAGCCTGGTGGACGATCTAGTCCAGGAGACCTACCTGAAACTATGTGCCAACCAGCGCAAGGCCTTACGCGAATTTGAGTGCGATCATGAAAATGCGCTCTTTGGTTTTCTGAAAAAAGTAGCGCACAACGTGGTAGAGGACCACTTCCGCAGCTCTTACAGCCAGAAACGCGGCAGCGGCCGGGAAGAAGAATGCCTGGAAGATATAACGTTCTTAACGGCAGCAGGCCGTGGTCCCGCCGAGGAGAGCGAACACAACATCCTGATCGGCCGGATCGCACGCTGCCTGGATGAGTGCGCGCAAGGGCCCACCTACCGCCGCGACTCCGCCATCTTCTGGCTTTACTACCGTCACGGCCTCACCGCGAAGGCCATCTCGGAGATACCGGCCATCGGGCTCACACTGAAAGGCGTGGAAAGCACGTTGTTGCGATTGACCAGGATGGTTCGGGGAAAGCTAAACGAAAAGGGCCGTCGCAGTGCGACGGGGTAATAGAGCAATCAGCCATTTGCTACTAAGCCACCCTCTGCAATCCGAGCGCCAGCGAGGGATCCCTATTCCCTTGAATCTGTCCATGTGCCTCTTCTTCCGCCAACTCAAGTCAAAGCGATAGGGATCTCTCCCCTTCGCAAGCTCAGGGTCAAGATTCCAGAAGTAGGCCCGCGTTTCCCGGCCCCTGCTACTTCGTCCTTCCCGCCTCCACCTTCAGCTTTTCTGACGCCGCGGCCTGAGCCGCAGCCAGGCGTGCGGTGAGCACGCGGAAGGGCGAGCAGGAAACATACGTCAGGCCGATCTTGTGGCAGTACTCCACGGACGCCGGGTCGCCGCCGTGTTCGCCGCAGATGCCCAGTTTGATGTTGGGCCGGGTTTTGCGGCCGCGCTCGGTGGCCAGCTCCATCATGTAACCCACGCCTTTCTGGTCGATGGTGGCAAAGGGATCGTTCTTCAGAATCCCGCGCTCAACGTACGTGGGCAGGAACGTGCCGATATCGTCGCGCGAAAAGCCATACATCGTCTGCGTGAGATCGTTGGTTCCGTAGCTGAAGAACTCGGCGTCCTGCGCGATCTCATCGGCCACCACGCAGGCGCGCGGCAGCTCAATCATGGTCCCCACCAGATACTCCACGCGAACTCCCTTCTCTTTGAAGACCAGATCGGCCACCTGGCGGATGATGGCGCTCTGGTGCACCATCTCGCGGATGGTCATGGTAAGCGGAACCATGACTTCTGGAATCACTTTGATGCCGTCTTTAGCGACGTTGGCCGCGGCTTCGAAAATCGCCCGCGCCTGCATCTCAGAGATTTCCGGGAAGGCGATGCCCAGACGGCAGCCGCGCAGCCCCAGCATGGGATTGAACTCGTGCAGCTCTTCCACGCGCCGCAGAATCTCCCGGGCCTCTTTCAGCCGCGGCGAGTTGGCGTCCGTCAGCTCCAGCTTGGCGATCTCCACCATCAGCTCTTCGCGCTTGGGCAGGAACTCGTGCAGCGGCGGATCAAGCAGCCGGATGGTGACCGGCAGACCGTCCATGGCGCGGAAGAGGCCTTCAAAGTCTTCGCGCTGCATGGGCAGCAGCTTGGCCAGCTCCATGCGGCGCTGTTCTTCCGTGCGGGCCATGATCATGGCCCGCATGTGGGGGATGCGATCTTCGGCAAAGAACATGTGCTCGGTGCGGCAGAGACCGATGCCGTCTGCGCCGAAGGCGCGCGACTGGATAGCATCACGCGGAACGTCGGCATTGGCGCGGACGCCCATGGTGCGGAACGGCTCAGCCCAGCCCATCAAGGTCTGCAAGTCGGGATCGTCGGGAGAAGCCTCCTTGGTGCCGAGCTTGCCTTTGATCACACGTCCGGTGGTGCCGTCGAGCGAGAGCCAGTCGCCCTCTTTCAGGGTGAGCTCGCCCACGCGCATCTCCTTTTTCTTGTCATTCACGGCAATTTCGCCCGCGCCCACGATGCAGCACTTGCCCATGCCGCGCGTAACCACGGCCGCGTGGCTGGTCATGCCGCCGCGCGCGGTAAGAATACCCGCGGCCACTTCCATGCCGTGGATATCTTCCGGCGTGGTTTCACTGCGCACCAGGATCACCGGCTTCTTCTCCGCCGCAGTTCCCGCCATGGCAACCGCGTCATTGGCGGTGAAGACGATCTGACCCACGGCCGCTCCCGGCGATGCGGGCAGTCCGGTGGCCAACACTTCGACTTCGCCCTGCTCGTCGAGCGTGGGAACCAGGAAGTCATAAAGCTGGTTGGGATCGACGCGGAAAATGGCCTCTTCCGGCTCGATCAGGCCTTCATTCACCATGTCGATTGCGATGCGCACCGCGGCGCGGCCCGTGCGCTTGCCGTTGCGCGTCTGCAGCATGTAAAGGCGGCCTTCCTGGATGGTGAACTCAAAGTCCTGCACGTCGCGATAGTGCTTTTCCAGGCGCGAGGTGATGTCGCGGAGCTGGTTGTAGACCTCCGGCATCTGCTTTTCCAGTTCGCTGATGTGCATGGGCGTGCGGATGCCAGCCACCACGTCTTCACCCTGCGCGTTCATCAGGAACTCGCCGTAAAACTCCTTGGCGCCGGTTGCGGGATTGCGGGTAAAGCCAACGCCGGTGCCGCTGGTATCGCCCAGGTTGCCGAAGACCATGGCCTGCACATTGACCGCGGTGCCCAGATCGTCAGAGATGTTGTTGATGCGGCGGTAGACCCTGGCGCGATCGTTGTTCCAGGAGCGGAAAACGGCGTCGCGCGCCAGGGTGAGCTGCTCCAGCGGCGCTTGTGGGAACTCGCGGCCGGTTTGCTGCTTCACCACCTTCTTGTATTGCGTAATGACTTCCTTCAGGTCGTCAGCTGTGAGACCGGTGTCGAGGTGCACGCCGCGCTTTTGCTTCTGCCCATCAAAGACCTCGTCGAAGGCATGCTTGGGAATATCCAGCACAACGTTGCCGAACATCTGGATCAAGCGGCGATAGGAATCGTACGCAAAGCGTTCGTTGTTGCTCTTGCGGGCCAGCACCTTCACGCTTTCATCGTTCAGGCCGAGGTTAAGGATGGTGTCCATCATTCCAGGCATGGAAAACTTGGCGCCCGAGCGCACGCTCACCAGCAGCGGGTTCTCACCCTGGCCCAGCTTCTGCCCCTGCAGCTTTTCGAGGCGGTCCAGGGCATCCATCGTCTGCTTGGTGAGCACGTCAGAGACGCGGCTGGTGCGCATGTACTCGCGGCAGGCCTCGGTCTGGATGGTGAATCCCGGAGGCACAGGCAGGGCGGCGTTGGTCATTTCCGCCAGGCCGGCGCCTTTGCCGCCCAGTTCGTCTTTCATGCGGCCGTTGCCTTCGGCTTTTCCTGCGCCAAAGAAGAAGACATATTTCGTCTCTTTCGCGGTGGTCGTGGTCTTGGTTTCAGGCTTGGACAGGGGCGTAACGCTCATGGGCTGGTCTCCTTACTGGGCAAGAAACTTCAATTTTATCAGGAGATAGCGCAGAGAGTAGCATTCAGCACTCGCCAGCCGCCATTCAGCCCCTAAGGTCCCTGCGCAAATCCCAACCCTGAGCTTGCCGAAGGGGAGGGACCCTATTTTATTCGTCGCGCTGATGGGATTAATATCCTCCAAAACCAGGCGCAGCCCGTAGAAGAGGACAAGTCCATGGACCACGTCGAGCACGAATTTGGTACTCCCAACCCCAAAGCACCGGAAGCGCTATCTCAATTTGCCTTCCTCATTGGCAGCTTCCGCTGCGAGGCAAGAGCGCGGATGCCCAACGGAAAATGGCAGACGTTTCAAGCAACCTGGACCGGCAGGTACATACTCGATGGCTACGTCATCGCAGACGAATACCGGATGACCACGTCATCTGGCCAGCTGATCGTGCTCGGACTGAATTTCCGCGCCTATGACCCTGCCCGGCAGATATGGAACATCAAGTGGCTCAACGCACTGGCGGGAACGTGGACCGACCTGGGTCCAGAGGAACTCGGTGGAGTCAGCTTCGACGGCCAATCCATCGTCTACAGCTTTAAGGAGCCGATGGCCGGCCACGCATATACCCGCGCCGCGTATACGAATATTTCCGAGAAGCACTTCACCTGGCGCGGCGAGATGTCGAACGACGGGAAGGTGTGGAGCGAGTTTATGGTGGTTGAGGCCGATCGCAGCCAGGACTAACGCGCTACTCGTGGGTTTCTATTGCAGCATGTGCAAGCGAAGGCCGAGCTTCCTCGCTCGAATTCCCTGACTCCGCATGGTGGGAAAGAGTCGCTCGGGATCCTTCGACTCGCCTTGAGTCGCTCCGCTCCCGGAGGCTCGCTCAGGATGACAGCCATGAAACGTAAGCTCTTCCCGTCTGAAGGCTGAGTACTACTTTCGTTCCGTCACGATCTCCGAAAAATCCGCAATCGAAGAGAACTCGCGCACCAGAGTAAGCAGCAGGCCGAGGCGGTTGGCGCGGAGATTTTCGTCGTCAACCATGACCATCACTTTGTCGAAAAATGCGTCGACGGCGGGACGAAGCTTGGAGATTTCCAGCAGCGAGGGTTCGTAGCGACGGGCGGCGCTGAGCTCTTTCACGGCTTTTGCGACTTGCGGCACCGATTCGGCCAGCTTCTTTTCTTCCGCTTCCTTGAGCGCTGCGGGATTGAACGGATCGGCAACTTTTTTCTTAGTCTCATCCGCCTGGCGCAGGATGTTCTTCATGCGCTTGAAGGCCACGGAGATGGATTCAAAGTCAGCCGAAGGGCGAACTTTAGCGACGGCCTGAGCACGGGCGACGGCATCCACCACGTCGTCGGCGCCGGCGGCAAGGGTGGCGTTGACCACGTCATAGGCCAGGCCGAGCGCGTCGCGCAGGTAGAACTCCAGCCGCTCGCGGAAGAAGCTGCCCAGCGCTTGAGTATAGGCGTCGCCGCTCAGGGTGAATTTTTTCTGCGCTTCACTGCTCTGGTAGCCCGCGCGCGCGTCGGCAAGGAGCGCAGTGATATTGACCGGCAGGTTGTGCTCGGCGACGGTCTTTACGATGCCGTTGGCCTGGCGGCGCAGCGCAAACGGATCTTTCGAGCCGGAAGGAACCAGCCCAAGGGCGAACATTCCGGCGATAGAGTCAGCTTTGTCGGCGATGGAGAGTACCGCGCCTTCGAGCGTGCGCGGGACTAAGTCTTCCATGGACGCAGGCTTGTACTGGTCGTAAATCGCGTCAGCAACGGTCTGCGGCTCTCCTTGGGCCTTGGCGTACAAGCCACCGATGATGCCTTGGAGCTCCGTAAATTCCTTGACGAGCTCGGCGGTCAGATCGGTTTTGGCCAGTGTGGCCGCCTGCTTCAGAGCTGGTGCATCCACTCTCAATCCCGCACGCGCCAGCTCAGCGCAAAGCTTCTCCGCCAACGCGCCCATGCGTTCAGTTTTCGCGGCGTAGCTGCCGAGGTCTTTCTGAAAGGTGACGGCCTTCAGCATGTCCACGCGCGAGGTGAGCGGAATCTTCTGGTCGGTATCCCAGAAGAAGCGCGCGTCATTGAATCGTGCGCGCAGGACGCGTTCATTGCCGTGGCGGATGAGACCGTCGGGGTCGCCTTCAGTGTTGAGCACGGCCAGAAAGTGCGGGGCGAGCTTGCCTGTGGCGTCTTCCACAGCAAAGTACTTCTGGTGGTCGCGCATCAC
>DASVFK010000061.1:0-18104 GCA_036380095.1 Candidatus Angelobacter sp. | reverse complement strand
CACCGTCGCTCCGGGGAAGCTCCCGCAGGCGGGAATATCAATTTGCGCAAAGACATTGAAGTAGCTGCGGGCAGGAAAATCCGGCGGTGAGCCCGCAGGGGCGTGGTTGGATACAACTTCGCCCCGGCTGATCCGGTTCGGCGGCGGCGGCGTGGAGCACGTGGCGCTGTTGTAACACATGCCCGCGCGCACGCGTGCCATCGGGCCAGAGGGGTACGTAACCATGTTCAGGTGCCGGATTTCGGTATGGACTTCATTCGAATTTGGGGCGATCGGGGTGAAGCCGGACGGTAACACCATGCCCGCATCTCTCACCGGGGTATTGGCGGAACCGACGGGAACTCCACCGTTGTCTCCAGGCGACCCCTCTTTGATGGGGGCACTCCGCCCAATCGTCGTCGTTGCTTCGTAGAGCGTTGGGCTTTCCAGGACATGGGTTGTTGGGTTGTATGCAGGACAACCGGCAAACATGGCCTGGTATGGTGGATCGATCAGGATCCAGAACTTTCCGAAGGACTGAACACTATCATCGCCTTTTGCCGGGAAAGTCTGGGCGCAGAGGGGCAGTGCCGCCAGGCAGGCGACAACCAGCACGGTTAAAAACAAGATCTTTGTTTTCATCGAGGTTCCTCGTCTTCTCCTTAGTTGTAAGGGAGTTCCCCGGGGACTGTACTGGTTCTCCTGGCGGGCTGTCTTCTCCCAGATTGCTATTTTGCGCAGGCTGAGAACTCCGTTGGCTTGGTCCGTTACATAGATCTTTCCAAGCTCCCCTTAAGGATTCGATCCAGATCAACGGAAAGTAACTGGAAGGCTAATAAGACCAGCCATATCTACAGATTGCCACACTTCTCACCCACAAAGGCGGTTAGGCCCGCGCCATTGACATCTGGCTGACCTTCAAAGAAGTTACCTCTAGTATCCTTGGTTTGTGCTCCTCACCATCACCAACACTCATGCGCCTGCCACGGACCTCGGCTTTCTTCTTCACAAGAACCCGGCCCGGCTGCAATCGTTTGAGCTCTCTTTCGGGCAGGGGCACGTCTTCTACCCTGAAGCAACCAACGAGCTCTGCACCGCCGCGCTACTCCTGGATATTGATCCTGTCGGCATGGTTCGCAACCGTCGCGGACCTGCAGGCGAAGGTGGCGCGCTCGCGCAATACGTGAATGATCGCCCTTACGTTGCCTCGTCGTTTCTGAGCGTGGCCATCGCACAGGTCCTGGCCAGCGCGCTCGGTGGACGCAGCAAGAGCCACCAGCATCTGGCCGAAACACCTTTGCCTCTGCGCGCAACCATCTCCGTCCTGCCCTGTCGCTCGGGAGAAGATTTTATCCGCCGGCTGTTTGAGCCGCTGGGTTATCAGGTGCAAACCCAGAAGCATGTGCTTGACGAAAACTTTCCTGAATGGGGTGAGAGCCCGTATTACACCGTGGGTTTGAGCGCCAATGTCCGACTCCAAGACTTGCTCACGCATCTCTATGTCTTGGTCCCGGTGCTCGACGCCGAAAAGCACTACTGGGTGGGCGACGACGAACTGGAAAAGCTGCTGCGTCGCGGCGAAGGCTGGCTCGCCGCGCATCCGGAGAAAGAAGTCATCGTCAAGCGCTATCTCCGCTACAAATCTCATCTCACGCGTGAGGCCCTCAGCCGCCTGGCTGACGAAGACCAGCCCGACCCCGACGCCGACGAAGCCGCGCACGCCACGCAGGAGCTTGCCATTGAAGACCCGCTGCGCCTGTGGGAGCAGCGGCTTGGCGCCGTTGTCTCGGTGCTCAAGTCCGCAGGAGCAAAACGCGTTCTTGACCTCGGTTGCGGTGAAGGCCGCCTGCTCAAGGCCCTGCTGGAGAATAAGCAGTTTGAAGAGATCGTCGGCATGGACGTGGCTTTCCGAAGCCTGGAACTCGCCGGCTCGCGCCTGCATCTCGACCGCCTGCCGCCGAAACAGAAAGAGCGGATCCGCCTGATGCACGGCTCGCTCATGTACAAAGACAAGCGCCTCACTGGCTTTGACGCTGCTTGCGTGGTTGAAGTCATCGAGCATCTGGATCCGCCCCGCCTTGCCGCCTTTGAACGCGTGCTATTCGAGCAGGCGCGCCCGCGGCAGGTCGTCATCACCACGCCCAACGCCGAGTACAACGTGCGCTTTCCTACTTTGCCCGCCGGCGAGTTCCGCCACAAAGACCATCGCTTTGAGTGGACGCGCCGCCAATTTCACCAATGGGCTGAATCCATCAGCTCGCGTTTTGGCTACTCCGCGCGCTTTCTCCCCGTGGGCACGGAAGACCCTGAGGTAGGCCCGCCCACACAGATGGGGGTCTTCGCGCTGTGAAGATCACTATCCCTGAGCTTTCCTTGGTCGTGCTCATCGGACCTTCCGGCTGCGGCAAGTCCACTTTTGCACGCAAGCATTTCAAGCCCAGTGAAATCCTCTCATCCGACTTCTGCCGCGGCCTGGTCTCGGACGACGAGAACGACCAATCCGCCACCGGCGACGCCTTTGAAACGCTGCACTTCATCGCCCGTAAGCGACTGGCCCGGGCGCGGCTCACCGTGGTTGACGCCACCAACGTGCAGCCGGAGGCGCGCAAGCCGCTGGTTGATCTGGCCCGCGAATATCACGCCCTGCCTGTGGCCATCGTCCTCAATCTGCCGGAGCGCCTGTGCCACGAGCGCAACCAGGGCCGCCCTGATCGCGCGTTTGGCCCGCATGTGGTCCGAAACCAGCTCCGCGACCTGCGCCAAGCGTTGCGCGGCCTGGAACGTGAAGGTTTCCGCCACCTTTTTGTCCTTTCCTCTGTGGAAGAAATCGACTCCGCTGTCATCGAGCGCCAGCCGCTGTGGAACAACTTGAAGCACGAGCATGGCCCGTTTGACATCATCGGTGACATCCACGGTTGCTGCGACGAACTGATTGAGCTCCTGATCAAGCTGGGATATGCGCGCAACTCCGGCGGTGTTTATCAGCCGCCCGTCGGCAGAAAAGCCGTCTTTCTCGGCGATCTCGTCGACCGCGGCCCCAAGATCCCGGAGACCGTGCGCCTCGTGGTGGAAATGGTCAAAGCCGGCCACTCGCTCTGCGTTCCCGGCAACCACGACGTCAAGTTCATGCGCGCCATCTGGGGCAAGAAAGTGCAGATCACGCACGGACTCGGCGATTCGCTTGAGCAGTTCAAAGCCTATGATCAGAGCTATCACGGCTTCTCTCGCATCGCCGCCGAGTTCATGGACTCACTTGTAAGCCACTACGTGCTTGACGACGGCAACCTCGTGGTGGCCCACGCCGGCATGAAGGAAGAAATGCAGGGCCGCGGCTCTGGCAAGGTGCGTGAGTTTGCGCTCTATGGTGAGACTACCGGCGAGACCGACGAGTTCGGCCTGCCCGTTCGCTACAACTGGGCTGCCGACTACCGCGGGCGCGCCATGGTGGTTTACGGTCACACGCCGGTTGCCGAGGCGGAGTGGCTGAATCGGACAATCAACATTGATACCGGTTGCGTCTTCGGCGGCAGGTTGACTGCGTTGCGCTACCCGGAAAGAGAGCTGGTCTCGGTCCCGGCACACCGCACGTACTATGACTCCGCGAAGCCGTTCTTTCCCGCTGCGGAGCTGGCTCCCGCGCTCACGGCCCAACAGCAGCAAGACGACCTGCTCGAAATCGACGACGTGCTGGGCAAGCGCATCATCTCCACGCGCCTGCACCGCAACATCACCATTCGCGAAGAGAACTCCACGGCGGCGCTGGAAACCATGAGCCGCTTCGCCGCGAATCCCAAGTGGCTCATCTACCTTCCGCCCACCATGTCTCCCTGCGAGACCAGCAGGCGCGAAGGGCTGTTAGAGCATCCCGACGAGGCCTTCAGCTACTACCGCCATGAAGGCGTTGGGCGGGTGATCTGTGAACAGAAACATATGGGCTCGCGCGCCCTCGTCATCGTGTGCCGCGACCACGACCAGGCGCGCAAGCGCTTTGGCGTGGTGGAAGAAGGCATCGGCATCTGCTACACCCGCACCGGCCGCAGGTTCTTCAACGATCTCAAGCTTGAAGCCGAGTTCCTCTCCCGCATTCAGGCCGCGCTCACCCGCGCAGGTTTCTGGGAAGAATTCAGCACAGGTTGGGTCTGCCTGGATTGCGAGCTCATGCCCTGGTCAGCCAAAGCCCAGGAGCTTCTGCGCAGGCAATACGCCACCACCGGAGCCGCTGCTCGCGCCGCGCTGCCGGAAGCCATCGCCGCGCTCGAAACCGCCGCGGTCTTGAATCCTGGGATCAGCCCTTTGCTGGCGCGCTATCGCGAACGCTTTGACATGGCGGAGAAGTACGTCGCGGCCTACCGTAATTACTGCTGGCCGGTTTCATCGGTAGATGATTTACGCTTGGCGCCCTTCCACTTGCTGGCCACCGAAGGCGCGATCCACACCGCAAAAGACCACGCCTGGCACATGGAGACCTTGGCCCGAATCTGCGGTCATGAAGATCCCCTGCTCCTGGCCACGCCGCATATGCTGGTGGATCTGGCCGACTCGGAATCGCAGGCAACGGCCGTCGCCTGGTGGGAGGAGCTAACCGCCAAAGGCGGTGAAGGCATGGTCGTAAAGCCGCTCGACTTCATCGCTACCGGTCCGCGCGGCCTAGTCCAGCCCGCTGTGAAATGCCGTGGCCGCGAATACCTGCGTATTATCTATGGGCCGGAATACACCGCGCCGCAGAACCTTGAGCGCCTGCGCGCCCGCGGCCTGGGACGCAAACGTTCACTGGCATTGCGCGAGTTCGCTTTGGGTGTAGAAGCCCTGGAGCGCTTTGTCCGGCTGGAACCTTTGCGCCGCGTTCATGAATGCGTCTTCGGCGTACTGGCTCTGGAAAGCGAACCGGTAGATCCCAGGCTTTAGACAAAAACGCCCTCGCATCTCACGAGGGCGTTTAAAGTTCAGTGCAACTCTACTGCAACAGCTTCGGCTCTTCCTCTTCTTTCTCCTGGATCACCGCCGCCGAAGCCACCCTGTCGCCTGTCTCAAGCTGCAACAGCCGTACGCCCTGCGTGGAGCGGCCGGCTTCGCGGATCTGCTTGGTGTCAGTGCGCAGGATCTTGCCGAACTGGCTGATCAGCATCACCTCAGAGGTTTCGTCCACCAGCATGATGGCCACTACGTTGCCGTTGCGCGCCGTGGTCTTCACGTTGATCACGCCTTTGCCGCCGCGCGACTGCAGCCGGTACTCCTCCACCGGCGTGCGTTTGCCGTAGCCTTGCTCGGTCACGCTCAGGATCAGGTTGGGCAGCGGCTTGGCTTCTACCTCGGCTTGGGTAGCGCCAGCAGCTTTGCCTTTAGCGGCGGCCGGCTTGCCGTTGCCCATCTTCTGCGCTTCGGCTTTCGGCGTTACCGCCATGCCCACAATGTAGTCGCCTTTTTCCAGGTCCATGCCGCGGACGCCGAACGCCGGACGGCCCATGGGACGCACGCCGTCTTCATCAAAGCGGATGGCCTGGCCTTCATGCGACGCCAGGAAGATGATCTGCTGGCCGTCCGTCAGGCGCGCCGCTACCAGTTCGTCGCCCTTCTCGATGCCGATGGCGATGATGCCGCGCGACATCACGTTGGAAAAGTCCTTGACCGGCGTTTTCTTGACCGTGCCGTTGCGCGTGGCAAAGAAGACAAAGTTGTGCTCGTCTTCCAGGTTGCGTACTTCCAGCAACGTGCGTACGTTTTCGCCCGGCTGCAACGCCACCAGGTTGCCGATGTGCTTGCCTTTGCCGGCCGCGCCAACGTCCGGGATTTCATACACCTTGAGCCAGTACACGCGCCCGGTGTTGGTGAAGATCAGCAGGTACGAATGTGTGGAAGCGATGAACAGGTACTCGACGAAATCTTCGTCGCGCGTCTTCATGCCGGTGCGTCCCGTGCCGCCGCGTCGCTGCTGGCGATAGGTGGAAAGCGGCGTGCGCTTGAGGTAACCGCTGTGCGACATGGTCACCACCACTTGCTCGTCGGCAATCAGGTCTTCCAGCGTGATCTCCGTGGATTCGTCGGTGATCTCGGTGCGGCGTGCGTCGCCGAATTCTTTCTTCACCTCTTCCAGCTCTTTCACGATCACGCCGCGCAGCTTTTTGTCGGAACCCAGGATCGATTCGTACTCGGCGATCTTCAGCCGGATCTCCTCCAGCTCTTTCAGGATTTCTTCCGTGCTCAGGCGCGTCAGGCGATAGAGTTGGAGTTCCAGGATGGCGTCCGCCTGCTTCGCGCTCAGGCGGCCTTCCGTGCCCCCGCCGATGCGCTCGCGCATCGCCTTGTCCACCACCTTGAACTTGGCCGCCAGCAGCGCTTCTTTCGCTTCCTGGCGCGAGCCTGACCCGCGGATCAGCTTGATCACCGCGTCCAGGTTGTCGAGCGCCATCTTGTAGCCTTCCAAGATATGCTCGCGCTCGCGCGCCTTTTCGAGCAGATAGACCGTGCGCCGGCGCACCACTTCAATGCGATGGTCGATGAAGTGCTGGATGGCCTGCACCAGCCCCATTTCTTTCGGCTGACCGTTCACCACCGCCAGCAGGATCATGCTGAAGCTCTCCTGCATCTGCGTGTGCTTGTAGAGCTGGTTCAGGATGATCTGTTCTTCGGCGCCGCGCTTCAGCTCAACCACAATACGCATTCCGTCACGGTCTGACTCATCGCGCACGTCGCCGATATCGTCAATCACCTTGTCATTCACCAACTGGGCGATGCGCTTGATCAGGACGGCCTTGTTCACCTGGTAGGGAATCTCGGTGATGATGATGGCCTTGCGCCCCTGCGTCAGGTCTTCCATCTTGGCCTTGGCGCGCATCATGAACCGGCCGCGGCCGTTGGTATAGGCGCTCTCAATTCCGCTGCGCCCGTAGATATAGGCTCCAGTGGGGAAGTCCGGCCCTTTTACGATCTTCAGGATCTCTTTGAGCTTGGTGCCCGGCTCGTTCACCAGCAGGATGGCCGCGTCCACAATCTCCGTGAGATTGTGCGGCGGGATGTTCGTCGCCATGCCCACGGCGATCCCGTTCGAACCATTCACCAGAAGGTTGGGAACCCGCGTCGGCAGAACACTCGGCTCCACCGTGGTGTCGTCATAGTTGGGGACAAAGTCCACCGTCTCTTTGTCGATGTCTTCCATGAGCGCGCCGGCAATGCGCGTGAGGCGGCACTCCGTGTAACGCATCGCCGCCGGAGGATCGCCGTCCACGGAGCCGAAGTTGCCTTGCCCATCCACCAGGGGATAGTGCAAGGAAAAGTCCTGCGCCATGCGCACCAGCGTGTCGTAAATCGCGGTGTCACCGTGCGGATGGTACTGGCCCATGGTCTGGCCTACAACCTTGGCGCACTTGGTGTGCTTCTTGTTGTAGTGCAGTCCCATGTCTTGCATGGTGTAGAGCACGCGCCGGTGCACTGGCTTCAACCCATCACGCACGTCAGGCAGCGCGCGCCCGATGATCACCGACATCGAATAGTCGAGATACGAGCGCCGCATCTCCTCTTCAATGTTGATCGGCTGGATGTTGGCCGCGCCCGGTCCGTCACCGCCGCCCGGCGGGTTCAGTGGAAGTTGTGGGTTCTGTTCGTCAGCCATAAAACTCTCTTTTCACCTTGCCGAAACCGGCACACTTAAAGCCTGCCTGGCGGCCCTTTAAGACCTGCCGAAATTGCCGCTAAATGCTTGCATTTACAGTAAGTTATATGCCAGAAGAATACAGGAAATTATACCATACGGCACGGAGATATCCCTGTTGAGTTTCAGCGGTTGGTCAGTGAAGATTTGGCCCTTTATGCGACGTTGCTTGCTCGACGATGGTGACTCGCTTGGCCCGCCCATCGAAGGTGATCAGCCAGTTCCGCAAAATATCTCTGCCGATCAGACAAGCGTAATTTCTCTCCTTCGCGAAAACAGCCGAGACAATGCGAATGGGATCTAAGGACCGCAAACCTGTATCAGGAAAAGTTATCGCGCCAGCATGTTCACCACAACGATGCGTGGTGCCGATTGCTGTAATTTCGACATCTTGATTGGTTTGAAAAAGCTTACAGTGATTTGCGAAGACCTTGCTGATTAGAGTTACAGATGCACCAGTGTCCAGAAGAGCTCTCATTCGTCGAGGTTCCGGATATTCCAGTCCAATAGCGCGCCCTGCCTCAATGACGTCCTTTGAATTCATTACTATGACGTCAATACATGGGCCTGGGTCAGTTGGGTTGAATGGGTCCCAAGAGAGCTCAACTTTAGCCATACTATGAGACAAAATACACGGGCTCTGTTATCCAAATCTGCTTTACCAGAAAACCGTGACGCGCGCCAAATCTCTGCAGACCGGCCTTTAGAGCATCCGCATAGGAATTGAAGAATCCTTCCACGATTACGTTACCTTGGATGGCAACATATTTCCCTGGGTGCGAGCGTAACCATTCCTTGCGGTGCTGCTCAAACACCTTGAGCTCTGTCGAGAAAGGGTCGGTAGGCGCCATCTAACTCCTTCCAAGATCTTATTACGCAATCCAAGGCTGGACCATTAGACCAAATTGGCGTTACCACGTTATTGCACTATAACGTAATTATGTCACAATGTGAGAACGCAATCAATAGCTATCCGACTATGAGCCCAAGGGAAAAACACATCCCGGACGATGCACTTCGGACCTCCGTTTGTCTCACAGCCGAAGATAGGGCAGCCATACGATGGGTCGGCGAGGTCCGCCGTGCCAAGAAAAACAAACGTACAACCATTAATGACATCCTCGTCGATGCTCTCTGGTATTTCCTGGAGAAAAATGAGCGCAAGACAAAGGATCAGATTAGGGCAATGATACCGCTCATTCCAGTAGAAGAGCGCGCCAAAAACAAGGTGACCGAGATGCCAAAGCCAAAGAAAAAGAGATGAAATGCCTGGAAGTTACCGAGATGCAGTCACGGCAGTTTCACCTGGATCCCGCGGTCCTCATTCGCTTTCACCGTGGCGTCTTTGTCCACGTCGGCAAGCTCGATCTTCTTGAGGGTCTTGCTGGAGAAATCAAACAGCGTCTGGCCCATGATGGCGAAGTTGCGCGTCTCGATCTGGCTCCCGTCTTTCAAGATGAAAACCGTCGCCGGCCACTCGCTCTCTTTGGCAGGAACTGCGGCGGCAGCGTCGCTTTGCTCACTCTGCCGCTTGCGCGCGGTTCTCTCCGCAAATGGCGACGCGCTCCGCTCCCGCGAATCCATGTAGTGGCTGCCGTAGCGCGGATCGCTTTGTTGCTGCTGGGTGAGGGCGTCGCGCGCGCCTTGGAGGTAGGCTGCACGCAGCGCATCTTCAGAGTTGGCGTTCACGGAGGAAGCGTTCGCTGGCGGAGCTGGATCGCTGTACGTTGCCGCGGCTGCTTGTTCTGCCGGCTGCTCGGGCGCCTGGACGTTAGGATCGGCCACCGGGTACGCTGCATCGGGATAAATGGGATAGAACAGCGGTACAGGCACAAACAGGAGACGACCATGTCCATCATCGTGTCCTTTGCCTGTTCCAAAGCGGCGTCGCGGGCCGTGACCGGTCCGTAAGAAGGGCGATGCTCCCGGATTCACAAACATCGGAATTCCTTGCGGCGAGCTCGCGCTGGCCGGGATGCCATGCAGGCGGCCATCTGGGCCGGGCGAAGTCGCGCCCGCGGGAATGCCGTGCTGCCGTCCGTCGGCTTCAGGAGAAACCACGGAAGCTGGCGCGCCACGGCTGAAAGTTTGTGCTTGCCCAGCTACTGCCAAGGCGAGCAACGCAAATAGAACGGCCAGTCGCAACATAGGACACCTGCCGATACCGCTATCTATCATGATAAACCTTGCCGTCCAGCTTGAACTTGCTTTTATACCGGGACCCTGATCCACCGGCCCAATGCCACTATTCCAAGAACGGCGCGAAGCAGAAATCCTGCAGCCAGTATTCGTGCCACACCGCGACCCCATTCTGTCTCCAGCAGGTCAGCCGCGACACCGCCAACAAATAAGAACACAAAGCTCAGGCCCAGAGTTGCGTCCCATAGGTGAATCGCGGGGACCAGGCTGAACAGCAGCACCGCGGAAAATCCCGTGATCAGCGGCGCTGTGTTGCCAAAGTAGCGCGCCCGCGACCAGCTTCCGTAAGCCGTCAGCGCAACGATGAACAGCAACACAAACAGATAGCTGTTGAGGGGCAAGTAGCCATCGGCAAAAACAAAGTTCAGCGTCTCCAGCATCTGGCGGGATACTTTCGGGTCAACCAGGCTGTGCGGGCCCACGCTCCGTCCCCGCGTGAACCAGCTCACCGCCCCAAACACCGCGGCGCCAATGCCGGACGCGCTCAACCATACCCCCAGCGCCGCCAGCCTCCGCCCCGGCGCCAGATACAGCATGAAGGCCAGCGCCAGCACGGCCAGCGTGAAAGACCACAATGCCGTGGCCAGGGCAAAGCCGATCGAAAGGCCCAGGATTACGATTCTGGGGGCCCACTTTCTGACCGGCGCATACAGGGTGTGCGCCACGCCGATCGCAGTGTAAACCATTCCAAAGATGCTCCAGGCCAGGATGATCTCCGGCCCCACATTGCTCGCGATCATCACCATCGCCGGCGACGAGCAATACAGCCCCAGAGCTACGTAGCCGCCGGCGTCATCGAACAGCCGCCGCGCCACCCACCACAGTGCCGCTCCCAGCCACACGCCAAAGATCGCGAACGGCAGCCGAGGCATCCACGCACTGGGCACAAACCGGGCCTGGCTCATGGATTTGCCTGCCGCATACCGGGCCACGCGAAACGGCAAAGCCGCCACCCAACTCGTGAGCGGTGAAGTCACCCTGTATTCCTGCCCCGGTCTTTGCGGCAGGCCCGCTTCAATGTATTGAAATTCCAGCGACGACAGCTTGCGCGCCTGTGCTCCCCACAACGCCTGAGCCAGAAACGCCAGCAGCATCAGCCCGGCAAACATCTGCGGCCGGCCCACCTGAAACTCTTGGATAACCTGGAGCATGAATTGTTCATTTGTATCATGCAGGGCCGCCGTGCGACTCCGGCGCGGTGGGTGACCCTCGCCGGACACTCTGTTACAGTTTCACCAATGGCAACCCTGCATCCGGAAATCTCGTCCGCTACTCGCTCAGCGCCGTTCCACGTAGTTTTCTATAACCCTCGAGGGCTGCGCCCCGGCTGGCGCCTGCTGATCTTCGTCTTCATGCTCTGGCTGATCTTCTTTGGTGCCCAGCAATTGATCAGGAGGGCAGGCCCGGGCGCCGGACCGCAATTGCCAAAGGGTTATCTGTTCCCGGTAGTGCTCGGGCTCAGTGACTTGATTCTCTTCCTGGTTGTGCTGTTGGTCTGCTGGATCATGAGCAGGATTGAGCGCCAACGCGTGGGTGTTTATGGCTTGCCGCTGCGGCGACATGCTTTTGCCCGTTTCTGGACCGGTTGTTTGTTTTGGGGCTTTCTGCCTCTCACGCTCCTGCTGCTGATCATGCGCGCGCTCCACGTTTTTTATTTCGGCAACCTCGCGCTACGTGGGCGGGAGATGCTTATCTGGGGCGCTCTGTGGGCTCTCACATTTCTCATGGTAGGCCTATTCGAGGAATTCACACTTCGCGGCTATGCCCTGCACACCTTGGCGGAAGGCATCGGCTTCTGGCCTGCGGCCATTGTTCTGGCTGTGATCTTCGCCTGGGGCCACATGGGCAACAGCGGAGAAACTCATGTTGGCGTGATCGCAACCGCTGTCTTCGCTCTCTTCGCCGCCGCCACCTTGCGCGCTACGGGCGACCTTTGGTTGGCTGTGGGCGCTCATGCCGGCTGGAACTGGGGACAATCGTTCGTTTACGGCGTGAATGACAGCGGGCTGCAGGCGCCGGGACACCTGCTCAACTCACACCAGGCCGGCCCAGACTGGCTCACCGGCGGAAGCGTGGGCCCGGAAGGCAGCGCGCTCACCTTGGTTCTTTGGGCAGCGATGACCATTGTCATCCTTGTCCTTTACCGCAAGAGGCCCGAGCCTGTGCTTACCATGCCGATACCCGAGCCCGCTGGACCGCCCGCCGCATGAAGCAGCAGCCGCGAATCGACACGAAAAGTGCGAATTTGATTTCTGCTATTCGCGTATTTCGCGTTTATTCGCGGCTGATCTAAGCTGTGCCTTCTTCTGCAAAACCAGCAGGCCCTATATATCCAGGTTCTTCACGTCGAGCGCGTTCTCTTCAATGAACTTGCGGCGCGCCTCCACGTCTTCGCCCATCAGTGTGGTAAAGATCGATTCGCAGGCTTCGATGTCTTCGGCTCTTACCGCCAGCAGGGTGCGCCGTTCCGGGTCCATGGTGGTCTGCCAGAGCTGCTCGGAGCTCATCTCACCCAGGCCTTTGTAGCGCTGTACGCTGTATTCTTTCTTGCCTTCGGCCAGGATGTAGTCGAACAGTTCGCGCGGTGTCTGCTTCTCCACCACCTCGGCCTCGGCCTTGGTGCGCCGCACCGCGGCCTTGGACGTTTTCTTGGCCGCTTTTTCCAGCTCGGCGCGCTCGGCGTCGCTCAGGTCGGCCGTTTCATCGCCGTTGCCCGGCTTGCCCGCCAGCTCCACCACGAATGGCGGCTCCATGTACTGCTCAATCTGCTTGTACTTCGCCAGCATTTGGCGATATTCCGGCGTGGAAGCCAGGCCCCAGTTCACATGCCGCTCCGCGCCCTGCGAATCCGTGAATTGCACGCCCCACAGGTTGTGCTCTTCATCGAAGTATGAGGACACCTTCTTGAGCTGCAGCTCTTTCGCCAGCTTGTTGAGCTCTTTTTCCATTTTCTCGATCTTCTTCGGCGGGTTCTTCTTGTCGCCTTCAAAGTCGCCGCGCTGCGCCAGGGCCACGCGCGGCAGCAGACCGGTGATCTTCTCGTCGCGGATACGTTTGTCTACTTTGCTGAAGAAGTCCAGGTACTCGTTGAGCGTGGTCATGAACTTGGCCAGGCTGGCGCCATCGAGTTTGGCTGCGCCTTCACCGTAGCGCACCACCATGCCTTCGGCGGCGCGCTTCACCATCACGCGGACGAACTCGCGATCGTCTTTGATGTACTGCTGCGTCTTGCCCTTCTTGATGCCGTAGAGCGGCGGCTGAGCGATGAACACGTTGCCGCGCTTGATCAGTTCGTTCATATGGCGGAAGAAGAACGTGAGCAACAGGGTGCGGATGTGGGAGCCGTCCACGTCGGCGTCCGTCATCAGGATTACCTTGGCGTAGCGCAGACGCGCCGGATCGAAGTCTTCTTTTCCGATGCCCGTGCCCAGCGCCGTGATCATGGCGCGAATTTCTTCGTGGCTGAGCATCTTGTCGTAACGCGCCTTCTCCACGTTCAGGATCTTGCCTTTCAGCGGGAGAATCGCCTGGAAGCGGCGATCGCGGCCCTGCTTGGCGGTGCCTCCGGCGGATTCGCCCTCGACCAGGAACAGTTCGCAGCGGTTGGGATCGCGCTCAGAGCAGTCAGCCAGCTTGCCCGGCAGTCCGCCGCCATCCAGCGCGCCTTTGCGGCGAGTAAGGTCGCGGGCCTTGCGAGCGGCCTCACGGGCACGCGCGGCTTCAATCGCCTTGTTGATGATCTTGCGCGCCACCGTCTGGTTCTGCTCAAAGTAGCCGCCTAGCCGCTCGTTCACAAAGGCCTGCACCACGCCGGCGATATCAGAATTCAGCTTGCCCTTGGTCTGGCCTTCAAACTGCGGCTGCGGCAGCTTCACGCTCACCACCGCCACCAGGCCTTCGCGCACATCGTCGCCCGTAAGGTTTTCCTTTACGTCCTTGAACAAGCCAAGCTGCTGCCCCGCGTAGTTGATGGTGCGCGTCAAGGAAGTGCGGAAACCGGAAAGGTGCGAGCCGCCGTCTACGGTGTTGATGTTGTTGGCAAAGCTGAAGACTGTTTCCGAATAGCCGTCGTTGTACTGCAGCGCGATTTCCATGGCCACGCCATCGCGTTCGGCTTCCATGTAGATGGGTTTGTCATGCAATACGCTCTTGCCACGGTTCAGGTGCTTGATGAACTCCGCAATGCCGCCGGTGTACTTGAACTCTGTTTTCTTGGCTTCGCCGGTCTTGGCGTCCGTCTGGCGTTCGTCTGTCAGCGTGATCTGCAGGCCTTTGTTCAGGAAGGCCAGTTCACGCAGCCGCTGGGCCAGCGTGTCAAAGTTATATTCCGTGGTGGTGAAAATCTTTTTGTCGGGCAGAAAGTGGACCTTGGTCCCGCGCTTCTTGGTGTTGCCCGTTTTCTTGAACTTGGTCGTGGGCTCGCCTTCAGAATACGATTGCTCCCACACTTGGCCGTCGCGCCAAATCTCCACGTCTAACTGGTGGCTGAGCGCGTTCACCACGGAAACGCCGACGCCGTGCAGTCCGCCGGAAACCTTGTAGGTTGAAGTATCGAATTTACCGCCGGCATGCAGCTTGGTGAGCACCACCTGCGGCGCCGGAACTTTTTCGCCGTCGACGATCATGTCGTCCACGGGGATGCCGCGGCCGTCGTCAACCACGGTGATCGAGTTGTCGATGTGGATGGTGACTTCGATCTTGGCGGCAAAGCCCGCCAGGGCTTCGTCCACCGAATTGTCCACGACTTCGTAGACCAGGTGGTGCAGACCCATCTCGCCGTTCGAGCCGATGTACATCGCCGGACGCAGGCGAACAGCTTCCATTCCACCCAGGACCTTGATGTCCTCCGCGGTGTATTCGCCATTGCCGTTCCCGCCAGCTTTTTTGCTTTTAGTTTGCTCTGCCATGGCTTTCGCTGTTACTGCTGGGGCTTCTTTCGCGGCCAAATTGAACTCCTCATTTGCGGCACAAAACCATTGGCGGATTTCACACTCAAATCACTGAAAACTCAGTATCTTAGATGGACTTGTGCCAACCCATAATTGTACCACATGAGAGCTGTTGTCAGTGGGGCTTTGCCAGGGATCGAGCACTAGAGTTGCACCCAGATCGGGCCGCAAAATCGAGACACAGGCGATAGCGTACACATGCAACAGCTTGGTACAGATTTTGCGTCCGCAGCTGCGTTTCTGAAAACCAAACCACACGCTGAGATTTTGGCGCCAGGGGCATCGCGCAGGCGATGAATTTTAAGGCTTTTACCTTAGATGCACGGTGTTTTGGGCACACTCAGGAATGTTACTAAGGGTCAATCACTTACATGCACTTTCGATTTGATTCTAGCTGTCCGTTCAGGCAGGCCTTGGCGATGGATTTACGGAAACGGAACGTGTCCTAAAAATAATTTGAGCTTTCTCAGAATCGTGTATACTCAGGCCCGCGTTTTAGGACGCACCACCAAGCCAAGTTAAATTGAAGAAAACAGGAGACCTCCCCATGAAAGCGTTACTTCGTTCCTCTATCGTCGCTCTTGTCGTATTTGCTGGATATTCTGCGCTAAGTGGCCCTGCATCAGCCACATCGAGCATTCCAGGTGGAGCTGGGGTACCGAAACCAATGCCTTGCCTCTGCGCTCGCTAGAGCTTGCAAGAGCTAGTCAGGTTCCAGTTGTTGATTCAGTAAACCAACATGGAATCCGGTTTATTCCTCAGTAAATGTACCTTCGTGCTGCCGTGGGTCATTGTCCTTGCGGCGAGGGGATAGTATGCTCACTGCCTCTGGAGGGTGGTGTCCATGCAAGCTTCCCTGGTTCAAGCGGTGTCCAATTGGCTGCTCCCAGCAGCAATTTTTGCACTTGAAGCCCTGACCTTGTTCTTCCTCATCAAAAATAAGCGACGCATGGGCATGCCGGTGTTTTTCAGCTATCTGATTTTTAACATGGGTCTGGCGATTGCATTCAGGATTGCCCAACTGGGTTCAGCACAGCAGTACTTTTATATCTATTGGACTCTTACAGCCGTCGGGATGATCTTCAACTTCCTCGTTCTGTATGAGGTCTTCGTCAACGCACTCAAGCCATTCTCCGCTGTCATCGATTTAGCCAAGATGCTTGCCGGTTGGGCCGCTCTGTTTTTGCTGGCCACCGGAATCCTGAGTGCCTTCGCCACTTCCGGCTCACAAAGCAGCAGAATATGCACAGCCATTTCGTTGATTGAACGAAGTGTTCAACTTATGCAATGCGGTGTACTGTTGTTGATGGCTCTCTTCGGTTCCCGGCTTGGTCTTTCCTGGCGGGCGCAGGGAGCGTCGGTTGCGCTCGGCCTCGGTCTGACCTCGGCGGTTGGGACCATAGAATCCTATTTCACCACGCAGCTGAGTCCCTACTCGAATATCGTGAACCTGATGGACGGGATGTTGTGGACGGCTGTGGTTGGATTTTGGGCTTACACGGCTATGAAACCGCAACCGGTCCGGGCTTCGGTACAGAATTCTCCAACTCGTCTGATCCTACAACGTTGGAATGAAGCCCTGATCAGCTACCAACACAGCGGCGACCTCGCATTTGCCCCCTCAGAATCCTTCCTTCCCAGCGTGGAGCGCACAGTGGAGCGTGTGATGGCACGCAAGATGACAAATTAATTCGGAAGATCAACCTCCAGAAATGCAAAAGGCCGGACCTGATGTCCGGCCTTTTCCGTTGTGCACGCTTGTTGATCTCTCAGATCCGCATCGGCATCACGATGTAGCGATACTTGTACTCGCTGTCCGGCGCCTCGTCCGGACGCAGTTGGCCGGCCGACTGCGCGTCCTTGAATTCAAACCGTACATCGCCCGCGCCCACCACCTTGAGAAACTCCAGCAGATATTGCGAGTTGAACCCGATCACCATGGGGTCGCCGTTGTAAGCGGTTTCCATCGAGTCCTCTGATTCCCCGGTCTCGGTGTTGGAAGAGGAAATTTTCAGCTCACCCTTTTCCACCCGAAAACGGATGGCGTTGGAGCGTTCGTCGGCGAACTGGGCAACGCGCTGGATGGCCGCGGAAAGTTCGTCGCAGTGTACAGCGACTGCCTTGTTGTTATCGCGCGGCAGCACGGCTTCGTAATTGGGAAACTGGCCGGTCAACTGGCGTGACGTCAGCAGGCGACCGCCTACACGGAAAAACAAAGTGGATTCGTCACGGGCAAAATCAACTGTGTCTACCTCGGTGCTGTTCAGCAGCACACTCAACTCCGCCATCGCCTTTTTCGGCACCAGGACCTTCAACTCGCCGCTCACTGAAATTTTGGAGTTTGTATGCTCGATGTGCGCCAGGCGATGTCCGTCCGTTGCCACCATAATGATCGCCTCGGGCTTAAGCACCATTAAAGCACCGTTCAAGGTGTAGCGAGATTCCTCATTGGAAATGGCAAAAATCGTCTTGGCGATCAGGTTGCGCAACACCTGTGCCGGCAACTGGATCGCCGACTCTGCAGGAAACTGCGGCAGCGCGGGAAAATTGGCCCGCGCCATACCCACCATTTTGGTAAGAGACCGGCCGCTGCGGATCTGCACCCAGTGGTTTTCCAGCAGCTTGATTCCGATGTCCCCGTCACCGAGCAGCTTCACGTAGTCATACAGCTTGCGCGCAGGAACCGTGCATGAGCCTTCTTTCTTCACCTTCGCCGGACAGGCGGTCCGCAGGCTCAAATCCAGATCTGTTGCCGTAATGGAAAGCTTGTCACCGGAAGCTTCAAAGAGAAAGTTCGACAGGATAGGGATCGTGGTCTTGCGCTCCACCACGCCCTGGGTGGCCGTAAGTTCCCTGAGCAGATCAGATTTGCTGACGCTGATTTCCATCGTGGTGCCAACCTCGGTTGCTACGGCGGAAGGCATAATTCATGGCCCCCTCAATAATATCTGTTCCTAATTTAAGTCAAACAGTAAATATATACAGCAGTAACAGCAGATGCATGCGGAAAAGTGGGAATTCCGGGTAAACCCTTCCAGGAACGACGCCTTACTTGCCCGCGCCCTCTTGAGTTCTGGACGTTCCTGCCTGCCTCGATGTGGACATTTTCGTCCGCAATCGGTTCTGTGAACCTGTCTTGCACTGTTTCCACATGCCCTCAAAAGATATCCACCAGTGTATCAACGCAAATAGTGGAAAACGGTTCCGCTCAATTGTTCAGCGTCTCCGTCAGCTTGTTCAACATGCGATTCAGGTCTTTGTCAGACTGGCGCTGTTCCTCGACCTTCTCCACCGAATGCATGACTGTTGTGTGGTGCTTGCCTCCGAATTGG
>DASVFK010000060.1:0-3963 GCA_036380095.1 Candidatus Angelobacter sp. | reverse complement strand
CTTGCCTGCGTCGGTGGAGCGAAACATGCCTGTGTTCAGCACGTAGAGCGTGTCCACGGACTTCGGGTCGGCGAAGATGTGGGTGAAATACCAGGCGCGCTGGCGCAGACGGCCGTCATCATTCACGCGGGTCCAGCTCTCGCCGCCATCATCGGAACGATACAGCCCGCCGCCTTCCTTGTTTTCGATCATGGCGTATACGCGGTTCGAGTCCGCGCCGGAGACCGAGACTCCGATCCGTCCCATGATGCCCACCGGCAGTCCGTGCCCTTCCAGGCGCGTCCAGGTTGTGCCGCCGTCCGTCGATTTGTAGAGCCCGCTGCCCGGACCACCGCTGCTCAAGCTCCACGGCGTGCGAACCACCTCCCACAACGACGCAAACAGAGTGCTCGAGTTGTTGGGATCGAAAACAATATCGATGGCCCCGGTCTTCGTGTCCTTGTAGAGCACTTTCCGCCAGGTGGCGCCGCCATCCGTGCTGCGAAAGACGCCGCGCTCTTCATTCGGTCCATAGGCGTGGCCCAGAGCCGCCACGAAAACCACATTGGCATTCTTAGGATCAACAATCACCGCGCCGATATGACGCGTGTCTTTGAGGCCAAGGTTTTTCCATGTCTTGCCCGCATCCACGGACTTGTACACGCCGTTGCCGTAAGTGATGTTGCCGCGAATGCAGGCCTCGCCGCTGCCTGCATAGATCACGTTGTGGTCAGAGGGTGCAACTGCGATCGCGCCAATCGACGCAATGTTCTGCCCATCGAACATAGGCTTCCAGTTCACACCCGTATCGGTGCTCTTCCACACGCCGCCAGCAGCGCCGCCAAAGTAGAAAACGTTGGGCTCGCCGGGAACGCCGGTGACTGCCAGCACGCGTCCGCCGCGAAACGGCCCCACCTGCCGCCAGCGCATCGCCCCAAATAGCTTCTCATCGACCGCGCCTGCCGCCTGCGCTGACGCTGGTTTCGCCGCGGGCTTCTTCGGTTGCACCGCAGATTCTGGTTTGCCGGGCTTCTTTTCTTCGCTTCCCGGCTGGGAGGCAGTTTGAGGATGTGCGATTGAAACCAGTGCGCAAAAAACGATCACGAGCAGGGCAAATCCCCTGTTCCGGAAGATCATGGCTGGTGCGGCTCCTGAAGCGGAATTAAACGCACCAATGATACGCGAATGAGCCACTGGCTGCTAGCTGCTGGCCGCTAGCTGCAAAGGTTCGGCCCGCGTCAAGACTTGGCAATAGCTGGCAGCCAGAAGCTAGCAGCTAAGGCTTGTACTCAAAATCCACCAGCCCATCCCGGTAATTGATGATCATCTTCATGTTCTTCAGCGTGGGAAAGCCGATGAAGCCTGAAACCTCCGTGCCCAGGTCTTTGCTGATGGCATGGACATCAAACGTAACCATGTTCTGATGCGGCTGGCTGAAACGCGAAAACTGCAGGACCGCTTCGTCCGCCGAATAGACGTCCTTTACGTTGCCGCTCATGCCGTGGACGGCCACGTTGGACCCACGCACCCGGCTGACCCGCCGTGCGAGTTGCGGCGACATGGAGTTGGTGGCCGAGCCGGTATCCAGCAGGAAGAGTCCGCGCGCGGACGCGCCCACTGTGGTGGGCATCAACAGGATGTGGCCAAAGCGGTAAAACTGCGTGAAAGAGCCCCTTGTTGCACGCGCTTGTCCTGATGCGGTTTCCATCAGCTTCGGCAAAGGCTCCAGGAACAGCCTGTGCGCGGGCAAGTCTACCTTCACCAGGTAGTCTTCGAAGACGTTGGTCCCGATCAGGCCGTCGAAATCCGGATTGTTCTTGGGCGTGACGAAAACGTGGCAATCGTGAAACTCAAGCTCGCCAATGGTCACCTTGTCGACCCAGGCCTCATAACCTTTGAGCGGGGCCTCATTCCCCACACCTTCCAGAGAACGGTCTGACAGTTTCTTGGCTCCCATTTTCTCCGCCAGTTTGCGGCTGATGGTGAGCCCGGAAGCCCCCGTATCGAGCATCACGCTGGCCGTGGCGCGATCGTTCAGCTTTACCTGCAGACTATAGCCGCGCACGCGGCTCTCGGGATTTTCGATGATCGACTGCACGGGGGCCCGCACACCGTTGCCCTGGGACGCCGCCTGTTGCGGGGTAAAAATAGGTTGCAGCTTGACTTCTGCCTGTTGTACTTCGCGCGCCGGCAACCACACCTTGCGCCCCTCCAGCGCTTTCAGGAAATCCACGTACTCGCGCTCGTGGCGCTCCCACTCCGCGTCATTGCGGAACTCGGCCAGATGCTTCTCCAGCCCGGCCACGTTTTGGGGATACGGCTGCAGCACCGCCCAGTAGTAGAGAATGTCTCCATCCTGCGGCGCCAATTCATGGGCCTTACCGAGCGCTTCTTTTGCCCGTTGGGGCAGTGAGGCCGCGGCGTCAATCCGCGCCAACCCCAGCCAGGCGCGAGCGCATTTCTCATCGCGCTTGAGAGCAGCGGTATATTGGTCCTCTGCTTCCGCCATCAGCCCGCGGCGAAACTTCGCGTCGCCATCCGCGGCGAGCGCTGCGGCGGACTGGGGGAACTTCTCCAGCGCCTTGCGAGACTGTTCTTCCGCTGCGTCCACGTCATCCAGCTTCAGCAAGCTCTGCACCAGGCCGGCGTAGGCTTCCGGCGAAGGCGTCTTATCGACGATCTCTTGAAACGCTGCCGCAGCCGCGCGAAAGTCACCTTGGTTAAACAATCCGGTGGCGCTTCCAGATGTTTCACCAGAAGCGGAAGCTGCAAGCGGGTGGACGGCCAGGAATGTAGCGGTCAGAAGCGGCAAAACCAACCGAAGCGGCGTCATAACCCAAGAACGCATGCAAGCAGAATACTTGCACAAGCCACGCCTGGATACTAAAAAGCGCATCCGAACGATTGCAGAGTTGAATGCGGCTCACGGGACTTTTTCCGGGCAAGAAAAACGGGCGCCCCGAGGCGCCCGCTGGAGAGAAGTTAACCATGCCTCATTCAATTCTGGTTGCCGTCAATTCCACCTGCACCTTCTTCTTGCTGTTAACATCATCCGCGCTGGCGATGATCTGGGGCTTACCGGTCTTGATTTCGGTCCCAATGTCCGCATTGGTATTACGCAATACCGGCATTGTGGAGCTGCGAGGCTCGTTGCCCGGTTCCGGCAGCACGAGACTGCTGATTTCCATCCTCACCTGGGCGAAGACTTTTCCGCCCTCTTCGGAAAGATGGCAATCCAGCCTCACGCCGACATCGATGTATGTGCTCTTTTCCCCGGTCGTAACCGGTACCCGCGTCCCCGTTCTCAGGTTCGTCCAGCCTCCGGGGACGCCGCCGATCATGGTATAAGCGCGCTCATTCGTCCGCTTGCCGCCCTCGAGTTCGTAGATCTTGAACTCCAGGCGATAGCTCTCTGGCGCTTTGGCCGCCGGCGTGCTCCCTTTGGCAGGTTCCTGCTTCTTCGCCTGGTCTTGTGCCGCGGAACTTGAAATCAAGGCAAAAGCCAGAATTACTCCCAAAAGTGTTCTCATCGTCGCTCCTCCTACCGAGTATTGCTCAACTGCGAATTGGTGACTGCTGGTCCTGGTAAAGCTGTTTGGTCTTGAGGCAGGGCGTCCTGCGGTGGCTCGTCAGCGTGGCTCTGCGCCACGATTTCTTCCCGTGGGGTGCCCGCCAGGTAGCGCAACAGCAGCTTTTCCTGTTCTGAAAGTGGCGTAGGCGTCGGAAACACATCAGGCCGCGTGTCTGCAATCTGCTGCGTTCCTGTTTTGCCCACTCGATTCGCCGTTCCTGTTCGTCTTGTTGGAGCCGGCGGTTGCACGTTTCCCTGCTCACTCGCGATCTTCGGCGCCGGTTGCTGTGTCGTGCGCACTGTCTCAATCACGGGCGTCTGTCTTCGTTCCCCGGCGCGCAGCAAGAAGATCAACGCAATCATCGCAATCACGGCCGCTGCCGCCCCGGCCCACATCCATTCCAGACCGAACC
>DASVFK010000059.1:0-20731 GCA_036380095.1 Candidatus Angelobacter sp. | reverse complement strand
AGTTCCTGAGCGCGGTCCGCTGCTTTCTTCATCTGCGCCACAATCGCGACGACAACAGCCTGACCTGGGCGGCGCAGGACGAAGCCGCAACCCGGAAGATTGGCGTAAACGGCGACGGGGCTTTGACCGCCGCCGATTGGATGCGCATCTACTTCCAGCATGCGCGGGCCGTGCATCGCATCTGCCTGCAGTTGCTGGATGAGGTGCCCGCAACGTGGTCATCTCTCTACCGCCAGTTTCAAAGCTGGCGTTCGCGCATCTCCACCTCGGAATTTTCGGTCGTGCATGGCATGGTTTTTCTGCAGCAGGCTGCGGCGTTGCAGGACCCGGAAACGCTCCTGCGCCTGTTCCACTTTGTCGCGCACCACGGCGTCAAGCTGAGCACCACCACGGAACAGCGCATCGAGCAGGCGCTGCCGGCCATTGCAGCCACGCCGCCGCGCGGGGCCGAGCTGTGGATCTATCTGCAGGAGATTCTGCTCCAGCCGCACGCCGCGGAGGCCCTGCGCTCCATGCACGCGCTGCGCTTTCTCACCCTGGTGCTGCCGGAACTACGCGCCATTGACGCGCTTGTGATACGCGACTTCTACCATCGCTTTACGGTTGATGAACATACCTTCCTCGCCATTGAGGGTCTGCACCGGTTGCAAGAATCATCGTCCGAGTGGGACAAGCGCTACGCCACGCTGCTCAGCGAGCTCGAACAGCCGGAGATGCTTTATCTGGCCATCCTGCTGCATGACGTGGGCAAAGGCGTGGCTGGCGATGATCACATCGCGTCCGGACTCGAGATGGCGGACCACAGCCTGGAGCGCCTGGACCTGGAGCTTCAGGACCGCGAGACCGTTCTCTTCCTGATCCAGAATCACCTGGCAATGTCGGCGGCGCTGCGGCGCGACATCTTCGATCCTGACACCGTCCGTACCTTCGCGGAGAGCATGAAATCGCCGGAGCGGCTGAAGATGCTCTGCCTGCTCACATACGCCGACATCAAGGCCGTGAATCCCGAGGCCCTCACGCCGTGGAAGGCGGAAAACATCTGGCAGCTCTACATTGAGACCGTCAACCACATGAACCTGAGCGCGGACCAGCGCCTGTATGAAGGCTCGGAAGACGAAGACGAGCTGCTGCGCACGCTCTCACCGGTGGCCGGCAAGAAACTTAAAGTGTTTCTTGAGGGTTTGCCGCGCCGCTACCTGGCTATCGCGGCCAAAGACGATGTGCTGCGCCACCTGGAGATGGCGTCGCGTCTGAAGAGCGATCCGGTGCAGGTCAGTTTGGAGCGCGGCCGCCACTGGTTTGACCTGACGGTTGTAACGCCGGACCGTCCCATGCTCTTTGCCAGCGTCGCAGGTGTTCTTGCTGCTTGGGGCATGAGCATCGTGAAGTCCAGCGCCGTCTCCAACTCGGCAGGCGTGGTGGTGGACACGTTTCACTTCACTGATCCCTATCGAACTCTGGAGTTGAACCTGCCGGAGTGGGAGCGCTTCAAACGCAGCGTCTCTGACGTGCTTACCGGGCGCGCCGACCTCGACAAGATGCTGCGCGACCGTCTGCGTCCCGGACGTGAACCCGCAGCCAGGACTAAGATTGCCACGCGCCTCGACTTCAACGACACCAGTTCCTCGAGTTGCACGATCCTGCAGATCATCGCGCAGGACCGGCCTGGATTGCTCTATCGCGTTAGCTCCACACTTTCGCGGGCGCAGTGCAATATCGAGATCGCGCTCATCGATACGGAAGGGGAAATGGCGATTGACGTTTTCTACCTCACGTCGAAAGGCGGGAAGCTGGCCGCCGACCACCAGCAGCGCGTAAAGACAGCGCTGCAGGAGGAGCTGAAAGAGATTTGAAATTCTAGTTTGGATTGTTTCGTCGTGTCAGTCACGGATCCCAAGGTCACGGACTGGATAAACCTGCCTAGCTTCGGAGCGAATCCGTTGCTTCTGGTGGGGGCCCCGACCCTTACCATCTTCGTTGGAGGCATCAAGCTGCAGGGAGA
This sequence comes from Candidatus Angelobacter sp., assembly GCA_036380095.1. Lineage (GTDB taxonomy): Bacteria > Acidobacteriota > Terriglobia > Terriglobales > Acidobacteriaceae > Angelobacter. The sequence goes on along the minus strand of DASVFK010000059.1, from coordinate 18,729 downwards.
AAAGGACGGGGTAAAGCGAGAGGTAATCGTAACACCGAATAGAACATTAACCATGTGTTGGGCAGAGGATTGCTTGTGAGTGGAGAGAGTTTTTTTCAGCGTAGGAGACCGGCCATGAAGCGCATAGCTATGAAGATCAGTCTGATATGCGTGGCCCTGTGCCTGGTCGTCGGTTCGGTGGAAGCCCTGGCGCAGGCACCCAGGGTGTCGCACAAAAGGATCTGCTCGCTTCCAGACGTGCTGTGGGAAGTGGGAAAGAAGTACGACGTGTACTTTACGATGGAGGAGCTAGAAGCGTCGATGGATACGGCCTCCGCGACCTGGATGCTGATGCCGGCAATGCAATCTGCCGCCGTCCACTGCAACTACCTCCAGCCGGGAAACAGCGACGTGACCCAGGAGTTGACCGCCATCCAGCGCGATGTGCCTCATTTCGGCTACGTGATGGATAGCCTCAATCCGAAGGTTGTGCACATATATGACAACCGGCTGTTGAATGCCCCCGCTTATCCCTTAAGCAAGCCTCTCGGGCCTTTTCAATTCGAAGGCAGCGAAGGAGCGCTCGTGCACGCCCTGTACAAGCAGGGGATTTGGATTTCTTTCAGCGGGACGGGCGAGGCCACGGCGCGCGATTCCCTGGAAAGGGAGGCACACCACACGCGGGTGCGCATCAACGTTCAGTCGGCAACCGTCCGCGAAGTGCTGTCGAGCTATCTTCCCGCGGATCGCAAGCAGCGGATCATGTGGATGGCCCGCGTTGTGTCGCCCTTGGCTCCCTGGCACAAGGTGGCGATTCATGTGGGATACATATTGCGAGGGGAGCACGTAGGAACGCATTAAAGCACCCGGAGCAAGGACGGTTTTTCCCAATGGGTGAGAATGTGAACCGAGAGTCAAAGCGCGGGCAGCAACGAAACCACATCGACTGGTCTCGAGTATGCGCTGAACAACGTTCCGATTCAACCCTGGCTCTTTCGCGTTTGCGTGATCTGCAGGATTTCGGAGATTTCTGATTCTAGACTATGATCTCCGCATGCCAGCAGAGACAATCGATGACGTAATCCGCTCTCTTGACGGAATCATTGACTGGGCATGGAACCAGAAAAGCCGGCTTGGATACTTTGCCGCGCTTTATCGCCGCGTTACGCGCGCGGTGAAAGACGGCATCGCCAGCGGACGCTTCCAGAACGGCCCGCGCATGCATCGTCTCGACGTCAACTTCGCCAATCGCTATCTCCAGGCGTTCGAACAATTGCGCGCCGGGCAAAAACCCACCCTGAGCTGGCAAGTAGCGTTCGATGCCGGGTCACGCTGGTATCCCATCGTGGTGCAGCAGTTGCTGGCTGGCATCAACGCCCACATCAATCTCGATCTGGGCATCGCGGCCGCACAGACTGCTCCGGGCGGTCAGCTTCCGGGTCTGCAAACCGACTTCAACGGGATCAACACCGTGCTGGCCGAACTGGTGGGAACGGTGGAGAAGGAGATTGGGGAAGTTTCGCCCCTGATCGACCTCCTGCAAAAGTTCGACCTGCGCACGGAAACCCAGATCATCAACTTCAACATGAAGATTGCTCGCGATGCCGCCTGGAATGTGGCGGTGAATCTGGCAGCAACTTCGCCCGATCTCATGGACGCGGCCATCGCGGACGTTGACCTGCGCACCAGCGTGCTGGGCAAGCTGGTGATCTCGCCGCCAATGTTGATCAAGCTGCAATTGCTGCCGGTCCGCGCGTTTGAGAGCAACAACGTTGGCAAGGTGCTGGATGTGCTGGCCAGGACAGAGGCGGCCAAGGCGGCGGCAACGGCTTAGCGCCTCGCCGCTCCCGCCAGCGCAGGCGTAATCGCCGTCATCGCCTGGTCCATGATCCCGATGGCTTCGTCCACGTCCGCCTTGCTTATGTTCAGCGGCGGCGAGGTGCGCACCACGTTGCCATAGAGTCCGCCTTTTCCGACCAGCAGTCCGCTCTTGCGGCACTCTTCCATGAACTTGTTCGTGGTGTCAGGGTCGGGCTCTTTGCTCTCGCGGTCTTTCACGAACTCCAAGGCCTGCATCAAGCCCATCCCGCGGACGTCGCCAATCTGGTCAAACTTTTCTTTCAGCGCCTCCAGCCTTTGCCGGTAATAGCTGCCCACCACCTCCGCGTTGTCCATCAGGCGGTCTTCTTCAATCAGGTCGATGGTCGCTTTGGCGGCAACGCACGTCACCGGATTGCCGCCGAAAGTGGAGATCTGCAGCCCCTTAAAGCTGGCCGCGATCTCCGGCCGCGTGGCCGTCAGTCCTACGGGGACGCCATTGCCCAGGCCCTTGGCCGAAGTGATGATGTCCGGCGCGACCTCCCAGTGCTCTATGCCGAACCATCGTTTGCCGGTGCGTCCCCACGCCGTTTGCACTTCGTCGGCGATGAACAGCCCGCCGTAGTTCTTCACGATCTTGAACACCATCTTGAAGTACTCTTTGGGCGGAGTGATGAAACCGCCCACGCCCTGGATTGGCTCGGCCAGGAACGCGGCGATCTGGCCTGAGGTTGTCGTCTGGATCACCGCTTCAACGTCATTGGCGCAGGCCACGCCGCAATCGGGATAAGTCTTGCCCAGTGGACAGCGATAGCAATATGGATTCAGCGCGTGGACCACGCCCGCCGCCGGTCCCGGCAGCGACCGCCGCCAAGTGGAGTGCCCGGTCAAGGTGAGCGTTGTCTGGGTGCGTCCGCTGTAGCCGTGCCGCAGCGCCACTACTTCCATGTTGCCCGTGAACATGCGCGCCAACTGCACCGCGGTCTCATTGGCTTCACTGCCGCTGTTGCTCAAGAAGCTCTGGCTGATTTCGCCGGGCATGATCTGCGCCAGCTTTTCCGCAAGGGCCACCAGGGCCTCATTGGGAAACATGGTGGAAGCGTGTTGCAGCCGGTCAACCTGCGCTTTGATCTTGCCGGTCACGCGTGGGTTGGCGTGGCCCACGGAGATGGTGACGATCCCGCCGAAAAAATCGAGATACTTCTTGCCGTCCACGTCCCACAGGTGCTGCATGGAGGCGCGGTCGGTGACCAGCGGCTCGGTGAAATAGTTGGCGACGCAGGGAAAAACGTATTGCTTCTGTTTCTTCAAGATCTCGTCTTTGGTCATTACCAAGTCCCCCGGGCGGCGGAACGGGCAGCCGGCGCTGGAAATGAAAATTGAGGTGCTGCAACAATGATAAATGGTGCGGCCAGAATGTCTCGCTGCAAAGGAACACGAAGGACCCGGCTTCGGAGAAATGCGGGATGACTTTTCGGCGGTCCAAGGAGAGCAGGAACTGCCCGCGCCTCAGGCGAGTTGCGCTTTGAGTTCACTTTGCCAGCGATGGATAAAGCGCAGCGAGATTTCTCGTTGGGCCTGATTGGGTGCGGCTAGAATGAGCCTTTCCGTTTCGTCCAGTTTCTTGATCGCGGCTGGAAGATCGCCTTGAGCTTCCAGGATCGCTGCCTCTGCACGGGGTCGCAGCCAGGGAATTTCCGGCGTCTTCGGCAGCTCAGCCAGCCACTGTTGCGCGACTTCGGGATTTCGCCTCCTGCGTGCTTGGAAGACCGCGGCATCGGTCATCAGCGCATGGCGTACCACCGGCGCGGTGTAGCCGGAATATTGCAGGCAAACTTCGAGCATGCCGGCGGCTTCTTCGTCTTTATGCTGGTGGAACGCGGCAGAATAGGCGAGCGAGTGAGCGGAGACTGTGTCCGGTGACTGGTCGCGCACCACAATGGCCTTGCTGAGGTAGGCTGGCGAGAGCGATTCAGGCATGGCGCCGTCGCGGAGTTCGGCCAGAAGTCTAAGCATCGCCACCCAGCGTTCACCGCGTGAGCGATTGCGCAAAAGCATGAGAATGCGGTCGCCGTCGCTGTGCACCGCGCGGCTGCGGAAAGGAAGGAGATTGATTACGCCCAGGGCCAGGGAAACGAGCAGAAACATCGAGGAAAACGGGCCGAGTGAAGCAGACGATCGCAGCAGCAGAGCCACGGTGAGAAGGTTCGCGGCGGGTCCGGCAAAGAGCATAGCTACGGCCCGCGACACTAGCTTGTCCTGCTTGACCGGGAACATGCTTGCCCATCCGCCGGAGCCGGTGCCCTTGCCACGGTAAATCGAGAAACGAAATGGCCGGTCAAACTGAATGCGGCCGATGCGCAGTGAATTGAAACGGAAGCCCACGGCAGCGCCGGCGAGTACGTGTGCAAGTTCGTGAATCGCGACGGCCAGAAAGATCGCCAGTGGAACGATGAGCACGAAGCCGACGGGTGTCCAGTCTTGATTGAAGCCGGCGAAGACCCGTTTCATGAATGGCTGCAGCACCGGCGGGTGCCCGAACATGTAAAACGCGGTGACGAAACTCAGGCCAAACCACACCGCCAGCGGAATCAGGGCGCCTGCTGCTCTGCTTGCCGGTGGCGGCAGCGGGGACTGGCGATCAAGGATGGGTGTGGGACTCGCTTGAACTGTCGCCGGCGTGGTCATGAGGCCCTCAGCGAATCGCCGCCATCACCTGCTCCACCGGCGCGGTGTCGCCGAAGGTTTCGCTCACGTGGACGAACTTGTCCACGTTGCCTGGTGCGAAGACGAAACTGCCGCCGAGTTGAAGCGGGTCTTTGCCCAAGCGATGCTGGCGCACGCCACTGGCCTTGGCGCGTTGGCGGGCCCTGGCGTTGTCGCGGCGCAGCATATGCAGCAGGTTGGCGTTGCGCAGTCCGATGGCCCGATAAGCCTGGCGCTTGTCATCAATCAGCAGTGGGAAGGAGATTCCGGTTTCTTCCCGGAAGTGGCGCGCGTAGCTGGCGTCGCCCAGGCCCACGGCAACCAGCTTTGCGCCCTTCTGGTGGATAGCTGGCTCATTTACGCGCAACTGCGCGACGTGCTCGCGGCAGAAAATTCAGCCCCAATGGCGCAGGAAGACCATCACGGCAGGCCCGTCCGCCCAGAGCGAACCCAGGCGCACAGGATGGCCGTCGAGGTCAGGAAGAACAATGTCAGAGAGCATGCTGCTGAATGATTCGGGCATGCGCGCCATTCTGCAAGCCGCTGGCCACGATGTCAAGCTGTCGAAAAATCGTTGTGCTAGACTGGCCGCGCTTGAACCCCTAGACTGATTTCTGGCCGCACTTAGGGAGCCTACTGATGAGCGAAATTCGTGGTTCTGTTGCGGTGATCACGGGCGCCGGTTCCGGCATTGGCCGCGCGCTGGCTTTGAACATGGCTGCCCGCGGCGCGCAACTTGCCCTGGCGGACGTAAACGCCGCAGCTTTGGAAGAGACCCGGAAGATGCTGGGTGCCGCCAATGCTCGAACTTACGTGGTGGATGTTTCCAGCGCCTTGGCCGTCCAGGATCTTGCGCGCTGCGTGGAGCAGGATTTTGGACGCGCGTCTCTGCTGGTGAACAACGCAGGCGTCGCTCTGTTCGGCACTTTTACCGAACTCACGCTGGAAGAATTCGAGTGGCTCATGCGCATCAATTTCTCGGGCGTGGTGTACGGCTGCAAGTTTTTCCTGCCGCTGCTGCTCAAGGAAAAAGACGCGCGCATCGTAAACGTCTCCAGCGTGTTTGGCTTGTTCGGGCCGCCGGGACAAACCGCGTACTGCTCCAGCAAGTGGGCGGTCCGGGGATTCAGCGAATCGTTGCGGGAAGAATTGCGCGCCACTTCGGTGAAGGTCACGTGCGTGCATCCCGCGGGCATCGCCACCAATGTCGCAGTCAACGCGCGCCTTGGCGCGGCCACTCGTCCTGCCGACCACGATGTGGCGCTGGAACGCTTCAAGAAGGGCGCGCAGATTCCGCCAGCATCGGCGGCGCAGACGATCGTGGAGGGGATCCTCAAGGACCGCGACCGCGTGCTTATCGGCCGCGACGCTTATTTCATCGATCGCCTGGCGCGATTGATTCCTGCCCGGGCCAGCGCCATGCTGACGAACTGGCTCATGAAGCGGACGGAAAACAAGCAAGCCGATGCGCCGGCTCCTGCCCCGAGCGACAGCAAGGCAGCGTCATGAAGCGGCGCGCGCCGCAGTACGGCGACTGCCTTGGGTAGGTGCGGAACATCCTTAAGTAATGTCAAGCCGTGTCCTAGGGCAAATTGGAGAACCGTCCCCTCTTTAAATTTTTTGACAAATTGGGCTTGCAGAGACATAATTCCACGCCGTAAGTTCCTGCTGGATTTTCATGGGTTTGCAGAAGTGGCCGAGGGTTGGTACCTGGAGCGCAGGGGGAATGCCCTTCGCGGCTTCTTGCCGACCGATAACCTTGAATGAGCATTCATTCACACATTGGTGGCCGGCGTCCTGTTCCAGTCGCAGGCGACCCTTTCAGTTCGCGTCTTGCTTCAAAAGGAGGTTTCATGAGGTCTTTCAAACTACTCAGTATTTGCCTGATTTGCCTGTTCCTTACCGCTCTGGCATTCGGCCAGGGCGTGGGCGCGTCCGGTAATATCAACGGGACCGTCACGGATCCCTCCGGCGCCATCGTCGCCAACGCTACCGTCACGGTGACTGACGTTGCCAAAGGCATCAAGCGTAGCGGCTCCACTGACGCCAACGGTGACTTTCACATTACGGGTCTGGCCCCCTCCACTTACAGCGTCAGCGTAAGCAAGAGCGGCTTCCAGTCTGAGATCAGCAAGAGTGTAGTGGTGAACGTCGGACAAACTACCACCGTCGATTTCCACATGAAGTTGTCTCAGGTCTCCGAGCAGATTGAAGTGACTACGGAAGCCCCGGTGGTAGAGACGGACAAGGCCCAACAGTCGGAAGTAATCAGCCTGCAGACCATTCAGGAGTTGCCCATCAACCGCCGTGACTACCTGACCTTTACGCTGCTGGCGCCTGCCGTGTCAGATTCCACACGTCTGGCTTCCGACCAGGATTTTCGTGTTAAGCAGACGCCGCAAAGCGGCCTCTCCTTTTATGGCAGCAATGGCCGCGGCAACAGTGTGACGGTGGATGGCGGCGAAGCCAACGATGACGCGGGCGGCGTACGCCTCACCCTGAGCCAGGATGCGGTGCAGGAGTTCCAGATCAACCGCAGTAATTACGGCGCGGAACTTGGCGGCGCCAGCGGCGCCACCATCAATATCGTCAGCAAGTCCGGCACCAACAATACCCACGGCAGCATGTACGCGCTGTTCCGCAACGATGCCATGGATGCCGCCAACCCGTTCTCCAAGAGCCAGGCCCTTGCGCCAGGACAAGTCTTTAATCCGGCTTCTCCGGACCTCAAGGGAGCGAATGTCAAAGACTCGCTTACCCGCGAACAGTTCGGCGCTACCATTGGCTTTCCTATTAAGCGCGACAAGACGTTCTTCTTCAGTTCGTTTGAAGGCTTGATGGCGGACGCACAAAACGCCGTGCCATTAATTACCAATACAGCCAGTCTCCGTCCCGATGCCGGAACCAAAATCCAGCTGAATAACGGGACATTTACCTTGAACAACCAGCAGGCCATCATAAGCGGTTTGGCCGGCCTAGCGGGAAACCCGGCCGTGCCTTGTCTTACCGGCCAGCCTGCGTTGCCAGCGGCGACATGTGCAGGAATCCTGACTAACATTCTCACCGTGAGCAATGTTCCGACGGCGAGTCCGCTCAGCAAGTACATCATCAGCCAGCTTGAGGCCAACGGCGGCAACTTCCCCTATAATTCCCGGCTTTACCAGGCCTCAGCCCGTCTGGACCACCAGTTCAGTGACAAGAATTCCACGTTTCTCCGTTACAGCTTTGCCCATGACCACGAAGAGAACCCGGACGTGCAGTCGCTGACCGCCTTCTCGCGAGGCAGCTCCATCAACCCCGCATTTGACCACACCTTGTTGGGGAAGTGGTTCCACACCTTCAGCCCCAACACCTCGAACGAAGTTCGCGGACAGTGGAACTACTCTAATTTTGATGTGGTCCCGAATTCTCCGGGCCAGGCAGGACTGGATCTCCCCGGCCGTGGCAATCTGGGCACAAATATCTTCCTGCCTAGCTTCACCATCATGCGGCGCTATGAGGCCGCCGATAACTTCACCATGGTCCGGGGCCGCCACACGATCGTCACGGGCTTTGCCGAGCTGTATCGCGGCAACCACTCGGAATCCCACACCTTCTTCCCGGGGCGGTTTGTTTTCGGCAATCTGCCCGGTGGCCTGCTCAGCCCGTGCTTGCAGGTGCCGGCCGCTTGTGGCCTGACAGCAGCCCCAGCGGTGATCAACTCACTGCAGTCGGCCGCCCTTGGCCTGCCGCAGTTCTATCAACAGGGATTCGGCAATCCCACCTATAACTACCCGCGGCCCTTTACTACCGCCTTCTTGCAGGATTCATGGAGGGTGAAGTCGAACCTTACCTTGAACGCCGGCGTGCGCTATGAGCTGGATTCACAGTACGGTGCGCTGACCACGGATAAGAACAACTTTGCTCCCCGCGTCTCGTTTGCCTGGGACCCGATGCGCGACAAGAAGACTGTAGTGCGCGCCGGATACGGCATCTTCTACTCCCCCATCTACGGGCAGATCGCGGATGTGGTGCAGACCCTGGGCCTGGTAAACGGAAACCGCCAGATTGCCCAGATCTTCGTTCCGCTGACCGGCGCTCCTGGCAACCCGGCGCTGACCTCAGCCGCCATCTTCCAGACGCTGTTTGCCCAGGGCAAGATCCAGTGTTCAGTCCCCACAGCGCCCAATGTATCTTGCATCACGCCGGCCGACCTGACCCAGTTCGGGATCAACATCACGCACACGGGCCCGGTCCCGCCGCTCTCCGTCATTTTCAGCGCCCAGCCTGATTACCAGAATCCTTACTCGCAACAGGCGGAGTTCGGGATTGAACGCGAGATAGCTCCAGGCTGGTCGGCCTCGCTCAGCACCATCTATGTCCATACCATCGGGCTCCCGGTGGCGATTGACAAGAACGCGCTGCCCACGGCGCCCCTGAGCGCGCCCACTACCCTGGCCAACGGGACGCAAGTTCGCTTCAAGCAATGGTCAGCAGCGTTCTTCGCCAACCCGCTCATCCTTCAGGACAACGTTTACTCCTCCAAGGGGTCGGCGCTGTATGAAGGTGCGGTTCTGACCATCACCAAGCGCATGAGCCATCACTTCTCTTTGTTCGGTAGCTACACGCTCAGCAAAGGGTTCGATACCACCACCGACTTCAACAGTGACTTCGGCCCGGCGGACCAGACCAACCTGGCGGCGGAGCGCGGCTTGTCTGATTTCGACCAGCGGCACAAAGTCGTGGCTTATGCTGCCATTGAAACCGGGAAGAACGGCAACCCGTTCTTCTCCAATTTCCAGGTTGCTCCCATCTTCCGCTATAACAGCGGACACCCTTTCAACCTGCTGGCCGGAGCTGACGTCAACGGTGACCGTCACTCCACCAACGATCGTCCCATCGGCGCCGCCCACAACACCGGGCTGGGCCCTGACTTCTTCTCCTTCGACATGAGAATCAGCCGGCGGGTGAAGCTCTCTGAAAAGAGCGAACTGCAGGTCATGGCGGAAGGATTCAACCTCTTCAATCGCACCAACTATGCCAGCGTCAACAACGTAGTTGGCTCGACTTTTGGGCTGGCCTCCACCACCTTCAACGTGAAAGGGAGCGCCGCCATCGATCCAACTTCGCCTCTTGGCTTTACTTCCGCGTTCCCCATGCGCCAACTGCAACTTGGCGCCAGGATCGCGTTCTAACTTCAGAACCGTGGACGGCGGGAGCTTCCTCCCGCCGTTCTGCTTTGCTCCATTTCAGCGCCGCTGTCGGCTTTGAACATGTCTTCCCCCACCACAACCTCTGCTCCGGCAACCATGGCAGGCGCGCAGGCCGTGGTTGCCGCATTGTTGCGCAGCGGCATCACTTGCGGGTTCGGCATCCCCAGTATCCACAACATTCCAGTGTATGAATGCCTGCGCCAGACGCCGCAATTCCAGCATTGGGTGGTGCGTCACGAGCAGGCTGCCGGCTTTGCCGCGGACGGTTTCTATCGCCGCAGCGGGCGTGTTGCCGCAGTCTTTGCTTCTACCGGGCCGGGGAACCTCTTCACCCTCGTGCCCTTGCTGGAATGCCTGCAGAGCAATACTCCGGCGCTGGTGATCGGCAGCAACATCGCTTCCTCACTCCAAGACGCGAGCGGAGGCGCGTTGCATGAAACGCCGCAGCAAATTGAGATCATCCGTCCTCTCACGCGATACGCGCGGCGCGTGACTTCGCCGGACGAAATACCGCAAACAATCGCTGAAGCTGCCGAGGTTTTCCAGGGAACCCTTCCTGGGCCAGCCTTCATAGAGATTCCCCACGATTTTCTTGCTGCTCCGGTCAATGCTGCATTTCCCGCCGCCAGGCAAGCCCGATTCAGTCCTGCGTCTGACGGTGACCTTGCACAAGCGGCTGCGCTTCTGAAAGGGAGCCGCCGTCCCGTGGTCCTCATCGGCTCTGGCATTCATAGCGGCGTCTCCGATGTTCGCAAGCTGGCGGATTTGCTGCGGGCGCCGGTCGCCACCACCACCAGCGGCAAAGGCATGTTTCCTGACGACCATCCACTCGCGCTGGGCTGCATTTCACAACTGGGCACAGTGCGCGAAGTATTTGCGCAGAGCGACTTGCTGATCTCGTTCGGCGCGCGGCTAACTGAGTTCGATACCGGGCGTTATTCTCTGGCCCTGCCTCCACGCCACATTCAGGTGGTGGAAGATCCCGCATATCCCGGCACTCGAATTGTTCCAACGGTACAAGTCGTCAGTGAAGTCGGCGCCGTTGCCGCAGCCCTCGCGGAACAAGCACTTTCCTCAGGTGGATGGTGTGACGTCGCGGCCATCAAGGCGGAAGCGCGCAAAAAACTCGAATCTCTGAACGCCGATGCTTATTCTGCGCTGGTGCTGCTGCGCGAATCGCTCTCTCGCGAAGATGTGATCGCCAATGACCAGTCCATCCTCAACTATTGGGCCTCTGCTTTTCTTCCCGTGTACGAGCGGGGGACGTTCCTTTATCCTTACGGCTCCGGCACGCTGGGCTATGGACTGCCCGCGGCCATCGGCGCAGCTTGCGCCATGCGCCAGGCGGGAAATGAGCGCAAAGTCGTCTGCATTGCCGGCGACGGGGGTTTCCAGTACACCCACCACGAGCTGGCCACGCTGGCGCAATATGGGCTGCCCGTGAAGGTCCTGCTGGTCAACGACCATGCTTACGGCGTGATCGGCTTCTTGCAGCGTACGTTGTTTGGCCAGGTGCATGAAGTTGCACTGAAGAACCCCGACTTCTGCCGTCTGGCGGAAGCCTATGGAATTCGAGGGGTCCGCGTGCGCACGTTCAGCGAACTCAAACAAAACCTGCGCGCCTGGCTGGATTCGCCCGGCCCCGCACTGCTGGAATGGCAGACTGATCTCAAGGCTCCCTGGGAAGCTGGAGCAATCTCCCGGCCGGCAAGCATTACGCCGGTGCAGAAGCCACAGGGACCGCAGACAACATGACAGAGGCAAACACTACGAGAAACGTAAAGCAGTTGTTCGATCTCACGGGCCGAGTCGCCCTGATCACCGGCGGCTCCATCGGCCTGGGACGCCAAATGGCGGAAGGCATGGCTGAGATGGGCGCTCATGTTGTCTTAGCGGCGCGCAAGAAGGAGCGCTGCGAGCAGGCGGCGCACGATCTGGCGCAACTCGGCGTACGCACCGCCGCGTTCACCTGCGATGTGAAGGACCCCGCCAGCATACAGCAGCTCGTGGATGCAGCGGTCGCCCAGTTCGGCCGGATTGATATTCTCATCAACAACGCCGGCATCTCCTGGGGCACTCCCGTGGAACAGATGAGTCTTGCTGACTGGAACAAGGTGCTGGAAACCAACTTGACTGGGACCTTTCTCTGTTCGCAAGCCGCCGGCAAAGTCATGATCAAGCAGGGAGGCGGGAAGATCATCAACGTTGCGTCGGTTGCCGGCCTTCGCGGTGCGCCGCCGGAGACAGTGCAGGCCATTGGCTATCATGCCAGCAAGGGTGGTGTCATTTCCTTTACCAAAGACCTGGCGTGGAAGTGGGCCCGGCACAACATCCAGGTGAACGCGCTAGCGCCGGGATGGTTCCCCACGCACATGTCAGACTGGGTGATTGAGCACAAGAAAGAACACTTGCTGGAGCACATTCCGCTACGCCGTTTCGGCAGCGACCACGACCTGAAGGGCGCCGCCGTATTTCTGGCTTCGGCCGCTTCAGATTACGTCACCGGCCATGTGTTGGTGGTGGATGGAGGACAGTCAGCGTAAAACAGCGCGCGAGGACAACCATGAATATTCCTCTCACTCCTATTCGATTCCTGCGCTATGCCAGCGAGCAGTATCCCAGCAAGACTGCCATGGTTTGCGGCGACGAACGTATTACCTACGCCCAGTTTGCCGGTCGCGCAGCGCAACTCGCCGGTGCGCTGCGCCGGCTCGGCGTGAAGCCGGGCGACCGCGTTGCCTACCTCAGCACCAATTGCCATCGCCTGCTGGAAGCCTATTACGGAGTGCTGGAGGCAGGCGCCGTGCTGCTTCCGCTCAACATCCGGCTCAATCCGCAGGAGCTGGCCTTCATCCTCAACGATTCCGGCGCCCGCTTCCTTTTCTTCCAGGAAATGTTCACGCCCATGGTGGAAGGTTTCCGCGCCCAGCTCGAGACCGTAGAGAATTTCATTGGGTTGGACCACTCTCCAAAAGCCAATTGGGCTGTGCCCGAAAGTTACGACCAGCTTCTTGCCGCGGCCCAGCCACACCAGATGGACATCATGCAGGTGGACGAAAACGCGCTCGCCGAACTTTTCTATACCAGCGGTACCAGCGCCAATCCCAAAGGTGTGATGCTCACCCATCGCAACATCTATCTGCACGCGTTGAACGTGACCATCGTTTTCAACACCGGTTCCGATACGGTTGAGTTGCACACCATCCCGCTGTTCCATGCCAACGGATGGGGCGTGGCGCACTCGCTCACCCTGGCCGGAGGCACGCACGTCATGATCGGCAAATTCGATCCGCCTGAAGTCTTCCGCCTCATCGAGCGCGAGCGCGTCCATGCGTGCAGCCTGGTGCCGGCCATGGCCACCGCGCTGGTCAATTGTTCAGAGCGCGAGAGACATGATTTGAGCAGCCTTAAGCGCATCACGCTGGGAGGCGCCGCGGCTTCTCCCACGCTGGTGCGTGAAGTGGAGGAGAAAATCGGCTGCATCTGTTTTTCCGGTTACGGACTTACAGAGACTTGCCCCGTGCTCACCACTTCACAAGTCAAAGCCGGAGTGGAGTGGCAGGGAGAAGGGCGCTTTGAAGGCCAGGCGCGCACCGGCTACGCGCTACCCGGTTGCGAGGTCCGCGTGGTGGACGGCGATGACCGTGACGTGCCCCATGATGGAAAGAGCATCGGAGAGATCATCGCCCGCAGTGACGGCGTGATGGAAGGTTACTGGAACCAGCCTGAAGCCACGGCGGTCGTGATGCGTGGCGGGTGGTTTCACACCGGAGATATGGCCACCATCGACGAACACGGTTACGTGCTGATCGTGGACCGCAAGAAGGACATCATCGTAAGCGGCGGGGAAAACATTTCTTCGCTTGAAGTGGAAAAGGCCCTGCTCGCGCATCCCGCGGTCTATGAAGCTGCGGTCATCCCTGTGCCGGACGATCGCTGGGGCGAAGTGCCGAAGGCGCTGGTCGCGCTGAAACCTGGAGCGCAGGCGACGGAATCCGAACTGCTGGAGTTCTGCCGCGGACGCCTGGCCCACTACAAATGCCCGCGCTCCGTCGAGTTCATGGACGCGCTGCCCAAGACTGGAACAGGCAAGATCTTGAAAAAAGAGTTGCGCAAGAAATATTGGTCGGGAACGGAGAGCATAAGACCGGAGTTTGCAACGAAGAAATGATTTCTTCACCACGGAGGCACCGAGACACGGAGAACAAATCGGGTGATCAGGCGATCCGGTGATCGGAACACCGAAATCCCCTCGGGTTTTCAATTACCCGATTACCAAATTACCCGATTACCAATTTCTTCTCCGTGACTTAGTGTCTCCGTGGTGAAAGGATTGGGGGCGACATGACAAAACTTCTCGAAAACAAAGTAGCCATCGTCACCGGCACGGCCCGCGGCATCGGCCAGGCCACCGCGGCGTTGTTTGCCCAGCACGGCGCCAAAGTCGTAATGACCGATATTGATGCCGGTCCTTTGAATGACGCTGCCGCTGCCATCCAGAAATCAGGCGGGGAAGTCTTGCCGTTCGCGGGCGACGTGACCGATCCGCAGTTTCCTGACAAGCTGATCAAGGCGACGCTGGAGAAGTTCGGCGGGCTGGACATCATCGTCAACAACGCTGGTTACACCTGGGACGGCGTGGTCCACAAAATGACGGACCAGCAATGGCAGGCGATCATCGATTGCCATTTGACGGCGCCGTTCCGCATCATCCGCGCGGCTTCCACTTTCATTCGCGAGACGGCCAAGAAAGAGCAGGCGGAGCAGGGAAGGGCCAAGCCAAGAAAGATCATCAACATCAGCTCTACTTCCGGTACGCGCGGCAATCCCGGGCAGATCAACTACGCTTCCGGCAAGGCCGGCGTGGTTGGCATGGTCAGGACCATCGCCAAGGAGTGGGGTATGTTCAACGTCCAGGCCAATGCCGTGGCGTTCGGCTGGATCGAAACGCGCCTGACGCATGCCAAAGAGGAGCAGGTGAAGATCAAGCGCGGCGACGCCGAAATTGAGCTGGGCATCCCCGCCGATCGCCTGCAGATCATGCCCAAGTTCATTCCCATGGGGCGCGCCGGCACGCCGCAGGAAGCCGCAGGCGCGGTGCTGTTCTTTGCTTCGCCGCTTTCCGATTATGTTTCCGGCCAGGTGCTGGAAATCACCGGAGGCCTGTAAGCCATGCCCAAACGCATATTCGATTCGCTCGAAGATGTGAAGCAATGCGTAGGCCAGGAAGTTGCTGTTACTGACTGGTTCACCATGACCCAGGAGCGCATTCAGGCATTTGCCGACGCCACGCTCGACCACCAATGGATCCACGTGGACGTGGAGCGCGCCAAGCGTGAGTCGCCGTTCAAAGCGCCGATCGCCCACGGCTTTCTCACGCTTTCCATGCTGGCGTATTTCATGGGGCAGGCTGTGGGCATCAAGTCAGGATTGCGCATGGGCGTGAATTACGGCTTGAACAAAGTGCGTTTTGTCTCGCCGGTGCGCGTGGGGTCCAACATGCGCGCGCGTTTTGCGTTGCAATCTCTCAAGGAAGTGGATGGCAACGGCGTTGAAGCTCTGTACAACGCGACCATCGAGACCGAAGGAAGCGAAAGGCCGGCGTGCGTGGCGGAATGGCTGGTGCGGTATTACCGTTAGATCGTCTTTCGCTCTGCCGCACTCAGTCCCACTCGCAGCAACATCTTTGTCACCTCACCCATGGTGGCAAAGCGCTCGTCTTTGGTCAGGCCGTGATGGTAGCGGTAGTAAATCTGCTGGATGATCACCGCCACCTTGAACAAAGCGAAAACGTAATAGAAAACGATATTGGAAATATTGCGGCCGGTTTTCTCCGCATAGCGTTGCGCCAATTGCGCGCGTGTCAAGCTTCCTGGAATGCCGGTCGGCCCCCAACGGACCATCTGCACCTCAGGCGGATCGTCGGCGTTGACCCAGTAGGCCAGCGCGGTCCCCAGGTCGCTCAACGGATCGCCGAGTGTGCACATCTCCCAATCCAGCACAGCGCGGATTTGAGTGATGTCCTCCGCGTCCAGCACCATGTTGTCGTACTTGTAATCGTTGTGCACCAGCGTGGCGTCGCTCTGCGACGGCATATGTGCGGTGAGCCACGACGATATCTGCTCGATCTCCGGCAGCTCGTGAGTCTTCGAGCCGTGGTAACGTTCGATCCACCCCTTCACTTGCCGCTCAAGATAGCCTTGCGGTTTGCCCAGGTCGCCAAGGCCCAGCGCGCTGTAATCCAGGTTGTGCAGAAGGGCCAGATTGTCGATGAAGGATTCGCTCAACCGGCGAGCCGTGTCCGGCGAAAGCTCCAACCCGGTTGGAAACTTGCGCCGCAGGATCACGCCATGCACGCGCTCCATCAGGTAAAAAGGCGCGCCGATGACTGACTCATCTGTGCAATGCAGAAGGGGCTTGGGGGCGGGATACGCGGAGTGCAGTTTGGAGAGCACATGGTATTCGCGTCCCATATCGTGCGCTGTCTTGACTTTGCTGCCGAAGGGAGGCCGGCGCAGTACCATCTCTTTTTCGCCAAGTTTTACCGAATAAGTCAGGTTGGAGTGGCCACTGGGAAATTGCTTTACCTGGAGCGGGCCGCGCGCTTCAGGAAAATTCTCGCGCAGATAAGGTTCCAGCCGCGCCAGGTCGAGTTCTTCGCCTGAACGCACGGCTGCGGAGTGGTCCAGAAAATCGCCAAGTTGGGGAGCCGTGTCAGCCATAACATTCTTGTGGCAATCTAAAGCAGTTCCAGTCCTGCTGCAGCCTTTGTGACCTCAGCGGCTGAAGCCGATTTCATTTGCAGTCTTACCGCAGGCCTGAAGGCCTGCTCCACCCCGAATAGCATTCGGCAAACCTGGAAACTGCTCTAGGTTGATACCTGCACGCCGTATTTTTTCAGTGCCTGGCGTGCGACAACCATCTTATGGACCTCGTCGGGCCCATCGTAGATGCGTGCTCCGCGTTCGGCTGCCCAGAAAGCTGCCAGCGGAGTGTCTGTGGTCAAGCCCATGCCGCCATGGGTCTGGATGGCGCGGTCAAGCACCTCCAGCAGCACGCCGGCCACGAAAAACTTGATGCAGGAGATCTCCACGCGCGCTTCTTTTTGTCCCAGGTTCTGGATCTTCCACGCTGCTTCCAGGACCATGAGGCGGGCGGCGTTAATTTGCGCGCGGCTCTCGGCGATCCATGCCTGCACGATCTGCCGCGTGCCCAGCACTTTGGCTGGGGCCAGTTCGCGATGCGCCGCGCGTTTGCACATCAAGTCAAAGGCGCGTTCGCAGATGCCCAGCCAGCGCATGCAGTGGTGGATGCGTCCCGCGCCCAGACGCTCTTGTGCAATGGCAAATCCGGCACCTTCCTTGCCCAGCAGATTGCTCTGCGGCACACGGCAATTCTCAAAGCGGACCTCCGCGTGGCTGGCGTGGTCTTCTCCCACGTGGCCCATCACGCTCAGGTTGCGGATGAGCTTGAAGCCCGGCGTGCTTAGCGGCACCAGGATCTGGCTGGCGCGCTCATGAGGCGCGGCATCGGGATTGGTTACGGCCATGCACACAGCGAACGTTGCGCCGTCCGCTGACGAAGCAAACCACTTGTGCCCGTTGATCACATAGTCATTGCCGTCTTTTTTGGCCTGCGTGCTCAGCCAGGTGGGATTTGATCCGGCATGTTCCGGCTCGGTCATGGCGAAGCAGCTTCGGATATCGCCGCGCAGCAGCGGCTCCAGGAAAGTCTTCTTTTGTTCCGGAGTGCCGTGTTCGATCAGGATTTCCATGTTGCCGGCGTCGGGCGCCTGGCAATTGAAGACGTAATGGCCGAGCATGCTCTGGCCGAGCACGGCGCTGACCATGCCATGTTCCATCATGGTCAAACCCAGGCCGCCGTACTCTTTGGGAATCTGCGGGCACCACAGGCCCAGGCTCTTCACTTTCTGCCGCGCTGTTTTGAGCTTGGGCAATGTGGCGCGGAAGCCGCGTTCGCCCACTTCGCGCTCCAGGGGATAGACTTCATTCTCCAGAAACTGTTGAATGTCCGCGAGCAGCTTTTGCATTTGCGGCGTGATGGCAAAGTCCATAAGGCCTCCTGTTCACCGGTGGGTGAGGAATTCCGGATCGGTCAAGTGGGGAGTCGCGTTGTACGAGCTTAAGGTAAACCGCTCGCCGGAGAAGAGAAACTCGCTGTAAGCGCAATTGCGTACCATCCATGCGGCCTTGAGCGTGGCCGGCGTGGAGAGCTCGAGCGCATGTTGCACAGCAACAGCCGTAGGTCCGCCCGAAGTAAAAATGGCAATGCGCCGGCCGCATCCGCTGTTGGCGGTGAAGCTGTGCAGCGCGCGCCGCACCCGCACCACGAATTCCGGCCATGGCTCAATGCCTTGCAGCGGCAATTCTCCGGCGGCCCAACGGCCAATCACAACCTCAAAAAGGCGCTGGAAGGTCTTGAATTGCGCCGGACGTGTCGTCGCGGCCTGGAAGTCACGATGCATGCAGCGAATGTGCGCATCGGATTCGAGCAGACCGGGCAGTGCGCGCTCGATCACCGCCTCCGCCTGGAATTCATCGAACTCCTGTAACAGCTCAGGCTCCGGCCAGGGAACCCCGGCCTGCCGGTAAGCTTCGCCGGCGATCCTGGCAGTCTCGCGCTGGCGGACTTTGGGACCGGAATAGATACGGTCAAAAATGATCTTGTGGCCGGCCCAGTATTCTCCCAACAAGCGGCTTTGGGTTTCGCCTTTAGGTGAAAGCCGGTCGTAATTCTTTTCCAGAAACGATGCCTGGCCGTGCCGCACGAGAACAAGATGGCTCATGGACTAGTAATCGCCGCTCCCACAACTTTTCACGATTCAGAGAACCGTGGAGCATAACACGGTCAGCGACCTGGATGCGAATTGGCTTTTCCACCGATTTTCACGCCTTCTTCATATCCTGAAAGGCCCCTGTCTGTCGATCATTTCGCCGGTCCCGTGCCTTCAGCGGCTGCCACGGGTGAAGCCGGCACCGTCAGGCTGGCGTTCGCGGTCCCGATCATTCCTGTG
>DASVFK010000058.1:0-7754 GCA_036380095.1 Candidatus Angelobacter sp. | reverse complement strand
GGTGTGATGCGCGTCATAGGTCGAAAATTCCTTGGCATATTAGGCTGGTTCCTCTGGCATGATGTGCGTGCTCCAGGCGACGATTGCGCCCCCCGGCAACGGATGGTAACTTAAACAGTTTGCATTGTGAACGGATTTCGGTCCGTGGAGGAACCCAAATGGCGGCTTCATACAACGGCATTACTCTCCCGGTCGGCGGCAAGCCGATCACTTACAGCGGCGGCAAGCTCCTGATCCCCGACAACCCTATCATTCCTTACATTGAAGGCGACGGCACCGGCCGCGATATTTGGGCCGCCTCGGTCCGCGTGTTTGATGCTGCCGTGGAGCGCGCTTATGAAGGCAAGCGCAAGATCCACTGGTTTGAGGTCTTTGCCGGCGAGAAAGCGTTCACCAAGTTCGGCAACTGGCTGCCCCAGGAAACCGTTGACGCCATCCGCGACCTGCACATCTCCATAAAAGGCCCTCTTACCACGCCGGTCGGCGGCGGAATCCGCTCTTTGAACGTCGCCCTGCGCCAGATCCTCGACCTTTACTCCTGCATCCGCCCGGTGAAGTATTACCAGGGCGTGCCTTCTCCGGTGAAGCATCCCGAGCAGGTCGATATCGTGATCTTCCGCGAAAACACTGAAGACGTCTACATCGGCATCGAATGGAAGCAGGGAACTCCGGAAGCCAAGAAGCTCATCGATTTCCTCAACAACGAGATGCTGGCCAAAACCAACAAGCGTATCCGTGAAGATTCCGGTGTTGGCATCAAGCCCATCTCCGTGTTCGGTACCAAGCGGCTGGTGCGCATGGCCATCCAGCACGCCATCAAGGAAAACCGGCGCACAGTAACACTGGTGCACAAGGGCAACATTCAGAAATTTACTGAAGGCGCATTCCGCGAGTGGGGCTACGACCTGGCGAGGGAAGAGTTCCGTAACGAGATCGTTACTGAGCGCGAAAGCTGGATTCTGGACAACAAAGACAAGAACCCGAATCTCTCCATCGAGCAGAATGCTGCGATGGTCGAGCCAGGCCTTGAGTTCGGGGCGGAAAGCTTCAAGCAGGAAGTTTATGCCGAAGTAAAATCCTGCCTTGATTCCATCGGCAAATCGCACGGCAGCGGCGCCTGGAAAACCAAGATCATGGTCAACGACCGCATTGCCGACTCCATCTTCCAGCAGATCATCATCCGTCCCGCGGAGTACTCCGTGCTGGCCACGCCCAACCTCAATGGCGACTATATTTCTGACGCCTCTGCCGCGCAGGTGGGCGGGCTGGGCATCGCGCCTGGGGCCAACGTAGGCGACGAACACGCCATTTTTGAAGCCACGCATGGCACCGCCCCGAAGTACGCCGATAAGGACGTCATCAACCCCGGCTCCGTGATCCTCTCCGGCGTGATGATGTTTGACTTCATGGGCTGGCGCGAAGCCGCACGGCTGATTGAAAACGCCATGGAAGCCACCATCCAGCAGAAGAAAGTGACGTATGACTTTGAGCGCCAGATGCCCGGCGCCACCAAGGTAAAGACCAGCGAGTTTGCCACGCATATCATCGGCAACATGGTGGGGCAAATGGCAAAGGCTTTTTGATCAAGGATTTGAAACGGCACGGCCTTGGCCGTGCCGTCAAAATCTGAAAATTCGACTCGAGCCCCTTCAGGGGCGACACAAGCATAACGGAAGGAACTCATGCGCAAGAAAGTGACCGTCGTAGGCGCCGGCAACGTCGGCGCCACCGCCGCCCACTGGCTGGCCTCCAAAGAGCTGGCCAATGTTGTCCTGATTGACGTGCTTGAAGGCATTCCCCAGGGCAAAGGGCTGGACCTGCTGGAAGCCATGCCTATCGAGAAGCGAGACTCTTTTGTTCTCGGCACCAACGATTACGCCGATACCGCGAACTCTGACATTGTGGTCATCACCGCCGGCATCGCGCGCAAGCCGGGCATGAGCCGTGATGACCTGCTCAACACCAACTTCAAGATTATGCAGGACGTGGTTTCGAAAGTGGTGGCCAATTCGCCCAACTGCATCCTGATCGTGGTCTCCAACCCGCTCGATGCCATGGCCCAGGCCGCCTACAAACTGAGCAAGTTTTCCCGCAATCGCGTGATCGGCATGGCGGGCGTGCTTGATTCCGCGCGTTTCCGGACGTTTATCGCCCAGGAACTGAACGTGAGCGTGGAAAACGTCACGGCATTTGTCCTCGGCGGCCACGGCGACACCATGGTCCCGCTGGCGCGCTACTCCACCGTTGCCGGCATCCCGATCACCGAGCTGATCGCCAAAGAACGGCTGGACGCGATCATCCAGCGCACGCGCGACGGCGGCGCCGAGATCGTGAAATACCTCAAGACCGGCAGCGCTTATTACGCGCCTTCCGCCGCCGCCACCGAGATGGTGGAAGCTATCCTGAAGGACAAGAAAAAGATCCTGCCTTGCGCTGTCTACCTCCAGGGCGAGTACGGCATCAAGGACCTGTTCGTGGGCGTGCCGTGCAAGTTGGGCGCCAACGGGATGGAGCAGATCATCGAGATCAAACTCACACCGGAAGAACAGGCTGCGCTGCAAAAGAGCGCCGATGCGGTGACGGAGTTGGTGAAGGTGATAGGCGTCTGAAAAAGCAAGGCGAAAAATATGGCCCATATGAAACTTGGAGGATAACCTCCTGTTCTTAGATATGATCAGCGCATGTCTCGGACTCTAGCGCTGTTTTGTCTCGCCGCTATCCTGTCTGCCTTTGCCCAGCAAAAGCCTGTGCTGGTTCCTGATGGCGCCGCCCCTGCTGACTGGCATTCCTTGGCACCGACATTCACTCTCACTCCGGCGACGCCGGGCGGCCGGTCCGGCCAGGTATGGGTCAGGAAAAATTCGGAAGGATTGCTGATTGCGGGCCATATCAACGGGCCGGCCCCCACCTTCGCGGCAAACCCGTCCGAGCTCATGAGCAAAGAACACATCGAAATCTGGCTGGCCGTTGAGCCAAATCCGTCGATGCCGGTGATGGGATGGGGGAATCAATTCGGTGATTTAGAGCTCCCCAAAGGCGAGATTTCATGCGCTGAAGAAAAAAGCTGGACCGGAGATCAGAGAGACAAAGAGGCCATAGAAGACTGCCAAAAGTGGGCACGCAAGCAGAAGAGCTACCGAGCGCATCTCAAGCGGCTCTTCGTCCGCCAGTGGCAGCTGGCTCCCCGGGTTAGCGCGGAAACCTTTGCTGCTCCGGCCTATCACCAAATTGAACAGATTTTTGCCGGTAGTTCAGCCGAAGACGCGGTGGTCCTGCCGAAGCAGCTCAAACCAGCAGGTGCGCCTGAATTGAAAACAAAACTGCATCCTGGGGCAGGCTATGATTTTGAAACGCTGGTGCCCTGGAAATTGTTTCCGCCCGCCGGTGACAGCCTGCTTCAAGATATGTACCTTGTGGTGGAAGATTTTGGTCCTGCGCCGCCAGGGAAGAAAAGCGGGCCTTATTCCACGACCGCCCCCGGGCGCGGCTATGCGGATTTCGCGGGGTTCAGCCGCATCCAATTCTCCGAAGCCAGACGATACGAAATTTCACCTTGCCGCTATCCTTCGCCTGGATTGGATTTCTGGGACGTCCCGGCCAGGGGGTACTTCTTTCCATCGCGAGAGGCCATGGTAGTTGAAGGTTTTGCACTGGATAATCACCGCGGGGGCTATGCCTATGAGCCGAGCGGCCTCTCCCCTGAGGCGCGCCCTTCCAACTTTTTCTGGAAAGAATCTGCGCCGGGCGAGTACGTCTGCGGGCCCGCTTTGCGTTACTTCAAGGCAGGCCAGGGAACCGACCTGAAAATCGACTCACAAGGGAAAGAGCATCAGGTTTCCGTGGACAAGGATGGCTTTGACGTCCGGCGCCTGCCTGGCGGCCCACTCCTGGTCCGCAATGGGCCGCACACGAGCTGGTCCAGGTTCGGCTCGGGACAGTGCGGCGCTTGTCCCCGCGCCGAACTTGTGATTTACCGGTTCGATGACGACTTGAAGTTCTCGCAGGTACTCAATATCTACACGGTGGTGGGCAACGAGATTGAAGACATGGACATTCAAATCTCGCCCGACTGGGCCCGTGTAGGGATTTATCGCCACATGAGGGATGCCGAAACTGAGGTGTGGGAAGACGAGTTTTATTGCCTCAATAACGGTACGTACCAGAAGTGCGGAAACGGATCTCATGTGCCGCCACCGGAGCCACGCGCGCTGCGGCTGTATCCCGAAGATCGATAGCAATACCAATTTACTTTGCAACAAAAAGTACTTGACAATGAGGACCAGCCGGGCCTAGCCTGTACTCGTGCTCGAACGTCGCGTCCGTCACGGGCGCCGTCCCCAGAATCGGCCCGCCATACCACCGCAACAGGCCTTGGACGACCTGCGCTTCATCCGCCAGACCATGGAGCGCACCTCGGCGTTCACCGCCATCCCCGGCTGGGGACAGGTGGCCATGGGCGCCACGGCGCTTGCAGCCGCCTGGCTCGCCGCCCGGCAGGTACGGCCGGAAGCGTGGTTGGGCGTCTGGCTGGGTTGCGCCGTGCTGGCCACCTCCATCGCCTTGGTGACTGCTCAGCGAAAGGCGCAACGCGCCGGCTTGCCCCTTACCAGCGGTCCCGGCAGCACGTTCGCGCGCACGTTCCTGCCGCCTATGGTAGCCGGAGCGATTCTTACGCCAGTGCTTTACGAAGCTGGACTTGTGCGTCTGCTTCCCGGAGCATGGCTGCTTCTCTATGGCACCGGAGTGCTTACCGGGGGAGCGTTTTCCGTTTCCATTGTTCCCGTGATGGGCATGTCTTTCATGCTGACTGGCGTGGCCGCACTGCTGCTGCCGGCTTACGGCAACCTGTTCATGGCAGCCGGTTTCGCCGGCTTGCACATCTTGTTCGGAGTTCTGATTGCCAGGAGGTACGGTGGCTAAGCCCAGGGTGTCAGCGGGAGCAGATCGTTCAGCGCAGTCGGCTCTTTCGCGCAAGTCAAGGCTGCCGGCCTCGCGTTCCGAGCGGACGTTGCCCCAGTTTGACCGTCTCATTCACGAGCGCATCCGCCTGGGAATCATTAGCGCCCTGGCCGTCAATGATTCGCTGACCTTTGCCGACTTGAAGCGCGTGCTCCAGACCAGTGACGGCAACATCAGCGTGCACGCGCGCAAGCTGGAAGAGGCGGACTACATTCGCTGCACCAAATCGTTCGCCGGACGCGTTCCCCGTACCGAGTACACATTGACGGCCCAGGGCCGCCGCGCCTTTGAACAGTATCTGGAGGAGATGGAAACATTTGTCGCGCAGGCCCGCGGCCAATAGTTCGTTTCAGTAAGGAGGACGCCATGTGGCATCCGGGTATGCACAGCAACTTGAATTTTCCTGCGGTCCTTTCCACTCTGGGTCTGGTGGCGCACTCGTTGGCCTGTTGATTGCTGCCTGCATCCTGGTAGTGTGCCGGATCGCGCACCAGCAGAAGATTGCCCGCGTGATTGTGCGCCTGGTGGCTGCTGGCGTGGTTCTTTATGCGCTGCTCTTCCTTGGATTCTCGTTGTTCAGCCATGAAACCGTGCTGGCCCAGGGCGAGGAAAAGTATTTCTGCGAATGGGACTGTCACCTGGCCTACTCGGTGGTTGCTGTAAAGGCGCAGGCTTCCCCTGGCGCCACACGCTATTCCGTTACCCTGCGTACGCGCTTCGATGAAACCACAACCGCGCCATGGCGGCCCAAAGACTATCCTTTGCAACCTTCACCGCGCACCGTGTTCCTGATTGATTCATTGGGACACAGCTTTGCGCCGCAGTCGGTCTCCGGCACTCCCTTGATGACTGACCTGGTCCCCGGCCAGAACTACACCACCGAGCTGTCTTTCGATGTTCCAGCCGCAGCGCAAGGCCTGCGCCTGCTGGTGGCGACAACTTCAGGCTGGCCGGACCGCCTGGCGATAGGCGACGAGAACAGTTATCTGCACAAGAAGACTTATTTTGCGATTTGAGCTGGAAAAAGCTGCGTTGCGTCTGAGTGAGTCCAAAAATCAATGCGAGCTACGTGATCAAGGGTAAGGTTTTCCGATGACGGCGATTCCGCGCGATCACGGCGATGCCAGC
This sequence comes from Candidatus Angelobacter sp., assembly GCA_036380095.1. GTDB lineage: Bacteria > Acidobacteriota > Terriglobia > Terriglobales > Acidobacteriaceae > Angelobacter. The sequence goes on along the minus strand of DASVFK010000058.1, from coordinate 1,667 downwards.
GATTCTTCCTCACTCCGTCCTGGGCACATTTTCTGCGCTTTCCTCGGAATCCGGCTTGCCATAGCTCTTCATGATCTCTTCCACCACCGTGCTCAGGATCACCGCCAGGTCCCATCGCGGGACCACGACCACCGGGCCATCAAAAAACAGGGAAGCGTATCTTTCCTCATTCATCACCTGCTCCAGCCCAGCAGGAGTCGCCACGAGGTATTTGTAACTCCATACATATTGGCTCTCGGGAAATTGCGCGCGCAAAAAAAAGTCATCGCTGTGGCTCTCGGGATCTTGCGCATGCAGGAAAAACTCATCGCAGAAGCAGGCAGGGTCGGGCGGGCCGGTTTGGAGATCGGTCTTGCGGAAGTAGTAATTCTTGAAGTAGGGACGGTTGTACTTCCCGAATTCGTCGCGCTTGACCGGCGGGATGGCTATGGGAAAGCCCAACTCCTGGCCGGTCATGGCCGGACGCCGGCCGCCTTGATGGACAATGAAGTCGCGCGCGCCCGCCGTTCCGTCCGGCTGCGCAGGCCCCTGAGGTGGAGCTGGATATCTCTCCGCGCGGGCGGAAAGAATCCGGCCAATCACCACCAGTAGCACAAATGCCGCCACAAATACGGCGATCTTCAGCAGGTCCAATGCAGCCGCACTCCTCAGGCCACGCGCTCGATGGTGATCGATTGCAAGACCACCGGCGTCGCCGGTTTATCTTGCGGGCCACGCTTCACCTTGGAGATCTTGTCCGCCACGTCCTGGCCTTCCACCACTTCACCGAAAATCGTGTGGTTACCGGTGAGCCATGGCGTAGCTGCTACGGTAATAAAGAACTGGCTGCCGTTGGTATTGGGGCCGGCGTTGGCCATGGCCAGCTTCCCCGGTTTGTCAAACTTGTGCGGCGAGCCCTTGGTTTCATCCTGGAACTTGTATCCTGGGCCGCCCATGCCGGTGCCGCTGGGGTCGCCGCCCTGGATCATGAAGTCCGGGATCACACGATGAAAGATGGTGCCGCTGTAGAGTGGCCCATCGCCGCCCTTGCCGCTGACCGAATCTTTCCACGAGCGCTTACCCTCGGCCAGGTCCATGAAGTTCTTGGTGGTGATGGGCGCTTCTTTCTCGAACAGACGGCAAACTACCTTGCCTTCCGTGGTGTCAAAAATTGCGTACGTGCCGGGCTGGCGTGCCATAGAAGAATCCTTTCTCGACTATTTTTTTGGCGATTTCTTGGGCGAAGCCGCAGGTGCCGGCCCCGCAGCGGCGGGTTCTGCTCCCGGCATGCCGATGATCTCAATGTGCGTGATCTTTACCGGGTTCATCTGCCGGCTGTTGCGCGGATCGCAAGTGGCGTTGCCCTGGCAGGGCATGGCTTCAATCTTCTTCACCACGGCTTGTGCGCTCTCATTGCAAGCCCCAAAGATGGTATGCCTGCCCGTGAGCCATGGTGTGGGCACATCGGTGATAAAGAACTGCGATCCGTTGGTGTTGGGGCCGGAATTGGCCATAGCCAGCAGCCCAGGACGGTCAAACGAGAGGCTGGGATCGAACTCGTCTTCAAACTTGTAGCCCGGGCCGCCGATGCCCTGGCCCAGCGGGTCGCCACCCTGGACCATGAAGTTGGGAATCACGCGATGGAAGATCGTGCCATCGTAAAGCGGCTTGTTGTGCTGGGGCTGGCC
>DASVFK010000057.1:0-28495 GCA_036380095.1 Candidatus Angelobacter sp. | reverse complement strand
CGGATCGATCTCCATGCTGGCCGTGCAGGTGGGTTGAATCCAGGCATCTCCTGTCAGTCGACCATCCATCGAGTTCACCAGGCTGTTTACTGTGACTTGTGGAGCAGCTATGCTTTCGGGCATGCTCACCTACATCGACTGGGTACGCGAATTTTGCCGCGCGCTGCCGCACGCCACGGAAGACGTGCAGTGGGAGCACAACTTGTTGTTTCGCATCGCCGGCAAGATCTTCTGCATTGCCAATCTTGAGCCGGGAAACGGCCCAAGCAAGATCGCATTCAAGTGCACTCCGGAGAAGTTCGCCGAACTGGTGGAAGTTGAAGGCATTATCCCTGCGCCTTACATGGCGCGCAACCATTGGGTAGCCATGACGGAGATGAATGCGCTGCGGCAGGCGGAAATTAAGGAGTGCATCCGCAATTCCTATCAGCTTGTGCTGCAGAAGCTGCCCAAGAAAACGCAGGCAGCATTGAACGCGAAGAAGCGACCATGAAGGCTCCCCACAGCGCCCACTAGGAGAGGAGCTTCTCCGCCGCCGCCTTCCCAGACTTGATGCAATCGGGAATCCCGATCCCGTACAACGAATTCCCGGCGATGTACAGTCCCGGCATCTCCGCCAGGATCTTTTCCATTTCGGCCACGCGCTCCAGATGTCCGGTTTCGTATTGCGGCAGGGCGCAGTCCCAGCGAAAGACCCGAGACATGAGTGGCTCCGCGGCAAGGCCGAGAATGTTCTCAATCTCCTTGCGGGCGGCAGCGAGCAGCGCGTCGTCCGTGTAGCCCATCAGGTCAGGCACGCGTGAGCTGGAGATGAAGCAGCGCAGCAGCGCCGCGCCCGCAGGCGCGCGATGCGGAAATTTCTTGTGTACAAAAGTGCAAGCCAGCAGCTTGCGGCCTTCCGTTCGCGGAACCAGGAAGCCGTGCCCCGGCGGCAGCGCTGCTTTGTCATAGGCCAGCAGTACAGCTGCGGAAGAGCTGTAGGAAATCCGGCCCATTCCTTCAATCAGGCCGGGATGAATCTGGCGCATCAGCGCGGCGGTGGCCACGGCGGGCGCAGCCAGCACTACAGCCTGGAACTTTTCCATCCTGCCCCCGCTCTCGATTTGCCAGTCATCGTTCACGGGGCGCACGCTGTTCACCGCTTTTTCCAGCCGCAAGCGCTCAGGCGGCAGGACAGCCACCGCGCCATCCACCATCTCTTGCATTCCATTCTTCAGCGACGTGAACAGCGGTTGCGGCGCCGAGCTTGATCTTTTTCTGGCCCGCCGCGCTTTCAAAGTCGCCCGCACTAGACTGCCAGACTCGCGTTCCATCTCAGCAAAGCGTGGCAACACGGCGCGCACGCTCATCTTGTCGGCGTTGCCGCCGTAGACGCCGGCCAGCAGCGGCTCAGCCACGCGGTCCACCATCTCCTGGCCGAAGTGGCGGCGCACGAATTCAGCCACTGACTCATCATGGTTCTGGTTGCCGCCGCCGGAGAACCACTCCCGGGCCATGCGCAGCTTGGTGCTCCAGGAAAACAAGGGCGTGGTGGCCATGGGCAACACGCGCGTCGGCACCATGAATTCCAGCCCTTCGGGGATAGGGACGAGCCGCCCCTTGACCACGATGTAGGTCTTGCGTTCGGCATCGTTCGAGCTGATCAGTTGCCCCGCAATGCCAAGGTCGCGGCAAAACTGCGCGCCATCCGGCTTGATCGTCAGGAAGGAATCCGGCCCCGCTTCCAGGACGAATCCATCGCGCCTCTCGGTCTTGATCACGCCGCCCAGGCGTTCGGATTTTTCGAAGAGGGCCCACTCGATAGCTGCCCCGCCACGGCGCGCGCGCTCCAGGTAGAAGGCCGCGCTCAGGCCGGCTATGCCGCCTCCGATGATGGCGATACGCTTCATGCCCGCGAGGCCACACCCAGCCGCGACGACGCCAGTTGCGCCAGCGCGGCGACAAACGTAGGCGAAGCGTTCAGCGACTCAGGGCGCCACATCTTCATCCCCTGTTCCGTGGCAAACTGGCGAAAGCCGATATCGATGTCGTACAGGATCTCCACGTGGTCGCACACAAAACCAATCGGCGCGATCACCACGCCCTTGTGTCCCTGCTTCTTCAGGTCCAGGATCTTGCTTTCCACCGTGGGGCCCAGCCACGGGCCTCCGGACATGCCCTGGCTCTGGAAGGCAAAGTGCCGCAACTCAGGCGCAAGGCCGGGAACTTTTTCCCCCACCAGCAGCGCCGTCTCTTTGGCCTGCTGCTCATAGGGGTCGCCTGCTTGAATGGTGCGCATGGGAACGCTGTGCGCGGTAAAGATCACCGGCGCCGGCGCGCCCAGTTCTTCACCGGCTCGCAGCCACGCCGGCTCCAGCTTTTCCGCAAACGCTTGCACCAGCAAAGGATGATCGTGCCATTCCTCCACAAACTGGACGACGATTTCCGGCTTCATCTCCGCCATGAGCGCTTTGCGATACAGGCCGGTGCTGGTGGAGGAATTCTGCGGCGCCAGGCAGATGGCCAGCACCTGCTCCACGCCGGCGGCCATCATTTCGCGTACCGCGTCGGCGATGAATGGCCGCCAGTTGCGCATTCCCAGGTACACCGGCAGCCCAAGCTCGCGTTGCACGCCCTCCGCCTGCGCTTTCGAGATTTCGGTGAGCGGTGATCTCCCGATCAGGGAATAGCGGTGGCGGACTTCTTCAATCACCGCGTCAGGCACGGGACGGCCCCCGGTAATGTACCTCATGAACTCCGGCACGTCGTCCGGCGATCCCGGACTGCCGTGCGCCAGCAGCAAAACGGCCGTGTTGGGCTGAGTCATCGCGTAACTCCAGCGGTGGAAAACCTGCCACTTAATTCTCTAACAAATTCCACCAGCGCGCGCACGTTTTCCACCGGGGTCTCGGGCAAAATGCCGTGCCCCAGATTAAAGATATGCCCAGGGCGCCCGCCCGCCTGCCGCAGCACCTTTTCCGTGCGCCGGCGCAATTCTTTCTGGTCCGCAAACAGCAGCACGGGATCAAGATTGCCTTGCACCGCGCCCCGGTGGTCCAGGCTGGCCCACGCCTTGTCCAGCGGAAAGCGCCAGTCCACTCCGATGACCTCCGCGCCGGTCTCTTTCATCGAAGGCAGCAGCGTGGCAGAGTCGGTCCCAAAATAGATGATCGGGACATTCGATTTCTGCAGACGCTGCACCAGGTCCGTCGCGAAGGGAAGCACATGCTGGCGATAGTCTTCCACGCTGAGGCAGCCCACCCAGCTATCGAAGATCTGCAGCGCGTCTGCGCCGGCTGAGACCTGCTCCGCAGCGTAGGGTGCAAGCACGTCTACCAGTTTTCGCATGAGCGCCTGCCACGCTGCAGGCTGCGTGTACATCATCTTTTTGGTGTGGATGTAATTGCGCGAGCCGCCGCCCTCGATCATGTAGCTGGCCAGCGTAAACGGCGCGCCGCAAAAGCCGATGACCGGCAGCTTCTCCCCAAAATGCTTGACCACCTTGCCCACCGATTCGGCCACGTAGCCCAATTCGGCCGCGCGATGCGTCTCGAGCTTCTCCACATCGGCCGCGGTACGCACCGGGCTTTCAATCACCGGGCCTTCGCCGGCGGCAAAGCGGAACGGCAGCCCCATCACTTCCAGAGGCAAGAGCAGGTCGGCGAAGATGATGGCCGCGTCCACGTCCAGTTTCTCCGCCGCGGTGATGGTCACTTCCGCGGCGATCTCCGGCGTCTTGCAGATTTCCAGGATCGAATGCTTCTTGCGCACTGCGCGATATTCCCCCATGTAGCGCCCCGCCTGGCGCATCAGCCAGATGGGCGTCACATCCACGGGTTCGCAGCGGCAGGCACGGACAAATCGTGAGTTCGGGGCAGACATGAATCTTTAAATCTACCACGGAGGCGCGAAAGCGGGAGCATGATGCCCGGACCGAAACCTTACCACTGATCACACTGATGGGCTGATTGGAATCGGAACTTCGGTACATCGGTTCATCGAGCCATCAAACGCTGCTCGGTTCAATTGCCCAATTACCAAATTACTCAATTACCAATCAGTGGCATCCGTGTCATCTGTGGTGAGATTTTCAAGAGCCATGTTCCAGCCCATGCCGTACAATCAACCCTCCCTGGAGGAACCATGTCAAAGGGTATGAAAATCGCTCTGTGGATCGTGAGTGCGCTGCTGGCAGCCATGTTCATCTTTGCTTCAGGCGGTCCAAAGCTGTTGATGCCCGGTATGGCCAAACCCATGTTCGTCAAATACGGCTACGCGGCATGGTTTGCCACGTTCATCGGCGCGTGCGAAGTGTTGGGCGGGATCGGGCTGCTGATACCGCGCTTGGCGGCGCTTGCAGCGGCAGGGCTGAGCATCATCATGGTGGGCGCGATTTATACCCATGTCACGCACCAGGAAACCGCACACGCCATCACGCCGCTGGTGCTGCTGGTCCTGCTGCTTGGCGTCGGGTACGTGCGCTTTAAGGAAAGTCGCGCGTAGCCGCACGAGTTGAGCTGCGCGACGGGCGGCCTCTTCGGGGCCCGTGCGTCCCCGGAATCTGTAACCAAGGAACTTTGTAACCAAGTCCCAGGTTCATGAATCTCACCAATAAGGAAAGAATCCAAATCCGCCGTTGAGCGTCTATACGTATTTAGAAGCAGAACGGAGCAGGGAAATGCTTGCCCAGGGAAGCAAGAAGCAAAAACACCGCACCGAATACGCTACCTGCCGCGACTTTCGGCAGATCTTTACCCAGGACATGGCAGGCCTGCATCTGTTGGCCTTTCTGCTCACAGCAGACCAGGCGAAGGCGGAGCAGTGCTTTGTGGCCGGACTGGATGACGCCATCAAGGGCAATCCTGTGTTTCGCGAGTGGGCGCGCTCCTGGAGCAAGCGGGCGATCGTGAAGCGGGCCATTCGCATGATGGCGCCGGCGCCGGAAGACCCCAGGCCGGCGACATTGGAGCACGATTCGGTTTCTGGCGAGCACGGCTCGCTGGTGCAAGCCGTGGTCGCTCTGGCTTCGTTTCAGCGCTTTGTGTTCATCATGGCGGTGCTGGAAGGTTACTCGGTCAAAGATTGCGCGCTGCTGCTGGGACGCACGGTGCGAGACGTAGTGGCCGCACGTACAGAGGCGATCCAGCAGGTTTCGTCGCGCCAAGCAGTTGCCGGCGAGACGGTCCCCTCGCTCACGTGGAAGGAATTCCTGCCCTCAGCTGACGCCGCCTGACAGTCGCTCGCCATTATGGCAATGGATTTCGCGCAATCACTCACCAGCGCATCACACGGAACGGCCGGCAAAAGGCGCGCATGAAAAAGCTGATACAATGACTGCAGCCGCAACCCTCACGGAGAGGTGGCCGAGTGGCTGAAGGCGGCGGTTTGCTAAACCGTTATAGGGGCTAACACCTCTATCGGGGGTTCGAATCCCCCCCTCTCCGCCAGTTAGAGATTCCCCTAAAGCATCAGTTATCAATCTGTTACGCGCAACTTTTTCGCCTGAGGGGCGAAAGCGTGTGTGCTATACGTGTGTTTTTGGGCCCAATTTTCTTATGGGTGTGGATTCTAAAGGGTTGCCTCTTCGCGGTCGTAAATCGGCCATCGCATGAATTTCGACGAATCTATCAGATACCACTCACTCTGGCGATACCAGCCGAGCTTATTCATGAATCTCTCGAACAACCCCTTGATATTTCCGTGTCCCGTTGACCCGACGACGATCTTCTGAGCCATGGCTTTTAACTCGTGATAAGTCAGAAGCTCCGCCTTCTTGCCCAACTGCGCCGACGTATTTGTGGTTTGCAGATTTTTTATTTCTTTAAATAGATAAGCCCCGTTACAGGCGAGGGCTTATCTACTACCACAGCCTGTAACTGCGACCTTTGTATAATCAAAGCACGCTGGCAGGAAATTACGAGGGCTGGTTATCCCCAGCGATGAGTTGGATTGAACCAATGAGCCGTTTTGAGATTCACTCAGGGTCGACGATCATAGGTTATTCAGAACTCGAAGGCGGCGATCTGCCGATGGGCTGTGCCGGAGGTCGCTTTCTGCCATTGCCAAGCTACTCTTCTGTAAAAGAATCTTGCCGCATTGATCCCCATTCTGGAGACGTGCCCTCCCAAGAGCACCTCACTCTTACAGTGCACCTTTTTGGCGGTGATGTTATTCCAGCGCAAGGTGGTGTATTTATTGTTGATTATTCTGGTGACGCCGATTGCGGAGCTATCGAGGTTCATATCCAAGGAGTTCCTTATCCGCTGTATGAGGAGCTTTTTCCAGAGCATGTCGCAACGTATAAACGACAGTTTTCATCGGGTGGATAACTCAAACCCTGCGTGTGTATTGCGTGTGTGGAAACCGCTTTTCTGGAGTATCCTGCGTTTTATGCGTTTCGCGTTTTCAACAACTTCCATCGAATCAATACGGAGCGGTAATTCGAATCCCCCTCTCCGCCAGACAGTCTCGAGCGCAGAGAACTCTCTCCGGGAACCGCAGATCCAGCCAATTTCCAGCCATTTAGCGAAAAACTAATGATCAGCCTCCAGAGGCAATCCGCATTCCCTCCGGCATCTGATGCCGGCGCCGTAACCGTGGCGGCTCGCGCTCCTGCGCAGGTTGGGGTGCGCACTTTCATCGTCAGGTGAATGAGTCAGGGTTCAGGAATCGCAAAATTCACACTTGACATCGATTGAAAATCCACTACCATATGGTTGTGGATAGTCTTGGTACAGCATTTGCGGCTTTGTCTGATCCAACCCGTCGGGCAATGATCGAACGGCTTACACGTGGGCCTGCCTCTGTGCATGGATTGACGAAACCGTTTGCACTCTCGCAGCAGATGATTTCAAAACATATTGCCTACCTGGTGCGTGCGCGGATTGTGATCAAGACGAAGCGTGGACGAGAGAGTATTTGCACGCTTAGGCCGGAGGCGATAAAGACAATCAGCGACTGGGCGATTGGCTATCGCCGATTCTGGGAAGAGAGTTTCGACAGGCTGGATGCAGTTGTGAAGCAAATGAAGAAAGCGGAGGTTGGACATGGCAAAAAGCACGTTGAATGAGACAGAGCGGATGGTTGTCACAAGAGTTTTTGATGCCCCACGCGAATTGGTTTGGAAGGCGTGGACAGACCCGAAATATGTGATGCAGTGGTGGGGGCCGAAGGGTTTTACTGCGCCTGTTTGCAAGATGGATTTTCGCGTGGGAGGAAAATTCCTCTGCTGCATGAGAGCGCCGGATGGGCAGGAGTTCTGGAATGCGGTTGAATACCACGAGATTGTTCCGCACGAGAAGATCGTTTCCTTGATGTACTTTTCCGACTCCCAGGGGAACAAGATTGATCCTGCGCAGCTAGGAATAGAACATGAGGCCATAGAGGGTGCGTACGACGTGACCATCTTTGAGGATCTAGGGAACGGCCAGACGAAACTCACCTTCATTGGAAATGAGCCCATGGAGAGCGCGAAAAATAGCGGACAATTAGAGGGCTGGAACGAGATACTCGATAAACTTGCTGCAGTTGTTGCGGGGCTGACACAGGCGAAATAAGAAGCTGAAGCTTGGATGATCGTCATGCGAGATAATGAACGCAAAGCAAACGCAGGTCCACCCCTGCAACCCCAGCCAGGGGTGGCTGCGGAGGCTTAGTTCAATCGCGCTCTCGTCACCTGGCCGAATCGTCGCCTTACCCGATAAATGACCCTTGGCTCAGCTGCCGGCTTGAGGCCAACGCGCTCATCGAGCAAGGATTTGAGCCGGCATCGGACATTGGTCCTGTGAAACGCCCTTATCGCTATCACTTCCGAATGGTCGGCGATCCAGAAGGTAGCTTGGATCTTGGATCAAAGTGGGAGGTCTGCTGCGAGCCTCTCCAACTTCTGGGTTGAACAAATCAATCCTTTGCTGAGCCCTTGAGTCTTGTCGCGACACTAGCGGCCTCTTTGAGTTTGATCGTCGCGTGGGAGCCCCACTACGATAAGATGGCCCGCTGCTCGCGAACTGAGACGGCCATCGGCAGAGAGCCGAGAGCGGGTGTGCATCTGGATATGGCTCGATTTGTCTTTTTGTCGCTTTTCATTGCGTTTACGACGCTGCTTGCAGCGGCTCCGCAGGCGGTCGCACCCGAGGAGCGTTCTCGCGCGTTGCATGATCCGAACGACTCCCTGTGGTCGCAACCTGCACCGAGTATGTACCGTGTGCGCATTGAAACCACAAAGGGCACCATCCTGCTCGGTGTTACTCGGGCGCTCGCGCCACGCGGCGCCGATCGCTTCTACCATCTTGTCCAAGTGGGTTTCTACGATAATTCGCGGTTCTTCCGCGTGATTTCCGGCCGATTCGCACAATTCGGCATTGCGGGCGATCCCGCGATTGCGAAGATTTGGCAGAACGAACGGTTCCCCGATGATCCCGTAAAGGACAGCAACGTGCGAGGGACGTTCGCGTTTGCTATGACCGGCTCAGACGCTCGTACGACGCAGATTTACATCAACACGGGCGATCAAACGCGCCTCGATGCGGTGGGCTTCGCGCCATTCGGCAAGGTCGTAGAAGGCATGAGCGTCATCGACAAGCTGTACGCAGGCTACGGCGAAACTTCGGGCGGCGGCATGCGTGCGGGACATCAAGGAAAGCTGTTCGAGGAAGGCAACGGGTATCTCGACCGCGACTTTCATCTTCTTGATAGACTCGTCCGCGCTGAAATCATCGAAGAGCGGAAGTAAGCGGCTGCTCTATAAGCCGTCCCTGATTGTCTTGGGAGCTAAGTTAGAATTCCTGCGGACCCGCGGTTCCCGCGAACATGCACATCTTATTACGGCCATCTACGCCGCAAGACCAGGAGTTCCTCTTCCAGCTTTATGCCAGCACGCGCCGGGAAGAAGTTTCCGCCTGGGGTTGGAACCAGGAGCAGCAGGATGCCTTCTTGCGCATGCAGTTCGACGCGCAGCAGCGCTGGTATCAGGCAGCTTACGAAGGGGCCGAGCACAGGATCGTCGAGTGCGAGGCCGGGCTGATCGGGCGCATCATGGTATTGCGCGGGAAAGATTGCAACGTGCTGGTGGACATTGCGTTACTGAAGGAACATCGCGGACGCGGCATCGGTGGCAGGCTTATCCGCGACCTACTGGAGCAGAGTGACAAGGATGGCGTCGCGGTGCAACTGCGTGTGCTCAAGACGAACCGGGCGCGGTGGCTGTATGAGCGGCTGGGGTTTGTTCAGACCGGTGAAGATGATTTGTACCTGCATATGGAGCGAACGCCCGGACAAGGACGGCTTTAGGGCGCCGCCTTTGTCTCGGCGGCTCGCGGATGGGCTAACGGAAGCCGACGGCTTGGTGGCCGCCGGCTTCAAGAGCTTTTCTTCAGGTCCGTGGCGGGAATATCCCCTGCAAAGCGATGATGAACGTCAATCCCAGATACGGCTGCATGTTGTTGTGGGGCGAACTGATGCCGGCGATCGGTGTCCCGGCCGGGCTCATCGCCACGTTGCTGTTTGAGCTGGGAGCGTAAGGAGCCGCGGGCCTTCCGCGACCGCCGCTTGCACCCCAGGAATTGCTGGTGGGAGCGGCATTGCCTCCGCCGCCGGCATCGGCCTGCGCCGTGTGGGTGTGCGCCGGCATTTCGCTCACCAGCAGCGTAACGTTCTGTTCCCCTCCGGTTTCTCCCAGGACGCGGAGGCTGAGTCCCGGTCCCTGGCCGGCCGCCATGGGAGCCGAGCCCTGGAGGTTGGGCAGGCCAAAGGTCGACTTGCCGTCGCCGCCATAGGTGGTCCCCAGCAGGGAAAATAGCGCCGTGTTCTGGCTAATAGGCAAAAGCTGGCCGTTGCACAAAGCCCAGCCTGTGGGCGCAAAGTTCCCGGCAAAAATCCTGATCTCGGCTACAAATTGATCTGCCATCTCTTCTCCTCTTTGCTAGTTCTGGCTGGGGAAAATCCCTTGCAGCGCGATGCAGAAGTTGAGCACCAGATACGGCGACATGTTCTCATGCGGTTGACTGCCTCCTGCCGGCAAGACGCTGGCAGGATTCATGGCAGTGTTCACCGCCGCGGTGCTGTAAGGATTCGATCCGGTATTGTCCGTGGCCCACAAATTGCCGCCGGGTCCAGCGCTGCCCACGCTGGAGCTGCCCATGGGCACATGATTGTGCGCAGGCAGTTCGGAAATATTGAGCGTGTGAGCGGTTTCACCACCGGCCTGCCCAAGAACGATACTGTTGCCGGTGTGAACGGGAGCACGGCCCTGCAGGTTGGGCAACGCAAAATTTACGCGGCCATCACCGCCGTAGGTGGTGCCGAGAATGGAAAAAAGCGCCTGGTTTTGCGCGATGGGCAGCAACTGCCCGTTGCAGAATGCCCAGCCTTTGGGCGGAAAATTGAAGCTGAAAATTCTGATCTCAGCGATAAACGGCTGTGCCATTTTGATCTCCTTGCAGTTCGCGAAAGTGCAGACAACTCAGACCTGCGTGGGAAAGATGCCAAACAGGCTAAGAATGAAGTTGATGGCCTGAAAGGGCATCATGTTGTCGTGCGGCTGCGAGCTGCCCGACGGATTGAGCGCCTGCGGAGCCATGGCCGTAGTGGGCGCATTGGTGGAAAACTGATTCAGGGCCGATTGCGCCCAAGCGGCATTGCCGGGGCCAGCCTGGCTTCCGGAGGGAATAACGGCCTGGGGAACATGTGAGTGTGCAGGAATCTGTGTCACCGTCAAGGTGACGGTTTCCGCGCCGCCCTGCTGGGCCAGAGTAAACCCTGGTCCCTGGTGAATGGGAATTCGGCTGCGCAGGTCGGGCAGGGCGAACGTTGTTTGTCCGTCGCCGCCATAGGTGGTGCCAATCAGGGTGAACAAAGCATCGTTCTGCGCTATGGGGAGGATCGACCCATCGCAAAACGCCCAACCCGCGGGAGCAAAATTTCCCCCGAACATCCGGATTTCACCGATAAATGGTGATGACATGTTTTTACGCTCCTATCATTTCTTCAGCTCTGCGGCGCCGAGCTACTGCACCGTCAAAGTAATGGATGTGTTCGCCTGCGCGGTCATCGAGATCGCGGTTACAGTGATCTGGTAATTTCCCGGCGGGGTAGCCAGCGAATTCTCTCTTCCCCCGCACCCGGCAACGGCCAGCAAGGCCGCCATTCCAGCGAGGGCAAGCACACGGCGCAGCGCCAGTTTCCGCCGTGTTCCTGCGCACCAACTCATGACGGCCAGACCAAGAAGCGGGACGAGCATGGTGTAGAGAGGATCGGGCCGCCACGAGTTAAAGTTCCAACCCGACAGCGCTGCGCTTTTCCGGCTGGAAGTGGAGATGGTCATTGTCATCTGGCTGGCGCCAGCGCTGACGCCGCCTGGAGTGAAGTTGCATGCGGCGCCAACCGGCAATCCCGCACAGGTAAAGCCCACGAACCCCTGTGTTGGGTCTGCGTTCGTCACGTCAAAAGCAATCGTGCCTGAGTTGCCGGCCGCGATCGTCAGTGTTGTAGGGCCGTGGGGAGTAATAATGATCGGCGGCCCCAAGGTGACGGTATCAGTCGCCGTGTCGTTCCCCGTGTTGGTCTCACCGCCGCCGGAAACCGTGGCAGTGTTGGTGAAGGTATTTTGGATGTTGATCGGTATGTTGACAGTGAGACTGATCGCTGGATAGCTGGATCCCGGCGCCAGAGCATCGCGGAGCGTGCACGTCAAAGTTGCTAGAGTGCAGGTCCAGCCGGTGCCGCTGATGGCCGTGGGCACAGGCGGGTTGGCAATGGCGGGCAGCGTATCCACCACGCTGACTGTGCCGACCGTGGGTCCGGCTCCGATGTTGTTTACCGTGATGGTCCAAACTGCGCCCGTTTGTCCGCGCGTAAACGTACCCGAATGGGTCTTGGTGATGGCGAGATCAGCCGGCTGCACCGTCAGGGTGGCCGTGGCAGTGTTGCCAGTACCGCCGTTGGTTGAACTAGCCGCTCCGGTGGTGTTGACGTAGCTTCCTGTGGCTGACGCAGTAACGTTGACGCTAACCGCGCAACTGCTGCTGGTTGCGACTGCACCACCGGTGAGCGAAATGGTTCCCGACCCGGCGGTTGCCGTTGCCGTACCGCCGCAAGTGTTGGTCAGGCCGTTCGGTGTGGCTACCACCAGCCCCGCGGGCAGGTTGTCTGTTACCGCCACGCCAGTCAGCGCAATCGGATTGGCTGCCGGGTTGGTGATGGTCAGAGTCAGGGCTGAAGTTCCATTCGTTGCAATGGCTGTGGGATTGAACGCCTTGGCAATCGAAGGCGGACCTTCAACATTCAGGCTGGCAGAAGCCGTGCCGCCAGTGCCGCCTTCAACCGAAGTCACGTTGCCTGTGGTGTTGTTCTTAGTGCCCGCGGTCGTGCCGGTCACATTCACTGAGAAGGTGCACGACGAGCTGGCCGCCAGGCTCGCGCCTGACAAGCTGATCGTGCCTGTGCCGGCCGTGGCAGTGATTGTCCCGCCGCCGCAGGTCCCGGTCAAGCCGTTGGGCGTGGAGACCACCAGGCCCGCGGGCAGCGTATCGCTGAAGGCCATCCCGGTCAGTGTGGTTGTGGTGTTGTTGTTCTGGATGGTGAAGCTCAAGCTGGTGGAACCGTTCACCGGAATACTCGCCGCGCCGAACGCTTTGATGATGACGGGTGGCGAGGTCACCGTGATGGTGGCGGTGGAAGTATTGCCCGCTCCGCTTTCCGTTGACGATACAGTCACGCTGTTGTTCTTGACCCCGGAAGTTGTGCTTTGCACGTTGACTGAAACCGAGCACGATGCAGTCGCTGCCAGCGTTCCCGCCGAGAGGCTGACAGATGAGGCTCCTGCCGTCGCAGTGACCGTGCCACCGCAAGTGTTGCTGACCCCAGGCGTGGGAGCCACAACCAGACCGGCAGGCAGACTGTCAGTAAAGGCGAGGCCGGTGAGAGCAATACCGGTATTCGGGTTGGTGATGGCGAAGCTCAGCGACGTGGTACCGTTCAATGGAATTGCGAGTGCGCCGAACGTCTTGACAATGTTGGGCGCCGAAGCCACGGTCAGATTTGCGGTGGCCGTATTGCCCGTACCGCCGTTGGTGGAGGTCACGTTGCCGGTGGTGTTGGTGAAGCTGCCCGTAGCCGCGCCGGTTACCGTTACGCTGAATTGGCATTGGCTGTTAACGGCGATGGTGGCGCCGGAAAGAGCAATGCCCGTGGGCGCCGTGGTAGTCAGAGTCCCGCCGCACACCGTAGCCGACGCATTGGCCACGGTGAGCCCGGTGGGCAACGTGTCAGCAAATGCAACTCCAGTCAGGGCCACGGCATTCGCCGCCGGGTTGGTGATGGTGAACGTCAGCGAGGTGGTCGCATTCAGAGCGATCGAGGACGGGTTGAACACCTTGGCAATCGAAGGCGGCGCGACCACGTTGACGCTGGCTGAGGCCGTACCGCCGGGTCCGCCTTCCACCGATGTTACGTTGCCGGTGGTGTTGTTCTTTGTGCCTGCGGTGGTACCGGTAACGTTCACTGAGAAGGTGCAGCTACTGCTGGCCGACAGGGTTTGGAGCTGCAGCGAGACCGCGTTCGTCCCTGGGATTGCTTGAATAGAGCCGTTGCAAGTGCCCGTCAGTCCGCTCGGACTGGAGATAACCAAACCAGCCGGCAGAGTATCGCTGAAACTGATGAAGTTCAAAGTGGTGGAGGTATTGTTGTTCTGAATGGTGAAGCTCAGTGAAGTGGAGCCATTCAGGGGAATGCTGGCTGCGCCAAAGGCTTTGATGATCACCGGCGGGGATGGGACTGTCATGGTTGCAGTCGCGGTGCCGTTGTCCACCACGGCATCGGCAGAAGCTGTGCCGCTGGCGTTGGTGGTAAACGTTGCCGTGGCCGTGCCGTTCGCCTGGATACTGGTTTGGGCGTTTGAGATCGTCCCATGCACAGCATTATTGAAGGTAATCGGGAGCCCCAAGAGCACACTGATATTGCTCAAGGCAATCGCCGTTCCGTGGTTATCGTGGAGAAAGTCTGCGGTTAAAGTGGCGCTGGCTCCGAAGTGTACAGTTGCCGGGCTGGCCGTGTGCGTGAGCACAATAAAAGGATCAAAGGTTACCGCGGGAGCGCCTGCGGTGATCACGCCGGCGGGCGTGTTCGTGCCCCACCAGTTGTTGGTCGCCGTGACCGTTCCGGTGCCATTGCTCAACGCGCTGCCGGCAGCGGCCGCGTTTCCGGCGATGCGGCTGAAGTTCATCACGAAGTTGTTGGGCGTGCTGTTGTCCACGCGAATGCCGCCGCCGTTTCCGGTGGCCGTGTTGCCGGTGATGGTGGACTTGGTGACCGTGGTGGTTTCAGCCGTCACGCTGCTCCACAGGCCGGCGCCGGCGCCGGACGAGTTACCGCTGATCACCGAACCCTGGTCAATCAGGATGCCTGCGCCGGTGTGGATCCCGCCGCCATCCAGGGTGGATTGATTGCCAGAGATGGTGACGGCATGAAATTGCGTTTGCCCGCCTGCCCCGCTGGGGCCAAAAATGTAGACGCCACCGCCCTGTCCGGTGGCCTGCACCGCCTTATTGTTGAGGATCTGGGTGCTGGTCACCGTGAAACTGGTGTGTGTACCGGCAAAGATACCGCCGCCTAGACCAGATCCACCAGTGGAAGCCTCATTCACCGTGTTGTTCTGGATGACGCTGCTGATGATGGTGGCTTTGCCAGCTCCTCCCGGTGCGTTCGTGAGCGTGATGCCGGCGCCGTCGCCATCGGCCGTGGAGTTATCGGTCACGATCACGTCAGTGACTTGCAGGGTGCCGGTACCGCTGGCTTCCCAATCAAAACCTCCGCTAAAGCCATCGGTAGCAAAACTTGTCTGGTTGCGCCCAAAGCGAATCGTCAGCCCGGAAATGCTGGTATCAAACGCCTTGTTGAAGAGCGGATTGATAGAAAAGACCTTGTCGATTCCGTTTGCGTTGGTGGTTCCGGCCTGAACAATGGTGGTAGCGGAGCCCGCGCCCACGATGTTGACGCCATCGGTAATATCCAGGTCGCCGGTGGAGGCCGCGTTTTCGCCCGTGGTTGGGGTGGCGTTGGCGCGGGTCAACGTGTATGTGCCGGCGGGCACAATAATGGTGTCGACGCCAGGGGCGGCATTGGCTTCAATAATGGCCTCGCGCAAGCTGCACTGGCCTGGAGTCGCCGCCGCGCAGGCGCCCGCGGACACGGTATCCGCGGTGGTATTGACCGTGAACGTTGGGTCAGGCAAAGGCATCATCACGGCCGGAGCTACCTGGCCTTGATGGGCGGCGATGACTCCTGGACGCCCGTCAATGTTTACGCGAGCAGAGACCGCCGCGACGGGAAAGCCGGCGTAAGGCCGCGTGGAAACTGCGCCGGGAAGGAATGTGGTTGCGCCATCCGGCAGGTTGGAATGTGAGATCACCGCCATCTGCCCGGCCAAGGGATTCAGCACCATTACGTCATCTGCGGCGTTGCTGGATACGCGAGTGCGCAGAAGCACGGGCGCTGCGCTGGTCTTGGAAAACGGAGCAGTGGCGGCAAAGCTTTCCACGATCTTCCAAGACTCGTTCAGCGACTTTTGCGTAGGGGCCAGAGGATTTGGCCGTCCGGTCACCGTTGCTTGCCGCATCAAGCGAATTTCATCCGCGGTAAATGGGCGTGCATCGAAACTCTGGTGGGCCGCGATGTGTACACCGCCCTCGGAGGTCAGCAACGCAATCTGCATCCGAGGGTCACGATCGTGAATAAATGAGCCTAGGGCCATGCCGCTGGCTGAAACCGGCAACGTGAGGGTCTCCATCTGCAGCGAAGACGCATGAAGAATGCTTACCTGGCCACCTGCGAGGACTGCGGCATCAGGCAAGTTGTCGCCATCCAGGTCGCCGAAGTCAACTGCTGAAGCCGGGGCAGCCAAGGGATAATTCGCGAGCATAACCAAGCCTTGCTCGGTGCCGGACATGAGACGAACGGACGAGGTATTCCGCGGTCCCACAAGGCCGAGAATCAGGTTGGTATATTGCTGTGTGCCTCCCAGATTACCGACCGCCAGCGCGGTGACTGTGCCTCCCAGATCAAAAGCTGCCGGGGCGCCGAAGTTGCCTTTTCCGTCGCCGGCCAAAAGATAAAGCGCGTTGCCGCCGCGGGCTGCCACTACAAGGTCCTGGTGGCCCTTTCCGGTGAAGTTCCCCACGGCAAGAAAATCGGGTGTGACCGGGACCAGGAACGCCTGCGCTTCGGGCAAGAAAGGCGAGGGGAACTGGCCGTGGGCAATGGCCTGGAATGAGGCATCACTCTGGGGCGCAAAAGCGTCCAGATTGCCGCGCTGCAGGGAGATTACGCCTCCGCCGGGTGTGCTGTATCCAATCAACAAATCCGGGATTCCGTCTCCATCAACGTCAACCGAGGTCATCGCCAGCGGCTGCGCTTGCCCCGAAAGGAGTCCAGGAGTTCCCGCGTGGGTCACCGGCACATTCTGGTTGTCCTGCAGCCAGATTTTCGGGCCAGCGCCGGCCGGGAGTTGCGCAGCTCCCATCGCGGTAAAGACGGCCAGGCCCAAAATAGCGGTAAAAATTGCGAGGGACTTGATGTGAGGCAGACGCTTGCTGATCACGAGGGACTCTCCTTGTGGCTTTTCTTCCAGGCTCGAACCAGGGGACCTTGTAGCGGGGGCCGGCAGCATGAATTCCTTCCCGGAAGAATGTTTAAGGAACTCTTCTGCTCGCCGTGTTTGAACTAACAGCTTGTTTTGTGAAACGGAAAATGTACTCTGCTTCTCTGCGGTGGCTTTGTCAAGGAGAAAAGCTCATTAACTGATTCCCTTCAGGATCCTGTGTTTTTCAGCTTGCTGCGGAGCTTGGTCCATCGTGCCCTTCCCGCAGTCAGGAGACGAGCGAGCGGCGCTTCAGGGCAATATAGGCAAGGCTTCGATCTTGGGTCTCATAATGAGAACGTTCTTTGAGCCATGCTCACGAAAACTCGTTTGCATAACGATAGTGACCTTTCCTTTGTGACAGTTGTTTGATACAAACGTCTGCACGCTCTTGAATTGTGCTTTGGATGGGATTCCGGCGCACGGCACGATCCAGGAGTTTCTTGTGCACATGAGGTGAGAACGTGGCAGTTTCCCGACGGATATTTCTGCAACATGGGGTCCTGGCGGCGGCAGCGACATATGTCACCGGTCCCCTGGAAGGATGGGGGCAAGGTCACTCCATCACTGGCGAAGGCCACAATCCGCCAGTCCACAATTCAGGCCCCGGCGGTACCCGCGATGCCGACCCCTATGCCGCTCTCGGCAGCCTGGACCGCCAGTCATTCGTTTCAGCCATTGGCTCCGCCTTCCAGGTGCAAACTGCCGTTGGCCTGTTCTGGCTCAGGCTCTTATCAGTCACCGACCTGGCTGGCCCGCCCGCTGCGAATCCTGGGACCTTTGCCGTGCTCAATAAAAAGGTCGCGAAAACCTCGGCAGTTGAGACTGCAGGATTCAACTTGCTTTTTTCAGGGACGTCGCCTGATTCCGTGGAACAGGGGACATACACCTTTTTCCATGCCACTCTGGGCGAATTTGTGCTGTTCATCGTTCCCCAGGCAGGCCGCCCGGGCCAGTACAATGCGGTGATCAACCGCTTTGCGGCCCCTGAGCATTCTCCGGTGGTGATAGCGCCCGCAACCGGGCTGCCCGCGATTACTGGCGGATCTGCGGCTATTGTCCCGGCGGGGCCCACTTCATCAGGAAGTGAAACCCCTTCTCCTCGACATTCTGAAACCCGAGGCGGGCAAAAAGGCGCAGTGAGAGATTGAACGTCTCCACGTAGATCGTTACCGGCATCGCCTTCATGGCCGCTTGCTGCATGGTGCGACGCAGCAGGAAACTTCCTATACCCTGGTTCCGGTATTGCGGCAGCAAGGTGATGTCAACCACGTGAAATGCCTCCGCCGTTCGGGCCAGGTAGAGGCGTCCTGCCGGAACATTGTCCACGCAAATGATGTCGTGGCTGCCGCCTGCCTACAGGGCGGCGTAATCTGCTTCTGCGCTGCGAACTGCATGGCCAGGAACGCTGCCTTTTGTTCCGGACTCCAGGGAACTCGAGCGAGTTCCTCAGCTCTGGCGCCGGCGTACACTTCCAGGAGAAATTGGTCGTCCGGTTCTGCCGCCGGGCGAAGCCAGACTCTTTCCGTTTCGATCATGGTTGCAGCTTGCTGAAGCGATGGAACACGGCTTCGTACAAAGTGCCGTTGCCATCCAGGCCGACAGGGGTGAGAAAGATGTCGAACGTTCCCAGCTTGCCGTGTTCCAGTTGGTGGGTCTGCTGCATCAGACGAGGGGTGAGCGGGCCGCGAAAAATCAACGAAAAGAGCTCGATTTGTGGCGAAGTTTTGTGTTCGTTCACCTCCGCCAGCTCCAGCTCCAACGGCCCCGGGGCGTCCACGTGTACTTTGAACCTGGTATGCAACTGCTCAGAGAAAACCTTGGCGCTGAATTGGTCCAGTTTTTCTTTTTCCATTGTAGATTGGCAACTTCCCAGACAGCCTACAGGCACCAGGCATGGAAGTTCAATGCCTAACGAATTTCATGCGGAGAACTTCCTCAATCCAAACCACCCGCAGCGCCCATCGGGCAGAATGGTAGATGATTGACCAAGCGCGCGCGTTGTGAATTGCACAGTAACGCCAGCCGAGAGCGGAAGGCTGGACGTCCTGCAGCACTTCCGGGCAAATCTTATAAAACATTTTCATGCATATGAACTTGGTGCGCCACGGCACAAATGCATTGTTAATTGACCTGTGGCGCAGGGAAACCAAAAAGCATATAGGTAATGATGATCTGGTGCATGCGGCCCGAGAAGCCAGTTAAGCTGATCTCCCTGTTTCCTTCCCTGAAATGGCCCATCTGATTCCCTGTTCGACCCTCAGCTTCATCGCTGCTCTTTGTGTGGGTGAAACCCATTTGAATGTGACAAAAAGCTGTTGGTCCAGCCTGGATGCGAAGCCCAAATTTGGTGAAAATCCCTGTATTCTTCGCTGTTAGCAGGGATTCGCTTGCAGAGAAGGATTCGCAATAGACTGTCGCCTCCGCCAGAATTCCGTCCTTTTCCATCGGCCCTGCTGCTAACGCCAATCCAGGAAATGCCTTGCCTGCGGGATGCAATCAATTGCAGTAAAAGCACCGGTACCCGTCGGGCCAGCGCGGTTGTGTTCACATTCAGTCCACGTAAACGTACTGCCCGTTGATGGCTTAGCGGTACAGGCCGAGCAGTAGCGCGCGCACTCATGTCCGTGCCAGAACGGCCAGGCAATTGCTCTAGAGACGCCGGATTCGCGCTTGATCGGGGCCCCCTCATCTCCTCCCCATAAGAGGCATCCAATGGCTCGAAAACTGGTCCTCGTCCTGTGTTTCCTCACTCTGATTTGTGGCCGCTCGTTCAGCTCCTGCACCTCCCCGCAGAACCAGATAGAAGCTGAAAATTGTCTGCCCGGGAGCCCTTCGTCCCAGTGGTCGGTCAGCGGAGCAGGCGATCAAACGATTCTCGGCTTCGCCACCGACATGAGCGTCAACGCCGGGCAGACCATCAACTTCAAAATCAACACCACAGCCACGGCCTATACCATCGGGATCTTCCGGATCGGCTACTATGGCGGGCTCGGGGCCCGCAGAGTCGCCAGCATCACACCGTCGGCACATCTGCCCCAAACGCAGCCTGCCTGCGTGAGCGACGCGGCTACAAGGCTTTTTGACTGTGGCACATGGGGAGTATCGGCATCCTGGGCGGTGCCGTCGACCGCGGTTTCCGGCGTTTACCTGGCTGTGCTGGTGCGCTCCGATACCGGCGGCGCAAGCCAGATCGTTTTTGTGGTTCGCAATGATGCGAGCACATCGGACATCGTTTTTCAGACTGCCGACGAAAGCTGGCAGGCCTACAACCCTTACGGCGGCCACAGTCTCTACGGCGCCACCGGCTTCGATCTGACCAATCGCGCGAACAAGGTCAGCTACAACCGTCCGTTCACCACCCTGAACCTCGAGAACCAATCGTGGATCATGTACGCGGAATATCCCATGATCCAATGGCTTGAAGCAAACGGATACGACGTCACATACGTCAGCAGTATCGATTCTGCCCGCAATGGCGCACTGCTGAAAAATCATAAGCTGTACATGTCCGTGGGCCATGACGAGTACGCGTCAGGACCAAAGCGGACCAACATCGAGGCGGCGCGCGACTCGGGCGTGAACCTGGCGTTTTTCAGCGGCAACGAGTTCTTCTGGAAGACACGCTGGGAAAACAGCGTTGACGGAACCAACACTCCTTTCCGAACGCTGGTTTGCTACAAAGAGACGCTTGGTCCGAATTCAAATCCTGCGGCGACGGCCGCAGTGGACCCGCTCGACCCTCCTACCTGGACCGGCACTTGGCGTGATCCGGCGAAGAGTCCACCGGCGGACGGAGGCCGGCCGGAAAACGCCCTCACCGGTCAGTTGTTCCGCGTGAATGGGCCCGGTACCGACAATACGAATCTCTCGATCAAAGTCCCTGCTGCCATGGGCAAACTGCGTTTCTGGCGCAATGCCCCCAACGTATCGACGCAGGCGGCCGGAGCGACCTGGACCCTCCCGGCTTCGAGTCTGGGGTATGAATGGGATGTGGAAGAGGACAACGGCTTTCGTCCCGCTGGCCTGTTTGACCTCTCCAGCGCGACTTACCCGCTGACCGTTGATTACTTGCTTGACGCCGGTGGCGTCTACGGGGCCGGCACTGCAACGCACAAAATGTCCACGTACCGCGCGCCCAGCGGCGCCCTGGTGTTTGGCGCCGGCACAGTGCAATGGTCATGGGGCCTGGATTCATCGAGCGGGGGCACCGTCGACGCGAATATGCGGCAGGCGACGGTCAATTTGTTCGCGGATATGGGCGTGCAGCCAGCCACACTGCAGGCCGGACTGCTGCCCGCGACCAAATCGACAGATACGATAGCTCCGTCGTCCACCATTGCCTCTCCGGCGAATGGCACATCTGTTCAGGTCGGGGCAACGCTTACGGCAACCGGCACTGCTGCCGACACTGGAGGAGGGTTGGTTGCCGGTGTTGAAATATCGGTGGACAGTGGAGCGACATGGCACCCGGTAAATGGCACGACGAGCTGGTCGTACACCTGGGTCGCCAGCAAGGCGGGTGTCTTCTCAGTTCTGAGCCGCGCGGTGGATGACAGCGCGAACCTTGAGATTCCCTCAGCCGGGGTTACTGTGAACGTTCTTGGTGTTTCCACGCTCACGCTGAACCCTTCAACATTGCTGGGAGGCAACTCGTCGCAGGGTACTGTGACCATCAGTGCGCCCGCCGGAACCGGCGGGGTAACCGTTAGCCTGAGCAGCAGCAACACGGCGGTTGCTTCGGTGCCGAGTTCGGTGGTGGTGCCTGCGGGGAATACCAGCGCGGCTTTCCCCATCACGACCAACGCAGTAGGTATATCGACGAAAGTCACGATCACAGCGGGGTTCGTGAACACTGCCACTGCCACACTGACCGTGAACCCGGTGTTCCCGCCTGCTCCGGGGACGGTGAACATTGACGCTACGGTCTCCACGCACCAGGGCTCCACGTCGCCGACCATCACCAGTGGCGCTTTTTCGACAGTGGCTGCGAATGAGCTGGTGCTTGCACTGATCTCGAGCGACGCGTCGCTGCCCAACATGACGGTCACCGGAGTAAACGGGGCCGGACTCACCTGGACCCTTGTTCTGCGGACGAACGCACAAGGCGGCACCGCCGAGATATGGCGGGCGTTTGCCCCGTCGCTTCTCACGAACGTAACGGCGACGGTCACGTTCTCGCAGTCCGCCCCTGCAGCGTCCATCAGCATCATGACATTTGCAGGAGTGGACACCTCGGGTACAAACGGGTCCGGCGCAATCGGGAATACGGCAAGCGCGAGTTCCGCAAATGGAGCCCCGACGGCATCGCTGACGACGACGCGCAACAACTCCTGGGTGCTGGGAGTTGGCAACGACTACAGCCACGCAATTGCCAGGACACTTGGCGCGAACCAAACGCTGATCGACCAGTTCTTCACCACGACGGATGACACCTTGTGGTCGCAGCGCAGGAACGCGCCCACACCCACCAGCGGTACCAGCGTGACCATCAATGATACGGCCCCGGCAACTGACAGCTTTAACTTGTCGATTGTTGAGGTGCGGCCGCCGGTAGCGGGCACGTTCAGCATTTCCGGCAACGCTTCCGCGAACGGCGCTGGGGCGGCAATCGCGTTGACCGGCCCACTGTCGCTCAGCGTGAGTGCTGACGCTTCCGGAAATTACTCCTTTATCGGTCTCCCAGCGGGTTCATACACCGTTACCCCGGGCAAGGCCGGGTTCGCATTCAGCCCTGCGAGCCAGGCGGTGAGCATCACAACCGCGAATGTTACCAACGTGAATTTCACCGCGACTCCGGTTTTTTCGATTTCCGGGACGATCACGCCCGCAGCGAGCGCTAGCGGCGCCACGCTTACCCTGAGCGGATCCGGTTCCGCGACGACAACCGCGGACAGTTCGGGCAACTACACTTTCAGCGGGCTGGTGAACGGAACCTACACCATCACACCCAGCAAAACGGGATTCAGTTTCACGCCGAACTCGCAGACCACAACCGTGAACGGCGCCAACGTTACCGCAATCAACTTCACGGCGACAGCGCTGGGATTCAGCATTTCAGGGAACGTTTCCGCCGGCGGCGCAGGCGCCACGGTGGCGTTGAGCGGCGCCGCAACAGCATCCACGACCGCCGACAGCTCAGGGAATTACAGCTTCGCCGCGCTGGCGAACGGCACCTACACGGTCACGCCCACCAAGCCGGGCTTCACCTTCAGCCCAGCCAGCCAGACGGCCACCGTGAACAACGCGAATGTCTCCGCCGTGAACTTCACCGCGACTGCACAGACGTTCAGCATTTCAGGGAACGTTTCCGCCGGCGGCGCAGGCGCCACGGTGGCGTTGAGCGGCGCAGCAACTGCATCCACCACCGCCGATGCTGCTGGGAATTACAGCTTCGCTGGGCTGGCGAACGGCGCCTACACGGTTACACCCACCAAGTCGGGCTTCACCTTCAGCCCGGCCAGCCAGCCGGCCACCGTGAACAACGCGAATGTCTCCGCCTTGAACTTCACGGCGACCGCGAGCGGCGGCACGGGACTGGCGATTGACGTGAATGTTTCCAGAGACGGCAGCACGGCCAGTACCACCATCGCTACTCCGGCGTTCTCCACCAAGGCGACCAACGAACTGCTGCTGGCGTTCATTGCCACGGATTTCATTAGCGGAACCAACACCACGGTCACCGGCGTGGCCGGCGGTGGGCTGACCTGGAAGCTTGTACAGCGCACCAACGTCCAGAGCGGCACTGCGGAAATCTGGACCGCGTTCGCAAGTACGGCACTCACGAATGTAACCGTGACGGCGACTGTGTCTCAGAGCGTGGTGTCCTCCATCACCCTCGTGAGCTTCACCGGCGTGGACACAACTTCGGGCGCCACTCTGCCCAACGCAATCGGCGCCACCGGCACTGGCAACTCGGCCAGGGGTGCACCCACCGCCTCGCTGGTCACCACACGAAGCAATTCGTGGGTGCTCGGCGTCGGAAATGATTACGATAACCCCATTGCGCGCACCCTGGGTGCGGGGCAGACGCTGGTGCATCAGTTCCTCACACCCACAGGCGACACCTATTGGGTCCAAATGCAGAGCGCCACCACACCGTTGAGTGGAACGTCAGTGACGATCAACGACACCGCGCCGTCGACGGACAGGTACAACCTCAGCATCGTGGAAGTGCGCACGCCATAAACGGTGATCTGCCAAGACGGTGAACCGCCCTCTGCTCCGGTTGTCACCCCGCTCACGTCCGGGCCGAGAGAGACGGACTAGAACAGTTCGATCATCGTATGGCCCGAGGCGGAGGCAAGCCGGCTGTCACGCGTAATCAATGCAGCGCCTAGCTTTTCGGCAAGAACGACATAGGCAGCGTCATAGGCAGAAAGGTTGTGACGGCGCTGCCATATCTCCGGCAGCAGAACAAAGTGGGCATAGCGAGAAATCCGGAGATCCAGCAAATCGCGCAATGCCTCATCAGCGCGGCGCGTGGAAGCCGTTCCCTGGCGCACCAGACGCCGCAGAACCTGGGTGACTTCGAGGTCCAAGAGATGGGGAGCATGCAAAGATTCGTTACGAGAATAGATGCGCTTTTCGATTTTCTGTCCCGCAGATGTCTGAAGAAGCCAATCCACCGCGGCGGAAGCATCCAGAACGATCACCGTGCCTCTCGCTCTTCTCGCACCATGCGAGCAGTATCGATCTGAATTGAAACCGGCTTGCGCTTGTGCAGTCGCTCACGCAACTCTGCCAGCGTTGGCCGTTCGGCAATCTCTCTAATCTCGGCCAACAGATAATCTGAGAGCGACATGCCGGCCATGGCGGCACGTGCCTTCAGGATGCGATGTAACGCGTCGGGCACGTTACGAAGTTGAATCATCTTTGACATGTTACAAGCATAGTTTCATGTTCATCACATGTCAACGAGAGGACCAACCTTTCCGCATTGACGTGTCACCCATATGACTGGTCACAATGGAAGCCTATTTTTCCGCGAGCTTTCTTCCCACGCTCAAGCTGTCGAAGTTGAGTAGGGTGTTGAGCACCAACGAATAGCTGCCTATGGTCTCGGCGCGATAGATGGGATTCGTGGAAAACAAGACGACGTGGCCGCTTCCTGCCGGCACGTCAATGACTGCGGCGTGCTGTGCGATTTCGTTGCCGCCTTCCAGCAGGCCGGAGATCAGCAGCTCTTTTGCGTCGGCATAGCGGAAGATCACTCGCGGGCGGCTGGCCGGTGGAATCACCGCGAGATTGTTGCGTCGCTGCTCGTCGGTCAGGGGCTGCGCCTCCCAGGCTTCGGCGTGCGGCTCCTCGGGAGCTTCCGTGAACGGGCGTCCAGGAGTAAAGTCGGGGTCTTCCGTACCGCCGCGACCCGTGGGGCGCGGGCCAGGCTCGGAACCCAGGCGTCGTGGGCCGCCGCGGCCGCCGGCAGTATTCGAGACATTGAAGATCGGACCGTTATCGCAGTAAACCGGCAAGTTGTCTCCGAAACCGTATGCAATCGGGCTGGCAGAATCGATGTTCACTGACTTGAGCACCGAGCCGACGATCTTCATTTGTTTCGCTGGCTCGAGTGTGATTCCGGGCGCCATGCGCAAGTCGACTGCAAGGCTTGCCGTATTCATGACCGTCACCAGGACGCCGCCACGCCGAACAAACTCCTGGAGATGTTCCACGCCGCTCCATCCCAACCCGGGGCGGATATCGTCGGTCGAGTCTTCCTTACCCAGGTTTGGGGTCTCCGGCGTGTTCTTCCACGGCAGCGCATTTCCCCAATTCATCGGCATGCCGTTGATCACCGCCATCGCGTCAGCGCGGCCGGTCGGGGGGAAGAGAATCACATCGTATTTGGAGCGGAGATCGTCCTCTCGCGCCACCTGCTGCGTGCTGATGTAGCTGTATGGAATCTCCATTTGGTCGAGCGCCAAACGCCACCAGCCTTCACCCTGCGTGCTCAGCCAGGTGTGCAGCAAGGCGACACGGGCGGCGCGCAAGGGATGAGACTTGACTGCCGGCGCGCTGGGCAGCCCGGCAGCCTGCAGGCCGAGGTCTGTTACTTCCCGGCGCAGCGCTTCGGTATCGACTTTGCTGATGATGAACGACCCGCGCGCGAACTTGCGTCCTCCGGCCTCAAACGGCTCTTCGGCGGCTTCAATCGACGCCTCTTTCAAGCGATATCGAAGGGTAGCCAGAGCGGTATCGGCGTTGGCGTTGATCACAAAGACCGGGCTTCCGCCGCTGATGCCTCCATGAACTTTCACCTCGCTCACGCGCTCCATCGGCGTCTCCAGCACCTTGGCGTCTGTCACCCGCAGCACGCGGACGTTGAACAGCTCGCCAAAGGTCCAGCCGGTGTCGTCGTACGGAGTCTTTTGCGGATCATTCGGACTCCAGTACTGATGGTCAAGCAATGCATCGGCCACGCGCGAATAGGGCTGGTCCATGCGCACAATGTAACTGCCGGCGGGCAGTTGGACGGTCGTCGCCTGAGGCGCAGCCTTGTCTTTGCCGCCAGCGTCTTTGCCGCTCGTGTCTTTAGCGCTCACATCTTTCGCGCCTTCAGCTTTCGCGCCTGCGTCTTGCGGTGCAGCTTCGGGTTTTGCGGTAGTTATGGGAGCTGCTTCTTTTGGCTGCTCCGCGGAGAGCGGAGTTTCGCCGGGCTTCGCTTCCTTATTAGGAGCGCCGGAGGGCTTGGCCGGTTTCTTCGCCGGCAGCTTCACCGTAAACGCCGTGGTCGATCGCGAAATCTCGCATCCCTGCTTGCGCAGGATCTCCAGAACGGCGGCTTGCGCGCCCGGGCGCGAATCGTCTGCCGGCAACACGTAAGCAGCAGGGCCTTCCTTGATGGGCTTGGAGATGGAGCGCTTGGCTTTCAGATAGAAATTCTTCAGGAAGAATTCCTTCTCTTTTGCGAAGTAGTGCAACGAAACGAGAAGCCCGGTCTGCTCATAGTTATTGTTATTGCGTTGCGACCACATCGCCTTCGGTAGCGGAGGGTCCTGGCGAAACCAGGTGCGGCCGTACTCTTCCGGCCGGAGTTGGCGTTCCAGAGTATCGGCGCCGCCATTGCCGTAAGTCTCATAGAGCCGGCTGATGCCGTTGTGCATGGCGGCGATGAACATGAGGTATCCCGGGGACCAGGTGTCAAAATTCCCGTGCGTAAAAACGCCGGGCATGCCGAGGCGCGTCATATCGGTGACGTCGCGCCACCCCAGGATCTCCCATTCGTTGGTCAGGATGGGATCCACCCAGGCGTTGAATGGTCCGTCGCCCGCGGTGTTGTCGTAGAGATACGGGACCGATTCGTGCAGATCGTGCAGGACCTGCGCCTTCCAGCCGACGAAGGTGCTCAGCACGTTCTGCGTCAGCTTCAGGCTCACAGCCATGGCGTCGCGGTTGTTGTCATGGGCCACATACTTGCCCCAATACATCAGCGGTGGGTAAAAGTCTTTGGGGTGGGCCAGGTGCCAGCGATAGAGGTCCACCATCCGGTCGCGGCCGTCGACTTCCACGATCGGCGTGATGAGCGTGATAATGCCGTTGCGAATGTCCTTGATGTAGCCGCTCTCGTCGACCGCCAGCCGGTACGCCAGTTCCATCAACGCTGTGGGCGCGCCGGTTTCCGGCGAATGAATGGTCCCGGTGATGTAGTAAACCGGAACCGCGGCGGAGATGATGCGGTCGGCCTCAGTGTCGTCCAGCTTGATAGTGCGGGGATCGGCCAGCTTGGCCAGCCGCGCGCGGTTTTCTTCAAGATGAGCCAGGTTAGCTTCCGAGGAGACCGCCACCGCGATCATTTCGCGGCCTTCTTCCGTTCGTCCAATGGAGTAGACCTTCACGCGTGGGCTGGCCTTCTCCAACATGCGCATGTACTCATAGACCTGTGTTGAGTACGGAAGAATGCCGGGTGCGCCGGCAACGTCGCCCAGCACCGCCTTGGGAGTCGGAACAGTCTTTGAAGAAGGCAAGTAATCCACCAGCGGGGAGGCAAACATCGGCTGCGTGGTGTATTCCAGGATCTTCTTGGTGTATTCGGCGTCGATCGCTTGCTTCGGATCGCGCCCCGGAACGTCATCGCCCGCTATGCACGCCGTGCTTGAGGCGGTGAGAAAGATTAAGGCCAACAGACCGCCGTACAGCTTCCACTGGGAGACTTGTTCAAACTTCATCTGTTTCTTCCGGCTGCAGTCCATGATTTCGATGAAGCAGTTTATCAGTCCTTGGGCCTTTGTCGAGGCCGTGTTTTTTCTGATACGGTTTGCTGGTTTCTGGGCAAATCCTCACGGGCCCTGAGAACCGGTACGATGCACGCTCGATACCTTCAAGCAGCGACGTCCTCAAGGTTTCTGCAAAATCCAATCTCACTTCCGCAACAGCTTGAACGCGTGGCTCCACTCGTTCCTGGAAAAGCCCGGGATGCACCACAGCATGCACAAAGGTTCGATGGCCCGGGCTGCTTCCGCCGCGCCCATGTCTTCGGTTGCCCAGCCAAACGCATCCAGGATCGCGCTTACTTCTTTCTTGGCGCCGTCGTTGTTGCCGCAGATGAACATGCTGGGCGGGCCGCCCGGAAGCTGCGGGTTCACCATGAGCGCGTTACCTACGCTGCTGAAGGCCTTCACCAGATGCGCTTGCGGCGCCAGTTTTTGCAGCCGCTCCATTAGCGAGTTGTCCAGCGTGGTGAAGAACTTGAGCACGCTTTTTTCCGGCGGCGCATCGCCGATAGGGTTGGTTGCGTCGATGATCGTCTTTCCCGAAGCATGAGGGGCAACGGCCTTGATCACGTCTTCTGCCACCGTGCCTTTTACGGCCAGCACGAGAATATCTGCCGAGGCGGCCGCCTTTTCGTAGGTTGTGACTTCAGGAGGTGCGCCCGCGAATCCTTTCCAC
>DASVFK010000056.1:0-3652 GCA_036380095.1 Candidatus Angelobacter sp. | reverse complement strand
GACAGGAGTGTCTGTGCCACACATTTTCAGGTAGGCCTACTTTCATTGAGCGCAAGAAGTCTCTAGTTGATCGGGCTATTTCGCGACAACACGTACCCGCACACTTGGCCCTTATCATCCTGTGGCTGCCCTGACGCTACTTTTATTTCTTCTCTGCTCATCAATTCAAGCTTCCATTTTTCTGCCGCTTTGCCTTTGGGCCACGTTGGCGTGAGGGTCAGCGTGTGCGTTCTTTGATCAAACTCGTAAGTTCCACTCAATTTCACTCCGGCGGCGATGCCGGAGGGCTGGCCGATCCACACTTTCCGGTCCGCATAAAAGCTCCAATGCCGGGTAAGACGGCCGGCAACTTCTGACGGCAAGCTCTGCTGGTTCTCTCCGCAGCCCAACGCTGACGTTACCGTCCAATGCCCTACGAGCGGGTTCTCCGTTGCGCTGTACACGAAAACCTTGGCGGTCAGTTTGCGCACGCCGTTATTCACGTTGGCGTGGACGATAGCGGTTGTCCCGCTCGGCACACCAGCATCCACCGTGATCTTGCCCGAATCGCGATCAATGTTGATTCCCTTGACCGCGGGTGCAATCGACCAGACGATCGTTGCCGGCAGCTGCATGGTTGGACCATCAGGGTTGGGATATTCAACCCGCGCGTTGTACGTGCTGCCGGCAGGGATTTCCAACGGCGAATCGGGACCGATGTGGGCGTTATCCAGGACCCATCGGTCCAGTTTCTTCGTTTGGCCGCAGAGCGAAACGCCCGAGACCAACAAAACGCCCAGAGAACAAATCCAAGCGAATCTTTGCCTTGCTCTGCGCCTTGTTCTGCCGTATCGCGTCATCGTTGGTCCTGACCTCCCTTGGCTTTGCTCGTCTTGCTGCGGCGGACCGCTACAATTTCAGCCATGATGCTCAAGGCAATTTCTTCCGGCGTCTCCGCATGGATGGCTACACCGGCCGGTACGCGGACCTGGCCGAGCTTTGCTTCTGCAACTCCGCGATTGCGCAGGGCGTTCATCACTTCCTCGGCTCGTTTCCGGTTGGCCAGCAAGCCGATGTAAGCAGCGTTGCTCAGCAAGGCCTGCTCCACGGCTTCTTCATCGCATTGGCCGCGGCTGGCAACAACCACATAGAGCTCTCCCTTGGGAAGCCTGGAAAAATCGAGCACATGCAGCACGCGATCGGCTTGGGGGAGATCTTTGAGCGTAAGCAGCGGATCAACATAGGTAGTGCAGAAACCGAGCATGGGCCCGAGATGGCCGAGAGCCTGGGCCACCGCATCATGCCCCACGATCACCAGTTCCGGCCTGCCGGCGGCGATCGCTTCCCTGCTCTCCAGGTCCGGGAGCGATGCAATCTCCGCCGACAGCCCTGGCCGCTGCAACCTCTCGAAATCCTCCAGGCTGTCGATATCGAGCAGAATTCCCGGATCATTCACATCGACCTTGTGAATGCCCTGGGTGTGGCTGCCGAAGATCGCCCGGCAACCCACGTCGCCGGAGAGCCCCATCAGCTCGGGAAATACC
This sequence comes from Candidatus Angelobacter sp., assembly GCA_036380095.1. GTDB lineage: Bacteria > Acidobacteriota > Terriglobia > Terriglobales > Acidobacteriaceae > Angelobacter. The sequence goes on along the minus strand of DASVFK010000056.1, from coordinate 2,129 downwards.
CTGCAGTCCAGCAGCACAGGATTGCCGCGGAAACCTCTATATAAAGGTAGGGTGATCTCCGCCTTCGTCTCGCGATGCACGGCGATCATGCGGTCCAAGGTCTCCGGACGGACAAACGGCTGATCGGCCAGCACCACAAACGCCGCTCGCACTCCGGCGCTCAGCTCAGGCAAGCCCGCGCGCAGTGACGTGCCCATCCCCTGCTCGTATTCTGGATTGATCACCACGCGGATTCCATCGGTGGGAACCTGCCGGCGCACTGCATCGGCGGCAAAGCCTAGCACCAGGACGATCTCATCCACTCGCGCGCGCCGGACGTTTTCCAAAGTGTGCTGCAAGAGGGGCTTTCCATCCAAACGCAGCAGTTGTTTTGGCCCGGCTCCAGGCGAGGCCGGTGTTGGCTTGCCGGGGCCAGGTTTCATCCGGCGCGACATTCCGGCCGCCAGCACCAACGCCGCCACACCCGAGTTTTGTCTTTTCCGCTCCATTTTGTTACTTATCTTAAATGGAGTGTGAAAGTGACGATCAAGACGGACCTGCCCGAGCCCTGGCTCCGGGGAACCCTCGCTGAGGTTCCGCCGGTGCAGCGGGCTGTGCTCCACGCACTGGAACTGGCCCGAGAAGACCTGGAACGGTGGTGTGACGGCCTGAATGACGACGAACTGAACTTTGCTCCCGCCGGCATAGCCCCTGTGGCGTTTCATCTGCGACACATCGGCCGCGCGGCCGACCGCCTGCTGACTTATGCTGAAGGCGGCCAGCTTTCTCCCGAGCAAATCGCTTTGATGAAAAGCGAACTCGATCCCGGCGCCACCAAGAATGAGCTCCTCGCAGAGCTGGTGGTAGCACTCAGCAAAAGCGCGCGCCGTGTTCGCGCATTCTCTGAGCAACAGTTAGGTGAGCAACGCCTGGTGGGCAAAAAACAACTGCCTACTACCGTGGGCGGATTGCTGGTCCACGTGGCCGACCATACGCAACGCCACGTCGGCCAGGCGATCACCACGGCGAAGATCGTGGCTGCGCAGCGACGCGGCTGAAAGATGCACTTTACAGTGAGCGAAGGAACATGCCATGAGCACTGATCTTGAGATTCCCGCGGCGCCCGTCCAGCGCATTCTGGCGGCTGCCCGCTTCGCTGCCGAGAAGCACGCCGGGCAGAAGCGCAAAGGCGACGCAGCCGAACCTTACATCAACCACCTGATCGAGGTGGCCGAACTCATCGCCGCGAGCAGTGCCGTGCTCGACGTGAATCTGGTGATGGCGGGGTTCCTGCACGATAGTGTGGAGGATGTGGGCGTGACAGCGGCTGAACTGGAAGAAACATTCGGCCCGGATGTCACGTCTCTTGTGCTTGAAGTGACAGACGACAAGTCCCTGCCCAAAGAGGCACGCAAGGCTCTGCAGGTGAAGAGCGCGCCCAAAAAATCCCCCCGCGCGCAGACTTTGAAACTGGCCGACAAGATCTCCAACCTGCGCGCCATCCTGGCCAGCCCGCCGCGCGATTGGAGCACGCAGCGCAAGCGCGAATACTTTGAATGGGCCCGCGACGTGATCGCCGGGCTGCAGTCGCCCAATCGCAAGCTCAAAGAAGAGTTCGATAGAACTTACGCTAGATTCGACGAAAAACCTGAGCAGTGAGAAATATCAGAGGAGTGCAATCACGGTTCGTCGTTGAAACGCCTTGAGTCCGCATGGCTGTGCCACCACGCTCGGGGTCCTTCGGCAGCTCCTTCCCCTTCGGCTGGCTCAGGGTCAGGATTTCGCCTGCAGGCTTAGACGCCTGCAAAACGGCTCAACTTCGACTCACTCTCACTCGCAAGCTCGCTCGTGTTCGCTCAGGATGACAGCGCTCCAATCGGACGAGGAACTTAAGCCCTTGCACCGGCAAGCATCACCGGACTTGGTTTCTCCCGGTACCACTCCACGGTCCGCCGCAGCCCCTGGGCAAAACTGACGGAGGGCGCGTATTTCAGATAGATGCGCGCCAGGCTGATATCAGCCAGCGAGTGCTTCACGTCACCCACGCGTGCCGGACCATAGGCCGCCTTGCCGGAGAATCCGATAATCTCTTGAAGCATCTCGTAAGTCTGATTCAGGGAATAGCGGTTGCCCGTGGCTACATTGAAGAC
>DASVFK010000055.1:0-3063 GCA_036380095.1 Candidatus Angelobacter sp. | reverse complement strand
GAAAAGGCCGATCTTCGCGCCCAGCTTCTACAACAGCTCAACGCCGTGCTGGCCACGCGCGACACCGCCCGCGGCCTCATCGCCAACATGTCTGACGTGCTGTTCAAGACCGGAAGCTTTGAACTCTTGCCCGGAGCGCGCGAGCGGCTGGCCAAGGTTTCAGGCATCGTGCTGGCGCACCCAGGGTTGCACCTTGATGTTGAAGGCCACACGGACAGCGTGGGCGGCGAGGAATACAACATGCAGCTTTCGCAGCGTCGCGCGGAGGCCGTGCGCGGTTATCTGATCCAGCAGGGTATTCCGCAGGAAACGATCGTGGCCCACGGTTACGGCAAAACGCAGCCCGTGGCTTCCAACGACACGGCGGAAGGCCGCCAGCAGAACCGCCGCGTGGAGCTGGTGCTCTCCGGTGAAGCGATTGGAACGAAGTCGGCCAAGCTGGGCGGCAACTAGCGCTTACAGCGCCGCGGGACGAATGTCATCGCGGCGCAGGATGCGGGAAACCGAGTGCAGCAGGGCCTCGCGCGTTTCACCGGTGACGAAACAGTCCCCGTCGATGTCGGGACGGATTCGTCCCATCTGCAGGATGGGTGCGTCCGGGAAGAAGTGCCGTACGGTCAAGCCGATGGCCTTTTTCATCCTGGGCTCTACGGCATCGGCGACCAACACTACATCGAAGGCCTGCGCGTGGCATGCCTGTTCAACATCTTTGAGACTGCAGGCAGGGCTCACTCTGTAGCCGGCATGTTCCAGCCACTCGCGGCGGAGACGTAACGCCGCTTCAGTTGCCACTACCAGCAGTAGGGAAGCTGCCGGAAAAGGGTCCATATAAATGAGGGTGCTTTCTTTTCTAGCTCCTGATTGCTATTAATTTAATCCTGTTTGCACACTCTGTACAAACTCATATTTGTAACTTATTTATAATCATAGTGTTACGTCCTTCCTTAGCCTTTTAAGCGATTAAGGAATCCAATAAAGCTCCGCTCTCAAGTTGTGCGATCGGGGCCGTTTTCACCTTTTTGTGGCGCGTGTTGTAAGCTGGACGGCATGGCCAGTCAGGCTTCCCCCATGTACACGCAGAAGACGATCCTGCAGCATCGCCCATTCCGCACCATGTGGCTGGCGCAATTCGTCAGCATCTTCGGAGACTTCCTGGCGCTGTTCGGCGTGATCAGCCTGATCACCTTCAAGCTGCACGGGACCGCTGTACAGGTCACCACCGTCACCATCGCTTACGTGCTGCCGCTGGCGATCATCAGTCCCGCGGCCGGCGTGTTCGTGGACCACTGGAACGTGAAGCGCGTGATGATCCTGAGCGACCTGATTCGCGCCTTCCTGATCACGATGCTGGTCTTCGTGACCGACGTGGGCCAGATTTCGATCATCTTCATCTTGCTCAGCGCCGTTTCCAGCTTCTTTGCTCCGGCCCAGTCCGTCGCCATCCGCACGCTAGTGCCCATGGAAGGGCTGATGGCGGCGAACGCCACCATGACGCAGGCTTTCTACCTGGTGCGGCTCTTTTCTCCTTTCGCTGCCGGTGCGCTCATCACCGCGCTGGGCGAGCGCGCGTGCTTCTGGCTGGACGTTTTCAGCTTCATTTTTTCCGCGGCCATGATCTCCACCCTGACCATCGTGCGCCCACCGCGCGCGCAACAGGAAAAAACGCTGGCCACGCTCACCCAGGATTTCCTTGAGGGCAACAAATTCATCTTTACCCACGCAGGGCTGGCCTTTGTGTTCATCGCCATGGCACTGGCCATGTTCGTGATGAGTTCCTTCAGCCCGCTGATCTCCATCTATATCCGCGACTCACTCCGCGCCGGTCCGTTCATCTTCGGGCTGATCAGCTCCATGGTGGGCATCGGCCTGATCGTGGGCTCGCAGGCGCTCACACGCACCTTCTCCCGGCAACGGGCGGCCGCGGATCGGGCAGCGCAGTCCGGCGGCGCGGCCGTCGAGCAAAAGGCCGACTCAGGCGCGGGCCAGGCTTCCCCTGCGGCAAATGGACAGGCCAACGGAGCCAGGGCTGCAGCACGCGCGAACGTGGTTCCGGCCGGATTGCTCGGCCTGGGCGCAGGCGCCGCGTTGCTGGGCGCGTTCCACAACATCCCGATGGCGGCCCTCGCCACCTTTACCATGGGCTTTGCCATCTCGTACGTGCTGGTGCCGGCGCAGACCATGTCCCAGCAGGAAACGCCACCCGCCATGATTGGACGCGTCAGCAGCACTTTTCTCTCGCTCATCGCGCTCTCCCAGGTGCTGGGCCTGCTGCTCTCCGGATATGCGGCCCACGCGCTCGGCATCCGTCCGCTGTTCCTGGCCAGCGCCGCGGTGCTGGCGCTCATCGCCGCCGCCGGCTATTTGCTGCTGCGTGGCAGGCTGGTCGCAGGACAGCAACAGCGAGTAGCTCCGAGCAATTAGCGGTTGGCAGGGAGCAATTAGCACTTAAGCGAATTCCTATCGCGGATTGCTGCGAATTGGTGGTTTTTCATCAATCTTTGGCAATCCCGGCGATCCTGGCAATCTCATTCTCAGGTTGGTTCCCATTACCTTCGTACTCTGCCCTGGTTTGCGGCGCGGTACTAATATCGCCGCAACGTTCCCCTTCCGCTGGCGATCGTTGGTGAGAAACAGCGGATTGTGCCACAGGGTAATCTTTGCGGGTTGTGCCACAGGGATTTTTGAGGAGTCGATGGAAATCATCCGAAGCGCAGGCTCGGATGGACCACGCCGCTTCCGGCTGCGGCGATGGCTGGTCCTAGCGTGCCTGGCGTGCTTGCTGTGCCTGCTGCCATCCGCAGCAGGTGTCTGCGCTCTTGCCGGTCCGGAAGCATCCGGGCGCCGCATCAAGGTGCGCGTGCGGCCCGAGTATCCTGAACTGGCCAAGAGGCTGAACATCCGGGGGACCGTCCGCGTCCAGTTGCTCGTGGCCCCGGATGGACACATCCGCGACACCAAGGTCCTGGGAGGAAGCCCGCTGTTGATCCAGGCCGTGATGGAAGCCTTGCGCAAGTGGAAGTATGAACCTGCGCCCGCGGAGTCGACGGAGATCGTGAAGTTTGA
>DASVFK010000054.1:0-2112 GCA_036380095.1 Candidatus Angelobacter sp. | reverse complement strand
GCCCGTGCGGTTGGAACCGTGCGCCCCGGGTGCAAGGCCCAAAATCAGCACGCGCGCGCGTGGATCACCGAACCCGGGAACGGGCTTGGCCCAGTACTCCCAGTCGAGGTAAGCGCGCCGTTTTTCCCGGCCGATCTTCCGGCAATAGTCCACCAGGCGCGTACAGTGAGTGCAAGCGGCAATCTCCTGGTTCAACTGGGCCAGCGTGGGGGACATGGGGCCAGTCTAAGTGGGATCGCGGGAATTGCCAAGGTTCGGCTGAGTTTTGGCAGGCTCCTGGGTCCGGTGGCCGAGCATTCCCAGCAAACGTGCACGCGAGAAAAAGCCCGCCTCCTGAGGCGGGCTGGGAGATCAAGCAAAGCAGTTACAGATAGCGTTCGCGAGAAATGTTCTCTGCGGAGCTATTATCTCTGTCGCTACGCTCCAAGCCGCTCCAGGTGCTGGTAGGCGCGAAAGCCATTCAGCGCTCGTGGCAAGCGGCTCAGCAGGCTCCGGCCTCGCCGCTAATGTTACAAGTAACGTTCGCGAGAAATCCCTTCAGGGGGGACTGCGGGAATTGGCTGCACCGGCTCTTCCGGAACTTCCGGCAGCGGATGTTCCAGGGCCACCTTCAGCACCTGGTCCATGTTTTCCACCAGATGGACCTTCATCTCATTGCGGATGTTCTCCGGGACCTCCGGCAGGTCTTTTTCATTCTCTTTGGGAATGATGGCTTCGCGGATGCCGGCGCGCAGAGCGGCGAGAAGTTTTTCCTTCAGGCCGCCGATGGGCAGGACCTTGCCACGCAGTGTGATCTCGCCGGTCATGGCGACCTCGCGGCGCACGGGAATCTTGCTCAGGGCGCTGGAAATGGCCGTGGCCATGGTGATCCCGGCGGAGGGCCCGTCCTTGGGGATGGCGCCTTCCGGGACATGGATGTGAATGTCCACGTTGCGGTAAAAATCCTTGGGCACACCCAGCCTTGAGGCACGCGAACGGACATACGACATGGCGGCCTGGGCGGACTCCTGCATCACCTCGCCGAGTTGGCCGGTAATGGTGAGCTTGCCCTTGCCGTCGACAATCGCGACTTCAGTGCTGAGAATAGAACCACCGACCTCGGTCCAGGCCAGGCCGGTGACCAGCCCGATTTCGCTCTTTTCATGCGCCAGGCTGTCACGGAACTTGGTGACGCCCAGAAACTCGTTGATGTTTTCTCCGGTGAGAATAACGTTGTACTCAGCGCCTTCCTTCACGACCCTGCGCGCCACCTTGCGGCAGACATTGCCGATTTCGCGTTCCAGGTTGCGCACGCCGGCTTCGCGCGTGTACGAGCGGATGATCTCGCGGACGGCGTCTTCATTGAACTGGATCTGTTTTTCCGTAAGACCCGCAGCATCGCGCTGCTTGCGGACGAGAAACTGGCGGGCAATTTCAACTTTTTCGAGTTCCGTGTAGCCGTGCAGGCGGAGCACTTCCATGCGGTCCTGCAAGGCGGCCGGGATCGAGTGCAGCACGTTGGCCGTGGCCACGAAGAAGACTTGTGAGAGATCGTACTCCACGTCCAGATAGTGGTCCTGGAACATGTAGTTCTGTTCCGGATCAAGGACCTCGAGCAGCGCCGCAGCGGGATCGCCGCGGAAGTCAGAAGCAAGCTTGTCGATTTCGTCCAGCATCAGCACCGGGTTCTTGGTGCCGGCTTTTTTCATCATCTGGATGATCTGGCCAGGCAGGGCGCCGATGTAGGTGCGGCGATGCCCGCGGATTTCGGCTTCATCGCGCACACCGCCCAGCGACATGCGCACGAACTTGCGGCCGGTGGCGCGGGCGATCGACATGCCGAGCGAGGTCTTGCCCACGCCCGGAGGGCCGACGAAGCAGAGGATCGATCCTTTCGGGTTCTTCACCAACTGGCGCACGGCGAGGAACTCAAGGATGCGGTCCTTGATTTTTTCCAGACCATAGTGATCTTCGTTGAGAATCTTTTCCGCGTGCTCAATGTTGCGGATCTCTTTGGACTTCTTCTTCCAGGGAACAGCCAGCAGCCAGTCAAGATAATTGCGCGAGACGGTGGACTCGGCCGACATGGGCGGCATGGCTTCCAGCTTTTTGAGTTCCTGGACGGCCTTCTCC
>DASVFK010000053.1:0-3264 GCA_036380095.1 Candidatus Angelobacter sp. | reverse complement strand
GGCGTTCATCGTGGTTGGACTGGGGCTGATCTTCGGCGTGGGGTCGCGCCCCGCGATCGGCCTGGCCAACCTCACCCAGCACGGCGGCTTTTTGCCGGCAGGATGGAAGGGCGTATGGCTCTCGCTCACCATCACCGTGACTAGTTACATGGGAGTGGAGATCATCGCTGTGACGGCGGGGGAAGCGGAGCGTCCGGAAGTCACTATTCCGCGCGCGATGCGGAACATCGTTTACCGGCTCATCCTTTTCTACGTGCTGGCGATCGCCATCATGGTGGCGCTGGTGCCCTGGAACCAGGCGGGCGGCTCAGCGCTTTCCGGCAGTCCGTTTGTGACGGCGTTTGCCGTGGCGCATATTCCCTTTGCCGCCGCCATCATGAATTTTGTGGTGCTCACGGCCGCTCTCTCCAGCGTGAACACCAACTTGTATCTTTCCACGCGAATGCTCTTCTCGCTTGGTCGCGGAGGCTACGCGCCGGCCTGGATGGGCAAGGTAAGCGGCAACGGAGTGCCGCATCGCGCGTTGCTGGCATCAACGGCTGGGATCATCGCGGCCATCCTGCTGGCTTTCTTTGCGCCGAGGAATGCTTTCCTGATGAATATCTTCCTCATGCTCTATGGGACTGCGGTGGCGGGAATGCTGTTTGTGTGGCTAGTAATCCTGAACTCGCACCTGCGTTTCCGCAAGGCAATCACGCCGGAGCGGCTCATGAGTCTGCCCATGCGTCTGCGGGCGCACCCGTTCTTTACGGTGGTAGGCATGCTACTGCTTCTTGCCATCTCCGTAACAATGTTTTTCGTCGATGGGCTGAAATGGTCAGTCCCGGCGTTTGCGGTTTTCCTGGCGATAATTTCGGTGGTGTACCTGCGAAGGCGGTAACGCCTACCACGGCGACACTGAGGCACGGAGAAAGGCCCAGGCCAGGAACTCAACGCGGAGGCGCGGAGACGCTGAGAAGACCAGAAGCAATTCCCACCCAGGTGAACACAAAACATGCATCGTCACCATCTGCGTACATCTGCGTTGATCTGCGGCAAATTCTTCTGTTTTTCTCCGCGCCTCCGCGTCTCCGTGGTAGGTTTTAGGTTTCGCACACTAAGGAGAACCCACAATGGCCAATGCCGGCGAAGGTGTCTACTCTTCGCTTCGCCGCCAATTCAAAGGCGATCTGCTACGCTCCGCCGACTCCGGCTATGAAGACGCACGCGCGATTTGGAACGGCATGTTCGATCGCACACCGGGGCTGATCGCACGCTGCGCCGATGTGGGTGACGTGCAGGCTGCCGTCCGCGCCGCGCGAGCGACCGGAATTCTCACCGCGGTCCGTTGTGGCGGGCACAGCCTGGCGGGCTTCAGCACTTGCGACGGTGGCCTGGTGATTGACCTCTCGAAAATGCGGCAGGTCACGGTTGATCCCCGGGCTAGGCTGGCTCGGATCGCCGGAGGCTGCCTGTTGGGATCCGTTGATACAGGGACACAAGAAGCCGGGCTGGTGTTTCCCTCCGGCGTGGTTTCCCATACTGGCGCGGCCGGACTGATCCTGGGAGGTGGGACAGGCTGGCTCACGCGGCGGTTCGGCCTCTCCTGCGACAACGTTACCGGCTTCACCCTGGTGACCGCCGATAGTTCGCTGGTACGAGCGAATGCCACAGAGAATGCGGACTTGTTCTGGGCGTTGCGCGGGGGAGGCGGCAATTTCGGCGTGGTGACAGAGTTTGAAGTGAAACTACATCCGCTCACCGCCGTGGTCCTGGCGGAAGGCCTGACGCCCGAGGCCGAGATTCGCCGGCTGCTTGAAAGTTGGCGCCAGTTCATGCCCGAAGCTCCCCACGACTTGAAGTGGAACATCAATCTGCGCGTGGCCCCGAACACCGGGAAAGTGCCCGCCGAGCTGCGCGGGCGACCGGCGGCCAGCACTTCGTTGGTTTGGACTGGCGCCCCTGAAGCGGGGCGCAAATACGTGGAGCACGCGCTTTCGCTGTGCAACGCGGACTCAGCGAACAATAAAGTGGTGCCATTCCTTGATTTGCAAACCATGGCGGACTCCGATTTTCCCCACGGCCGGCGCTATTACACCAAGTCCGGCTATTTCACCCGGCTTGATGACAGCAGCATCGATCTCTTGGTGGAAGCTGTGGCCACAGTCCCTTCGCCGGAAACCATGATTGAACTCGCCTATCTTGGCGGCGCGGCGGCGCAGGTGCCGGCGGAAGAAACGGCATTTGGCGATCGCAGCGCTCCTTTTGTACTGACGCTGCTGGCGAATTGGCAGGAGCCGTCCGCCGATGACGCACACATCTCATGGGTCCGGGGTGTCTTCAAGAAACTGCGCCCGGCGATGAAACCGGGGGTCTACGTGAACTTCATGAGCGGCGACGAGCAGGACCGGGTGGCTGAAGCTTATCGAGAACGATGGGAACAGATGGTTGCAGTGAAGTCGCACTATGATCCAACGAACCTGTTTCGGTTGAACCAGAATGTGAAACCGCGGAATAGCGCAGTCCAAGAATTCTGAAGACGCACGCGCAACTCGTCCTGCTCAGGCCAGGGCTATGAGACGCTGCTGGCGCAGTATCTGGATCCCGGCCATACATAGCTTCTCGGCTGGAACGCCTGAAATTTCAATCTGCCGCAGCATGAATTCTGCGGCGATTTCCGCGACCGTCAAGCCGTCTTCACAAAGGTCCAGTAATTCAGCGGAGAGTGGACTGAGCTGGCGGGCCTCTGCCGGCCCCGACGGGGCCTTGCGCACTGCGATCTTCACCGGCTGACTGGGCAGGTCATAGAGCGGACTTCTCTGCTTGAGCCGCCGGACAATCTCCTGATAATCAGCCGGCAGGCCGATGACATTAACTCCTGGAAACAACTGAGGACGGCTGTCTGGAGTAATGGCCTCGTCATCGTTGGCGATGATCCGGTCGCCGGAGGGTGCTTGATCGCGGCTGGCCCCGGCCGGCTCATGCGGCCGCTGATCTCCGCTCAGCAATGCTGCTTCATATTCCACGAGCGCGGTCATGGCAAGGGGCGCTTTGGTGGCGGCGGGGATGTAATGCAGCCGCACAAACTTGAGAAAGTCCGCCGGGAAGCCGCCTTGTCCATAGTAGGAGGTGCGATTGCCATCGGTGAAATCTATTCCGTTCTTTGCCCGCCATTCCCGCCATTGCGCGAATACGTCGATGATGTTGCCGCTGTCCTGATGCAGGCCCAGCAGAAGCCGCCGGAAGGCCCGCTGGCTGCTCAGGAGAAAGTCGCGCAACTCCTTG
>DASVFK010000052.1:0-24326 GCA_036380095.1 Candidatus Angelobacter sp. | reverse complement strand
AGGGATGGGCCATGCCAGGCGCTGCCTTCAAAGGCGCGGCGCAGTTGGTCGCCAACGCGAAGGCATTCGGCGTTGGAGGTGGTCGGTTTGGCTGCCATGCCAGTGTGATGAGAGTAGATCGAGGAATGATGCAGGAAATGTGCGCAACCTTGTACCGACCTATTTCCTTTCATCTCATGCCCTCCACCCCTGTCATGCTGAGCGGAGGGCGAGTCCCGCAACGCGGGATGAGCACGGAGCCGAAGCATCCCGAGGAACTATCCCCGGCCATGCGGATTCAGGGCATTTCAACCATGAAGCCCGTGCTACCATCACTCGCCATGCGCGATGGCCATTTCTACAAGTTCTGGGTCTACGTCGTCTGCAGCCCCAGCGGCACTTTGTATGTCGGACTAACTGGCCGAATCGATGTCCGCATCAAACAACACAAGACCGAGGCGCTCGAAGGCTTCACCAAACGGTACGGCTGCAAGCGCCTGGTCTATTACGAGAGCTATGACAGCTTCTACGCGGCTGAGCGTCGAGAAAAGCAACTGAAAGGCTGGCGCCGGGCAAAGAAGATCGAGCTGATAGAAAAAGCGAACCCTCGCTGGCAGGACCTTGCCGAACATTGGGGCTGGAAAATGCTCTTTCGGGGGCAGGCTCTCGTTGAAATTCCCTGACTCCGCATGGTTGTCCACGCTCGCTCGGGATGCGTCGACTCCTCCTTCTTCCCCTTCGGCAAGCTCAGGGTCAGTCGGAGTTCGCTCAGCACGACATTCTTCCAAACAAAAAGCCCCGCTCACCGAGGCAAGCGGGGCGAAAAGTTGAATCAAGCTGACGTTACGCCGTCACGTACTTTCCGGCCTCAATCACTCGGTTGGCGATCTTCTGCGTGAGCGCGATCAGGTTGAACGGTTCATACTTGAACAGCCGGCGCAACACCACCAACTGTGTGCGCAGCATGTCGCCTTCCGCCACGGCCGCGACGACTTTCCGTGCCGCCGCTTCGATCTTGTCCATGGAATGCGCCAGGCTCACCTGGCACATGGCGATGGCATATTGCGTCCGCGCCTCTCCGTCGCGTTCAATCAGCTTCTGCGTACGCAGCACGGTGGAGTCCATGGCGAAGGTCTCAATCACCATGTCGGCAATGGTGCCCAGGATCTCCTGCTGGTCGGCGATGGCTGTCATGTATTTCTGCGCTGCTGCCCCTGCCAGCATCAGCGTGGCTTTCTTGGCGTTCGCCACCATGGTGCGTTCGGCCGCGAGCGTGCCCTCCAGCGGCTCCGCGCTCGCGGGGCCGGACATGATTTCATCCATCAGCTTCTTGATCGCCGGCATGAGCGCCAGCTGCCCGCTCATGGCCCGCTTGAGCAGCCAGCCGGTGATGATCATGCGGTTGATCTCGTTGGTGCCTTCAAAGATGCGGTTCACGCGCGAATCGCGATACGCGCGCTCCGCTGGATACTCTTCCACAAAGCCGTAGCCGCCGTAGATCTGCACCGTCTCGTCCACCACGTAGTCCAAAATTTCCGAGCCGGCGACCTTCAGGATGGAGCACTCCACCGCGTACTCTTCAATGTTCTTGGCAATCTGCTTGTAAACGTCGGGCGCGTTCTTGTCGATCTCGGACATGGCAGCGTCAATCATGCCCACGGTGCGATAGGACATCGCCTCGCCGGTGTAGATGGCGGTCGCCATGTTGGCCAGCTTCTCTTTGATGATGCCGAAGTCGGCCAGCGTCTTGCCAAACGCCTTGCGCTGCTTGGCGTAGCCGATGGAGTTGTTGAGCGCGTTGCGCGAGCCGCCCACTACGCCGGCGCCCAGCTTGTAACGCCCGATGTTCAGCGTGTTGAACGCAATCACGTGCCCTTTGCCGATCTCGCCCAGCAGATTCTCTTTGGGAATGCGGCAATCGTTGAGGATGATGGGCGTAGTCGAAGACCCGCGAATGCCCATCTTCTTTTCCTCCGCTCCAGGCTGGACGCCGGGCGCGGTGCGCTCCACGATGAACGCCGAAAACTTCTCGCCATCCACTTTGGCAAAAATGATGTAGACGTCGGCAAAACCGCCGTTGGTGATCCACATCTTCTCGCCGTTCAGGATCCACTCTTTGCCCTCGGGCGAGAGCACGGCCTTGGTGCGTGCGTTGAGCGAATCAGAAGCCGACGACGACTCCGACAGGCAGTACGCTGCCACCCACTCGCCGGAAGCCAGCTTGGGCAGGTACTTCTTCTTCTGTTCCGCCGTGCCGAAATACACGATGGGCAGCGTTCCGATCCCAACGTGCCCGCCAAAGGCCACGCTGAAGCTTCCGGAAACCGAGATGTGCTCGGCCACCAGCGCGGAGGAGATCTTGTCCATCTCCGCCCCGCCGTATTCTTCCGGAATGTCCACGCTGCCGATGCCGATCTCGCAAGCCTTGCGGATCAGCTCGCGCGTCACCGCGAACTCCTTGTGCTCGATCTTCTCGACGTTGGGCAGGATCTCATTCTTGGCGAACTCCTGCGTGGTCTGCACAATCTGCCGATGCTCTTCGCTCAGGTCTTCCAGCGTGAACACCTGGTCGGTGGAGTGTTCTTCGATCAGGAAACTTCCGCCCTTGAGCTTTGTCTTATTCGGAACTGCAACAGTGGCCATAAAATCTCCTCAAAACCTACCACGGAGGCACTGAGACACGGAGAAAAGTAAAATCTGATTTTTGATTTTCAAAACTCCGTGCCTCCGTGTCTCCGTGGTGGAAGTTATTAGTTCAGGTTCTCGATAACCCCTGCCGCGCCCATGCCGCCGCCCACGCACATGGTCACAATGCCATACCGTCCGTTGCGGCGCTTGAGTTCGCGGATGATTGTTGCCGTCAGCTTCGCCCCGGTGCAGCCCAGCGGATGCCCCAACGCCACGGCCCCGCCGTTCGGGTTCACTTTATTCATGTCGAGCCCAGCTTCCTTGATCACCGAAAGCGCTTGCACGGCAAAAGCTTCGTTCAACTCGATCACGGCGATATCTTCCAGCTTGAGTCCGGCGATCTTCAGGGCTTTCGGAATCGCAAACACCGGGCCCAATCCCATCTCCTCCGGCAGATAGCCGGCGGTGGCAAAAGCGACAAAGCGTGCTAGCGGCTTGATGCCCAGCTGCTTGGCTTTTTCGGCCGACATCAGCACCGCTGCCGCCGCGCCGTCCGAAGTCTGCGACGAGTTTCCCGCGGTCACCGTTCCCCGCGCATGAAACGCAGGTTTCAAGCCGGCGAGGGCTTCGATCGTGGTGTCGGCGCGCGGGCCCTCGTCCACTTTGAAAGTCAGCTCAACACGTTGGGGCTTGGAACCATTTGGAGTGGTGAAGCTTACCGGCACGGGAACGATCTCCTCCTCGAAATTGCCGGCTTTGATCGCAGCCAGGGCCTTCTTGTGGCTGTTCAGGGAAAACTCGTCCGCCTGCTCGCGGCCGATGCCGTAACGCTTGGCCAGCCGTTCCGCCGTTAGACCCATGGAGAGATACGTGTCGGGGCAGTTGTTTACCAGCCACGGATTGGCCGAAATCTTGTGCCCGCCCATGGGCAGCATGCTCATGGATTCGGTCCCGCCGCCGATGGCGATCTCCGCGCGTCCGGCCATGATGGAATCAGCGGCCAGCGAGATCGCCTGCAATCCCGAGGAGCAGAAACGATTAATCGTCATGGCCGAAACTTCCACCGGCAAGCCTGCGCGCATGGACGCGATGCGGGCCACGTTCATGCCCGACTCGGCTTCAGGAGTGGCGCAGCCGATGATGACGTCTTCAATCTCTTTCGGATTCACCTGCGGCACACGCTCCAGCGCGCCCTTGATGGCCACGGCGGCCAGATCGTCCGGCCGCGTAGTGCGCAGCGTCCCTTTGGGGGCTTTGCCCACCGCAGTACGTACTGAACTTACGATAACGACTTCACGCATAACTTAGCTCCTGGCTGCTAGCGACTGGCTCTCAGCGGACTTTCTGACCCGATAGTAGATCCGTAATGCGATCCACGACAGAAACGTGTATGCGAACAGATTGAAAACTGCCGCAACGATCCATACCCAGGTCGTATTTAAACGGTGCTCATGTCCACCGCCGTTCAAGATGAAGGCAACCACAAATCCTGGCGCAAAGAGCGGAAGATTTTCAAAGAAGTATGACAATCCTCCCGCCACCGCTGTTACCGCAGCACCGATCAGGACCACGGATTGCCTATTTAGCGACAGTCTCGTCATGTCAGCTCATTTCGGATCGCCCGATCTCCCGATCATCCGATCTTTTTTGGTGCCGCCCCTACGGGGCTCGCCTCGTTTCCCACGCTTACCAAGCGCTTACGCCCTGGGCTAACTCATTTCGCGCCTACGGCGCTCGGGTTCGTACTCTTTAACATCATGATCTATTGCTAAGCGGTTCGATCTCCGCCGAAAAGCAAACGCAAGCCGACATACAACAGACCTGAGTAAATGATAAAGCTCAAGATCGCGCTCCACGCTACCATCGAGAAACTTACGTCGTTTCCCGCCGCGTGCACGTTTACAAGTCCTGTACTCACCGTTACCACAAGCCCAGGCCACAAAATATTTCCGAACGCCGAGCCTTGGTATGCAAAAATTCCACCAACAGCTGCGACAAGTGCCGACATCACCATCGAAATCAGAAGCGCGTTTTTGGGTCTAAGCATCGAATTGCCAATGGCCAATACTTTGCGCCCCTCCGCGTCCATTGCAGCAAAACTCTTGCGACTAGCAGCTAGCCGCTCGCAACTTCAGTTCCTCAACGGTTTTCCCGTCTTCAACGTGAACTGGATCCTCTCCTGCGTCTTCTTCTCGCCACAGAGCGACTTGAAGCCTTCGCGCTCCAGGTCGAGCAGATACTGTTCGCTCACCGGAGTTCCCGGCGTGACGTTCCCGCCGCAGATGATCTCTGCGACCTTGGTTCCCACCTTCACGTCGTGGTCGCTGATGTATTCCGCCTGCCTCATTAGATGAATACCCAGCTTCAAAGTCGCCAGCACGTTTTCACCCGGCGCGGGAATGTCGGTCCGCAGGACTGGGGCCTTGTATCCCGCGCGGGCCAGTTCCAGCGCGCGCTCCTTGGCGTCAGAAAGCAGGCGCTCGCGATTCATGGTGATCAGGTCGCCGTCGGAGAGGAAGCCCAGCCCGCGGGCCTCGTTCGCGGAGGTCGCGACCTTGGCCATGCCGATGATCTCAAACGCCCGCTTGATGCCCTCGAGCATCTCCACCGACTCGCTCCGGCCCTCAGGACGCACCGCCTTGGCGTTGTCCACCGCGCGCAGCAGCATTTCTTTGCAGCCGCCGCCGCCCGGCAGCAGTCCCACCCCGACTTCCACAAGGCCCATGTAGGTTTCCGCGTGCGGCTGGCGCGCCGCCGAGTGCAGGTTGATCTCGCAGCCGCCGCCCAGCGTCATGCCGAAGGAAGCCGTCACCACCGGCCGCGTGCAGAATTTGATCGCCTGCGTCATGCCCTGGAACTGCTTGATGGCCAGGTCAACTTCGTCCCACTCTTCTTCCTGCACCGCCAGCATCAGCATCATCAGGTTGGCGCCCACGGAGAAGTTCGCCGAGTCGCCGGTGATCACGAACGCCTCAAACTGGTCGCCGATGCCGCCCGTCTTCAGTGTCTGTGAGACCATCTGCACGATGTCGCCGCCCAGGGCGTTCATCTTGGTGTGGAACTCGATGCAGCCCACGCCATCGCCCAGGTCAATGAGTGAAGCCCCGGGATTTTTCTTGACCACGCCGTGCGACTTCTTGGCTGTCTGCACCGTCCACACGCCTTCCGGCACTTCCACCGGCCGGTATTTTCCCGTGCGCAGATCAAAGTAGGCGCGGCCTGAAGGCGACTTGGGATCGTCGATGTACCAGCTCTTTGCACCCGCAGCCAAGAGCTTCTCTACGTTGGCGGAAACCGGCTTGCCCTCGCTCTTCATTCTTGCGACAGTCGATTCCACGCCCGCCATGTCCCAAACTTCAAACGGGCCCACCTCCCAGTTAAAGCCCATGCGCATGGCCTGATCGATCTCAACCACGGTGTCGGCAATCTCCGGAATGCGGTTGGCCGAGTAGGTCCACATTTCCGAGACGCTGGTCCAGATGAACTTCGCCGCTTTGTCGCGCGGGTCGCCGCTCAGGATGCTGCGCAGCCGCTCGCCCATGTCTTCAATGTTCTTTGCCATCTCCAGGGCAGGGAATTTGGCCTTCTGCGCGGGATGGTATTCCAGGGTCTTCCAGTCGATGGCCAGGCGCTCTTCACCCTGCGCGCCTTTATCTTTCTTGTAGAAGCCGGCCTTGGTCTTATCGCCGAGCAGCTTGCGCTCGATCATCTTTTCGAAAAACTCGGGCAGCTTCAGGTCAGATCGTTCGTCCTTCACGCTTTTGCTGAAGTTCTTGACCACGCTGGCCAGCACATCGAGCCCAACCAGGTCGATGGTGCGGAACGTCGGGTTCTTGGTCCAGCCGCCGCTGGAAGTCAGCGCGTCCACCTCTTCGACCGTGAGGTCCATCTCCTGCATCAAGCGGAAGACGTTCAGCCCGGCGTACGTTCCGATGCGGTTGGCGATGAAGTTGGGCGTGTCCTTGGCATTGACGATGCCTTTGCCCATACGCACGTCGCCGAAGTGGCTCACCGCGGCGATGGCCGCCGGATCGGTTTCCGGTGTGGGAATGATTTCCAGCAGGCGCATGTAGCGCGGCGGATTGAAAAAGTGCGTGCCGAACCAGTTGCGGCGGAAGTCGTCGCTGAAGCCTTCAGCAATGCTGTGTACCGGCAGTCCGCTGGTGTTGGTGGTAATGATGCTGCCCGGCTTGCGCACGGCCTCCACTTTCTTGAGCAGCGCGCGCTTGATCTCCAGGTTCTCCGCCACGGCCTCGATGATCCAGTCGGCGTCCGCCAGCAGCTTCATGTCGTCATCAAAGTTGCCGAGGGTGATCAGCCGCTCCAGGCCTTTTTCAAAGAACGCCGCCGGCTTGGACTTGACCGCCGCATCCAGTCCCGCCGCAACGATCTTGTTGCGCGCCGCTTTGTCCGTACTTTGCGCGGCGTCCGGCGGGACGATGTCCAGCAGCACGCAGGGAATTCCGGCATTGGCAAAGTGGGCCGCGATGCGCGCGCCCATGGTCCCCGCGCCCAGCACCGCGACCTTATTAATGCGCTGATGACCAGGCCTGCCGGGATGGCCATTGGGCTGCGCGGCCGCAGCGCCTGAAGGAACCTGAACTGGAGTAGAAAGGACGGTCTGACTCATGAATGCGACTCCTGAAGAAGGATCGGCAAGGCGAGACGTGGATGATGATAACAGTTCCCGCCAGGCGATTCGGCGATGCTGCAGATGGACGTCAAAGCGCACACTTTGGCGTGGTTAACAAGCCTTCAGCATCATACTGAATGAACATTCATTCAGTCAAGGGCAAAACGTCTAACTAAAAGCAACAAAAGGCCCACCAGCACTCCCTCTCCATGCCAGAGTGCGGGCAGTTCGCAAAAAAGCAGGAGCACCTTGCGGGGCCGGGGTGCTCCTGCGTCTGAGACCCCTCATGGGGTTAAGCCGTTGTGCCTGGTGAGCTAGCCAAATCTGTAGGACTTCACGTCTGGATTCATGCCCGAACTCATCCACTGGAATGCGCCGATGAACCCTTTCGTTGGGCCGGTAAAGTCATTGGTCAGGCCGTCGTTGTCCCCCAGGTAGGCCGGATTCACCAGAAAGTCCAGCCGATGAAGGGGTGAGAACGGCGTGATGGGCGCCTTGAGGTTGACCCAGGCGTTGCTTCCGGTCTTCGATTCCGCGCAGAAGCGTTCGATCTGGAAGTTTCTTGGATCGTTCCTGCGGTCGTACCAGCAGATGGCAACGCTTCCTGTTGCTCCAGATCTTTACCTGCACAGTGCTGTCCGCGTTAAAGCGCTCCCACGCAGCGTTGACCAAGCCATTCGAGTTCACCGCTACGTGGGAGGCTTGCGCAGCCATCCGGCCATTCTTACGGTTGTCGCACAAAACCGTGCTGCCCCGTGGAGTCGAAGTAGTTGCCCGTGATCACTCCATTCTCGTTGATGCTGGAAGCGCTTGTGGTAATTGCGCCCGGCACGTCGATCGTGGTAATCACGCCTGTAGCATCGCGAAGAAAACTGTGAAGCTTTCTGGTCGCGTCAAAGTAGAGTCCCGTGATCGCTCCAGCCGTGTTGATGCTGATGCAGTTGGTAAGGACCGAGCCCGGCACGTCGATCGTCGTCATCCCACCCGTAGCATCGCGAAGAAAACCGTGAACACCGGTGAAGTCGCGGAAGAATCCCGCAATCGCTCCATTGTCGTTGATGCTTACGGGGGAGGTAGTAGTCGCGTCTGCGTTCGGGTCGAAAGAGGTGTAGCCCTTATCGCGGACGAAACCGTGAGTTGAACCGCTGGCATCGATGAACGTTCCCGTGACCGCTCCCGCCGTGTTGATGCTCACGGGCTTGCTACTGATCGAGTTGGGCGGGTCGACACGGATGGGTCCACCGTTGGCAGTGCGCAGGAAACCGTGAACTGTATTGAACTTGTCGATGAACCATCCTGTGATCGCTCCATCCGCGTTGATGCTGAAGGGGAGGGTAGCGAGCGATGTCGGCGGGTCAAAAGTAGTGATGTTACCCGCGGCATCGCGAACAAAACCGTGAACTTCGAAGTTGGTGTCCACGTACCGCCCGGTGACCAGTCCAGTCGAGCTGATACTCATGGGAGTGGTGCCGGTCGCGCCCGGCACGTCGATCGTGCTCATCCCACCCGCAGCATCACGCAGGAAACCGTGCGTGCCGGTCGCGTTGATGTACCATCCGGTGATGGCTCCACCCGAGTTGATGCCCGTGGGGGTGGTTTCAAAGCCCGGCGCGTCGAAGCTGGTGATAGTTTGGCCAAACGCTGCAATGGACCAGGTTCCACATGCAACCCCGAGAATGGAAATGGCTAAACACCGAGAGAGTTTTCGCAAACAGGATCTCCCCAGAGGAGTGAGAAACAGCGCAGCAACAGCTGAGATCGAAGGTTTCGTCATTGGCTAAAGCTCCCTTTTTAGAGTTTGGCGATTTGAACTGCACTCAAGATTTCGGCCATCGGGCAATTCTCCAGGCTCCGCTCGGACGCTACGCCTGGTCGAATTACTTACTTCAATATCGAACTATTCAGGCCTCTTTCACCGGAAGCTTGCCCATCAAACGAAAAGTGGCTTGTGGTGTCGCGCACTCTTGATAGTTTTCGCCCGTGCATGCAATGACCTTGTGGGTCGATGATCTGATTTCTCCCGTCTGTCGCCGGTCGATCAAGGTTTCTTTCCGCCATCTTCCACGCGGCCCCCCCGTCGGACCCGAGTACAATCTTGTAGTCCGTATCTTTGAGGATTGATTTTTTGAGTCCAATCACGTCAAAATTGTCGCCACAAGTGCCCAGGACTCCGGGAACGAAAGGCTTGGCTCGACCATTCGATTGCGACATGCGGACACCCACTCCGGGCACTCACTTTGGGTGTAATGTTCCAGAGACTCTGGTAAATGGCAACTGAACTTTCCATGAAATGGAAATCACTAGTTAATCGACAGTAAAAAAAGAACTTATTGGATATTCTGACCTGCTGATGCTGAAAATGCCCCACACCTTTACGAGCTCAAAGTCGCCGGCTTCACATCAGTTCGCTCGTTTTGGATCGTTCGAAGTCGATTTCCGCGAGCGCAAGCTCACCAAAGCGGGCATTCGTGTTCGGCTGCAAGAGCAGCCCTTTCGGATTTTGGCGCTGTTGCTGGAGCACCCCGGTGAGTTGGTGACCCGCGAGGAAATCCGCTCGCAAGTGTGGCCGCAAGATTTGTTCGTCGACTTTGACGCCGCCTTGAACACCGCAATAGGCAAGCTGCGGGCGGCGTTGAGCGATTCGGCAGACAATCCCAGGTTTTTGGAAACTGTCCCCCGCCATGGTTACCGTTTCGTGGCTCCGGTCGGCTGGTCGCCCGAAGTGGGAGAGGCGGTCGCGGCTGCGCAGCCAATCCCATCTGCCCCGGTCCCTGCCGCGCGCCGCGTCCGGAAGCGGCTCTATCTTTGGTACGTCGCCGCGCTGATCGTGGCCGCCGCATCCATTGCAGGTTTCTGGCTCTTTCGCCGCGATGCTTCCAAAATTACTCCCCACGACACCATTGTTCTCGCCGATTTTGTCAACACCACAGGCGACGCAACTTTCGACGACGCTCTCAATACCGCGCTCCGTCTTTCGCTGGAACAATCTCCTTTTTTTAAAGTGCTCTCCGGCAGCGCCATCGCCAAGACCTTGCATGAGATGACACGTCCGGCAGGCACGCAGTTGACGGCCGAGGTAGCTCGTGAGCTTTGCCAAAGGGCGGGAAGCAAGGCCTATCTTGCCGGTTCGATCGCCGCCCTGGGGAGCCGCTATGTGCTCGGGCTGAAAGCGGTGAATTGCCGAAGCGGAGATACCCTCGCCGAAGAACAAGTCTACGCTGCATCCAAGGACAAGGTGCTGGATGCGCTGGGCGCCGCAGCATCGAAGCTGCGGGGCGGACTCGGTGAATCGCTGGCTTCCGTGCAGAAATTTGACGTACCCCTCGCGGTGGCCACCACGCCCTCGCTGGAGGCCCTCAAAGAGTACAGTCTGGCAGTGAAGACTTTCGATGAAAAAGGACCGCCTGACTCCCTTCCCTATTACCAGCGCGTAGTCCAGCTTGATCCTGGCTTTGCCGCGGGCTACAGGGGACTGGGAATGGTCTACGCCGCTCTGGCCCAGCCAGACCGGGCCAGGGAGTACTATGCCAGGGCATATCAATTGCAAGATCAGGTCAGTGAATGGGAAAAACTGGCGATCACCGCCGACTACTACATGAACGTAACCGGAGAACTGGACAAGGCATCCGAAACCTACGAGCGATGGATAGACCTCTACCCGCGAAACAACGGTCCTATTTCCACGGTTGGCATCGTCTATGCTCTACAAGGCCAGTATGAAAAGGCGAGTGAGATCACACGCAAGGCCTTGACCGTTGGGCCATCCTACGGTTCGTACGCAAATCTCGCCCTTTACAATCTTGCCTTGCAGCGTTTCGATGAGGGACAACGCGCCATCGATGAGGCGCAGGCCAAAAAGATGGACGGTCTCGAAATTCGCAGCGCCCTCTATGCCCTTGCCTTTCTCCGGGCTGACTCCGCGGCGATGGCCGACCAGCAGAAGTGGTTTGCGGGAAGACCCGAAGAGAACTTTGGGCTGGCGCTCGGCAGTGACACCGAAGCCTATCGAGGTCATTTGCGCGTGGCCAGTGAACTTACCACCCGCGCTGTGGCCTCCGCCATACGGGCTGACAGCAAGGAAAGCGGAGCACTGTGGCTGGCCAATGCTGCTTTGCGGAACGCAGCCTTGGGCAACGCTCTGGAAGCGCGCCAGACAGCGGCAAAGGCCCTGAAGCTTGCTCCCACAAGTCCGGGTATCGAGGCCGAAGCTGCTCTCGCGTTTGCCATGGCGCGTGATGCGTCCCGGGCCGACTCCCTGGCGCAGGACCTGAACCGGCGCTTCCCGCTGGATACCCAGATGCAATCGCTTTGGCTGCCCGCGATTCGGACGCAACTGGCGATCAGTGGAAAAAAACCAGCTTACATCTTGAATGACCCGCAAAACGTTTCGCCTGTTGAATATGGCGGGATGCCTTTTACGGTCAACGTCTCTTGTCTCTATCCCACTTACATCCGCGGCAATGCCTACCTCGCGGCTGGTCGCGGCAAGGAAGCTGCCCAGGAATTCCAGAAGATCCTCGATCACAGCGGCATTGTCTGGAACTGCTGGACCGGGGCCCTCGCTCATCTGGGCGTGGCTCGGGCCAACGCGCTCGCAGCGACAAGCTCGCAAGGAACGGACGCCGCCGGTGCCGATGCCGCTCGCGCTCGTGCTCGATCGGCTTACAACGATTTCCTCACCCTTTGGAAAGATGCCGACCCGAACATCCCCATCCTGAAGCAGGCCAAAGCCGAGTACGCGAAATTGCAGTAACTGCGGCGTCACCGATCTCGCACCGCCGCGTCTCGCAAAACATCCTTGGAACAAGCCGGCTCTGAAAATCGCCGGGATGAGCGAGATAACCGGCTCCGGGGTTTAGGCTGCGCCCGGAGCCGGAGACTGCTTTTGCGGAAGGTCGCTACGGAATCGTGGCAAGCTGCCCGGCGGAGATGTAGAACAGCCGGCCATCGAAACTCAGTCTGCCGTCTGAGATGTCGTCGCCAATCCACAGATTGCCCAGACGGTCCAGCTGCAGCACGTTGCTGCGGTTCGAGACAAACGCGAACGGCAGGAACACGCCGTTGGGATCGACACCACCGTTGGCCACCGGCGTCATGGACTGGGTGTTGATGGTGAAGCGCCACACGCCACGTCCATTGATCGAGACATAAACGCGGTTGATGCCGTCGCTGGCCAGGCCCACGTGCGCCGTCCCCGCAAAGCCATCGGCAATGGGTACGGCGTTGCAGCCGCCCTGGCAAGTGGTGGCCACCGCATTCTTGATCACCGAGAAGCTGTCCGTAGTGGCCACATACAGGTCGGGGCCGGCGAAGCTCAGCGAGTTGATCGGGCGGCCGTTCGGCGATGTTCCCACCGACTGCACCACTTGCGTCTTGTTGGGATCATTGCTCGGGTCAACGAACGGCTTCGTAATGCGCACGACATTCCCGTTTTTGATAAAGCCCACATACAGGTTGCCGTCCGGCCCCAGAGCGATGGCAACGGGCAGGTTTCCTCCCAGGCCGGCGTTGGGCACAAGTCGATAATTCCATTGCGCCTGTCCGGTCAATGGATCGATCGTGATCCGGTGCACGCCTGGGAATGTCAAAGAACCCGGCTGACCCTTCGCCTGATCGTACGAAGGCAGGAACACCGTCTGGTTGCCGTCGTAGGCTGCTTGTCCGGCTTTGCAGAAGAAAATGCAAAGTTCAGTGCCGCCGACGTTGGTTCCATCGTTGACGTTGTCAAAGATAAGGATACCCGTATTCACTGGGTCAGGATTGGTTGCGTCAGCGGGAGTGTAGTGCCTGAGGCCCCACACTTGGTCCGTAGCATAAACGTTGCTGCCCACAACCACGCCGCCTCCGGGCGTGTTTGGTGCAGCGACCTGGTTGGCAGGCAGGCCGAAACCCGCGCGCTGGGTGGCAACAACTTGTCCCTGAGCGGAAACAAGACACGCGAGCAGAAATCCCATCATCAGCGCGTGCGTCCCTTTTCTCGAAAACATGATTCTGGCTGCAGTCCTTGCTACTTTGTGCTTCATTATTTCTCCTCAACTGATTTTTTGGGTTAGCTTGAGCGCGGACACTACTGCCTCCGCGCGCTGGTACTGGCAGCCCCGCTGTTGCGAATGGCCGGCAACATGCCGGTCTCTGTAATGACTGTGTCCTGGAGTGAAATCTCCGCCTGAGAGCCCCTCAGGATCGTGTGCTCAATCCACGTTCGCCTGCAGAACCTATACCCGGTTTGTAAGTCGTATTGTCCTAAGAGATGTTAAAAAGTGGACGAAAATATATGTACTCGATGTGGAGAACGTACATGGCCGGCGTATGAACTGGCGGACCTCCTACTCGCGTCAAAGGACGCTGAACGAACGCGGCGAAACGTATGGAAATTGTTAACCAGACCTCACGAGTTCCGTGGCCCACAGTGACGTTTGAAAACTTACGCTGGCCGTGATTCGGGGCGTCCCGCGCAAGTCTCATCTGGGCTCGTTGCAGCGAAGTGCCGTAGGCGCGCTGGTTTCTGGGCCCGGGGCGTGAAGCCCTGGGAAGAAGTATTAAGGATGTAGAGCGCCTTAGGCGCGACACGGTCCCGGATCTCTTTCCGCGGCTAACCAACCCCTCTTGTCCCAGTCTGATTGCTGGCGCATGTTTTTTTGTACCCGCGAGGCCACTTTCTGCGTATTCGTCTTTGCTGGCGCGCGTTCGCCGGCCATCGATCACGAGATTTCCGGGAGGCAGCGTGAAAACTCTCTGGCAAGACGTTCGTTACGCGTGGCGGCAGTTGCGCAAATCACCGGGGTTTACGGCGACGGCTGTCCTCACACTGGCTCTGGGCATGGGCGCCAACACCGCCGTCTTCACGCTGGTGCATCAGGTCCTGCTGAAATCCTTGCCGGTGAAGAACCCGAGCGGCCTCTATCGCGTGGGTGACACCGTGGATTGCTGCGTCACCGGCGGCTTCCAGGACAACTGGACCATCTTTTCTTATCCCCTCTATGAGTACCTGCGCGACAACACCCCGGAGTATGAGCAACTGGCGGCATCGCAGACCAACCGCCCAAATCTCAGCGTCCGCCGTGAAGGCGCCAGGGCCGCCGAATCTTTCAGCGGCGAACTGGTATCAGGCAACTTCTTTTCCACGCTGGGCGTGGAGCCCTTCGCCGGACGGCTCATCGCACCAGCGGACGACATGAACGCCGCGCCGCCTGTGGCCGTGATGAGCTTTCATGCCTGGCAGAACAAGTACGGCTTGGACAAATCCGTGATTGGCGCCAACTTCACCATCAATGGCATCGCCACCGCGCTCATCGGCGTTGCCCCGCCAGGCTTCTTCGGCGACCGCCTGGAGAGCGATCCTCCGGACTTCTGGATGCCGATCGCGCTGGAGCCGGCTCTGCGCCGCGAAAACACCATGTTGCGTTCACCCACCACCAGCTGGCTCTACCTGATCGGGCGTTTGCGTCCGGGAACAAAGATCGACCAGGTGTCCGCGCACATGACCGCTGAGTTGCAGCAGTTCCTGCAAGTCCCCGGCAACATGAGCCACTTCTCGAAACCCGAGGACTTGAAGAAACAGGTCATCAAAGTCTCTCCCGGGGCGGGCGGCGTCAACTTTATGGAAGACCAGGCCCGGCAGGGACTGTACTTCCTCATGATCGTTTCCGCGGCCATCCTGCTGATTGCCTGCGCCAACGTGGCCAATCTTCTGCTGGCGCGGGGCACGGCGCTCAAGCAGCGCACTTCGCTCTTGCTGGCGATAGGAGCTTCCCGGGCGCGAATCATCCGCGCGCGGCTCACCGAAAGCCTGATGCTCGCCGTGATGGGCGGCGTCGCCGGACTGGCGCTGGCTTATTTCGCCAGCCGGGGCATGGTCCTGCTGGCCTTTCGCGGATCAGAATATGTGCCGCTCAACACCGCGCCTTCGTTGCCCGTGCTCGGGTTCACGTTTGCCGTGGCCCTGCTTACGGGCGTGATCTTCGGAGTTGTGCCGGCATGGATGGCATCGAAGTCTGACCCCGCGGAAGCCCTGCGCGGCGCCACCCGCAGCACGCGCGATTCGTCCGCCCTGCCCCAGAAATCGCTGGTGGTGGTGCAGGCGGCCTTGTCGCTGGCATTGCTCGCCCTCGCCGGCCTGGTCACGCAAAGCCTGCGCAATTTGCAGGGGCAGGACTTCGGTTTTTCCCGTGAAGGACGGTTGCTGGTGCAGTTCAGCCCCAATAGCGCGGGCTATACCGCGGAAAGGCTTCTCGGCCTGTATCAGCAGATGGAAGACCGCTTCGCCCACGCGCCTGGAGTCATCAGCGAGAGCCTTTCTCTTTACACCGCGCAGCAAGGCAACAACTGGGGAGAAGGCGTCTGGATTCCCGGCCGCAAACGCATTGACGGCGACGGCTCTTCCTGGGACCGTGTCAGCGCGCACTACTTTGAGTCGATCGGCACGCCGGTGCTGCGCGGGCGCGGTTTCAGGGAAAGCGACACCGCTACATCCCAGCATGTGGCCGTGGTGAATGAGGCGTTTGCCAAGAAGTTCTTTCCTAACAAGAGCGCTCTGGGGGAACACTTTGGCAAAGATGGCGAAAGGCATGCGGGCGATTATGAGATTGTTGGCGTGGTGAAGGACACGATCTACCAGAACCCTGCCCGTCCGGTGCGGCCCATGTTTTTTGTCCCGCTGGTGCAGACCGTCCACTACGATGACCCGGACGCCCTGCGCGTGGAAACCGGCTCCATGTACATGGGCACGCTGGTGCTGCACGTCACGGGCGATCCCAACCAGTTTCAGGCTGCGGCGCGCCGTATTCTGGCCGGGATCGATCCCAACCTGGTCCCGCTATCCATGCGGACCTTCGACGAACAAATCCAGCTCCGCACCACACAAGATGTCCTGGTGTCGCGCCTGAGCGGCGCCTTCGGTCTAATCGCCCTTTTGCTCGCTTCGGTTGGCCTGTACGGACTTACCAGCTACCAGGTGGCGCGGCGGACCAGCGAGATCGGCGTGCGCATGGCGCTGGGCGCGGACCGGCTCAACATTTTGAAGATGGTGCTGCGCGGAGCTTTTCTGCAAGTAGGCATCGGTCTGGCCATTGGCCTTCCCCTGGCCTTCGCCGGTAAGAGGGCCCTGGCCAGCCAGCTCTTTGGTCTGGGCAGTTTCGAGCCGCTGATCATGGCCATTGCGATATCAGCGTTGGCGATTGCCGCTCTGGCGGCAAGCATGGTACCGGCGCGCCGGGCCGCAAGCATCAATCCCATGCAGGCGCTAAGGATGGAGTAGGCTTGCGCGGGCGCCAACACAAGAGTCCAACGTCAACGAAAAACCCCAACCAGACCCATTCCGAGGCCGAGCACGTGAAAAGGCTTTCGACCTTGTTGGGATTTGTCGTGCGAGGACGAGGAACCTGCTCCGCCGCGCTCAATAGAAATCAAGAAGGTCGGGTTCTTACTGCCCTGAAGCGTGGCAGAGCAGGTCCCCGCTCCGGGAAAAGAATGGGGCGAGCGCCGTAGGCGCGTTGATTTCTGAGCCCAGGGCGTAAGCCCTGGGGAGAAGGATTCAAGATGTAGAGCCCCGGAGGCGCGGCACAGGGTTCTTGTTTTAATTTCCAGACCCATTCCGAGGCCGAGCCAACTCAACCACTGTCATCCTGAGCGAGCGCAAAGGAGCGGAGCGACTGCGAGCGAGTCGAAGGATCACGAGTGTGACGGCAGAACCATGCGGAATCAGGGAATTTCAACAAAGGACCTTGCTTTCCGGCTTCTACACTCTTCTGGCCCCAAAAAGATCTTGCATGAATGCCCAAGTTCACATTCTGAACCAGCCGCCGTTTTAGAGAGCGTGACCTGATGAATAATCCAGGCTTCAGGGGACGACACAATCTCGCATCACGCCTCGCGCGACCCCGCCTGCACTGTTTCCTTGTTCTTCTTCAAATACTCCAACGCCTTTCTCGCAACCTCCTTTTCCCCGCCATAGCTCAGGCTCTTCGCGGCTTCTTCCAGCGGCATCCACCAGGCGCGGCGGACTTCGTGTTGCATGTTCGGCTTGATGTCGCCGATCTGGCCTGACTGGTACCTCATCAGGAAAAAACTGACGACTTTGAATATCTTGGCGTTGTCCTGCCATTTGCGCGAGTAAACGTACTTGATGTCGGCCAGCTTGGTCACGGGACGGGCGCGCAGGCCGGTCTCTTCGTAGACCTCGCGCAGGGCGGTTTCCAGCGGCTTTTCTCCCGGATCCACGTTGCCTTTGGGCAGGGCGATCACATGCTTGCGGTCTTCCGGCTCGCCTTCACGGCCCGGCTCGATCACCGCGGCCCACCATCGGTTTTGCATGTGGCGCAGAACCAGCGCGCCGGAGGAAAACTCTCGCAGCATCGTTTATATTCTCAAAAAAGCTTTGTTAGAAAACTAATGACTTTTCCCGTTTTGGGCAAATGCGGCCGATGGGCGTCTCTCTGCGCCGGCCGGAGAAAACTGCGGTTGGCCAGCCAGTTACGAAAGTTACTGGAGATGCCGCCGCTTTCGAACAAAAATTAACGAGAACAAATTACCGCAAACATCGTTTAATTTAAGGGGTTGCATCTTACGGATTGAGCAGCAGCTTAGGGCGTGAGGTGCAAGTTGGCTGAAGACGCGGGTGATGAGAGGTACCGGTTGAAGAATCCGCTGAACAAGATCGTTCGCACGGTGCAGGCTTTTGGACGGGAGTGGAAACGCCAGGCGCAGCTCGAAGAAGCAGTGCAGGCCCCGCCGAGCCGGCCCAAGATCGGCGTGGCCCTGGGCGGGGGCTTCGCCCGCGGGCTCGCCCACATCGGCGTGCTCAAGGTGTTGGAGGAAGAGCAGATTCCCATCGACTTCCTGGCCGGCACCAGCGTAGGTTCGGTGATCGGCGCCGGCTATGCCAGCGGCGTGTGCGCCAGGGAACTGGAAGAGATCGCCGCCCTGGTGCGCTTCAAGGATTTTTCCCGCTGGACCTTCTCCCGCTTCGGACTCTTCAGCAATGACAAGATGGCCATCTTCCTGGGCAAGACCCTGCGCGTCAAGACTTTTGAAGAGTTGAAGATCCCTCTGGCGATTTGCTCCACAGACATTATTACCGGAGAGCCCGTGGTCTTCACCAGCGGCGAACTGGTGGACCCGGTTCGTGCCAGTTGCGCGTATCCCGGGATGTTCCTGCCGGTGAACATCAATGGCCGCCTGCTGGTGGATGGATTGCTGGGCCACGCGGTGCCGGCGCGTCCATTGCGTGAAATGGGCGCGGAGCGCGTGATCGCCGTTCACCTGGCAGCGCACTGGGTAAAGCCCAAAGGCCCGCGCCATGTTTTTGACGTGATCGGGCAGTGCTTCTCCATCGCGCAGGACAGGATGTGCGGACCCTGGCGCGCGGCCTCGGACATAGTCCTGGAGCCCGCGATCGGTGAGTTTGGCTACGACGACTTTGCCCGCGCCCTTGACCTGGTGCGCGCCGGCGAGGCCGCCGCCCGCGCCGCTCTGCCCCAGATCAGGGCGTGGTTCCCGGAATCGGCCACAGCCCCGCTGCCAGAAGCGCAAGCGCAGGCCACGCAAGCCGCCGCTGCGGCGGTGCCGGTGGTCGTGAAGTAGGGCGATGGGCGGAGCACTGTCATTTCATGTGCCTTCAAGCGTTCTTGAACCAAAAGGCGGCAAGAAAGACGCAACAACGAATAGTTCTGCGAAGGCGGCCCCTATCAGGGCTCGACTTTGGTCAGGCTCTACTTGGACGATTCATCACCATCGATGAGCATTCAGCAATGACTGACCTCAACCACTGTCATCCTGAGCGAGCGCGAGCGACCCTGAGCGGAAGCGAAGGGGACTGAGAGCGAGTCGAAGGACCCCGAGCGAGTCAGCACAACCGTGCCGTTTTAGGGAATTTCAACGAAGAATCCTGATCCACCGACTTCTACACTCCCCCCTCGTCCCAGAATAACTTCGGCTTTAAGCCCCTGGAATAACGGCTGCCCCAGGCTTTCGTGCGGAGCCCCTTTGCACGGCTTTTCACAGCAACTCAAAGTGGAACCGTGCCAGGCGCTCGCCTTCGGGCGAAAAGACCTCGAGCACGAATCGGTCGGTAACGGGCAGTTTGCCCACGTCAAACACCACGCGGAACACCCGCTCGTCATAGGCGATGTCATCCGGCATGCCCACCTGCTCTACCGATTGCGGCGCGAGTTCCTGCTTTTCCAGCGCGTTATAGACCTTCAGCCGGAAGCCAAGATGCAAGATGAATTGCCGCGGGTCCTCCACCGTGGCCACCGAACGGGAAGGGCTGTCAAGAATCGTCTTGCGCAGCGTTGCCGTCACGCGAAAGTTGAAGCGACGGGGAAAAAAGGCCAGCGGCGCGCCGGCTGCTGAGACGATCCTGGACTGGAGGCCCTCGGCCACGTGGCGCGCGCCTTCAACTTCTGGGCATTCGATGAGTCCCAGCACCGCCACAATGGCCCCGGAAGGTTTCAGGGCGATCACTTCATATCCTGCCGGCGTGATGGTGCTATACGTGGGCTGGCTTTCCTGCCGGGGACGGGCCAGCGTTACCTGACCGGCGAAGATGGCAAACGCCGCCAGCCCGGCTGCGGCAGAGCGCATCGTCTTCATCAGTTTCCTTCGTCCCGCCCGCAGGCTCCTGGCGCGATCAGGCTGCGTATGATACACAAGAACTTCCACTCTGTGAGAAAGGCGAAAGAGGAAAGAAGATGCCCGGCCTGCTCTGCATTACGGCCCATCCTGACGATGAAGCCGGCGCCTTTGGCGGCGCGCTGCTGCGTTATGCCGAACGCGGTGTGCCCACCCACGTGATCTGCCTGACTGAGGGCACGGCGGCCTCACACCGCGGCAACGCCAGGGACAATGACGAACTGGCGGCGCTGCGCCGGCGAGAGTTCCAGGCTTCCTGCAAGTTGCTGAAGGTGACCGAAGGCACGGTGCTCGGCTATCCCGATGGCGAACTCGAGCGGCAGGACTTCCAGACCGTGGTGGCCGATCTCACCCGGCGCGTGCGCGAACTGCGGCCCCAGGTGATCATCACGCTGGGCGCGGAGGGGGCCATCACCGCACACCCTGATCACTCCATGGTCTCCATCTTCGCCACCATGGCTTTTCACTGGGCAGGAAGAACCAACAGGTTCCCCGGCCAATTGTCGGACGGCCTGGCTCCTCACCAGACGCAGAAGCTCTACTACGGTACCGCGCTCTTCACCATGCCGGACCGCCAGCCCGTCTCCCTTCCACCGGCCTCAGCCACCCTTGCGCTCAGCCCCCACGAACTGGAAGCCAAGATTGCGGCCTTCAAGAGCCACACCTCCCAGGCCCCGCTCTTTCCTTTTTTCGACCGCGCGATGCACGGGCGCGGCCATCTCGAGGTGTTTCATCTGGCGGCGGCAGTGTCGCCGCGAAAGATGGAAGTAGAAACGGACTTGTTCGCGGGCATCGCGACGGACTAGATCTAAGAAGGAAGGATTGCTTACGGTCTGGCCGAAGGCTTTAGCGGGACCAGCCCCACGGCGTCCGTGCCGTTGGCGCCAATTCCGTGGGCCCAGATGTTGTTAAACACTTCCTTGAGTTCCGGATACTGCGCCACCATGGCGTTGGCCAGATTGCGGGCTTCAGCCTGCGCGGCATTGAAATCGGCCGCGTTGGCCACGGAAAACTTGATGGAGAGATCAAAGTTGTTCCCGTTGGGATACACGCTCATGTCCGTGATGCTGTACGTCTTGCCATTGGCCACGAAGGTGGCGGCGCTGCCCGCGGAAGGGACTTCCTTGGGCTGGATGGCGGTGGACTCGCGCGTGATTCTCGAAAGCAGCGTGGTATCCATGAAGGTCACTGGCGCGAGCAGGTCCCATGATGTCAAGTAATAGAACCAGGCGTTGTGGTTCTGGCCCTTGGACTTGTATTCACGGGCCTTCTGCAGGTACCAGAGCCCGTCGTGCCCCAGCGCGGATTCCGGGCGGATGTACAGCCCGGCAAGCTTCCATCCCTGCATCTCCTGGAAAATGGTCGTCATTGCGTACGGGCCTTTACCGCCGACAAAGTCCTGGATCACTACCGCGTACTTCCCGGCAGGCAGCCCGGGGATGTTGAACTCAGCGCCGTTGGCGCCCAGCCCGTTCGCCCCGAACACACCGCAGTAGAAGCTGCCTTCCTGGTTGGCTGTGGGCCCGGTATCGAGCAGGAACGAGGTGCGAATCTGCGGCGTTGCCCCGGCGAAGGCGGCCTTGTTGTCATTGATCGCGCCGGCGATCCCGTTGAAGTTCGACTGCAAGGACGGGATGGCCTTGCCCCGCAGGCCGTTCGCGTCGCCCTGGCTGGCCTGCTGGTAGGTTTGCTGGGCGGCCGCTTCCATCCCGGCCCGAGTCTGCGGATTGATCTCGTCTCGAATCTGGCAGCCCTGCGACCATGCAGGCAGGCCCGTGGTCAGGAACAATGCTGCGGCATAGAGCTTGAATCCGGTGGATTGCATAAAATGAAATCTTAGCAGGGCGCTGCTCTCAAAATCAGATGCTTTTGCTCCCCAGCCGGATGCATTGGACGGCCCCTCCTGGGTGGCGCCTGTCGCGATAATGCCCAGGAGCCAAAACCCCAGGCAACAATCTTCGGTAATCCCGGCAAGAATCGTTTGCCCGAGCGTTCTACACACATAGGTAGTAAAATCAACCGAAGGGCTCCTTTCTATTGATTCGTTTGCCTTCATAGAGATGTATTGTGTGCTCAAATTCGCTGCTGTGGCGCTGATGGCTGGTGTGGCTGCCGGACAGCAACCTGCTCCAACCCCGCAGCAGGGGCAACCGCCGATCCGGACCATACGGCCGAGCCCGGGCGGGCATGCGCAGATCCAGCCGACGCGGCGCGTGCCGCCGCCGTCCGCCACGCCGGCGCCTCAACCCGCGCCGCCTGTGGTCCAGCCTGCGCCGCCGCCGAAGCAGCCTGTCGCTACGGCAACCCCGCAGCCGCCGCCAACACCCGCAGCCGCGCCAACGCCGGTTTCGCTGCAGCCCATCCGGCCTTCAGATATGCCGCCGGTGCCGCCGCAGGTGACGTATCGCGACGGGCTTCTGACGGTGCAGGCAGTGAACAGCACGCTGGGTAGCCTGCTGCAGACCATCCGCAACAAGACGGGAATTCAGTTTGAAGGCGCGGAGAACGCCGCGGAGCGCGTGGCGGTCTCGATTGGCCCGGCGCCGGAAGTGGAAGTGCTGGCCAGCATCTTCAACGGCTCAGGATTCGACTACGTGGCCATTGCCCGTGAGGACAATCCCAATATCGTGCAGCGGGTGATCATGACGCCCAAAGGGCGCGGCGCAGGCGTGGCTGCCGCGTTCGCTACTCCGGTGCAGCCGCAGGCGCCGGCCCAGGCCGAACCGGACGAAGAAATCCCCGACGAGCAGGTGGACAACGAGCCGCAAGACACTCCGGCGCAGCCGCCTCCGGTCACGCCTCCGCCACAGGCGCAACAGCAGCAGCAACCGCAGGGCGCTCCCAAGACCCCGGAACAGTTGTTGGAAGAGCTGAAACAGATGCAGCAGCAGCAACAGCAGCAGCAAGGCCAGCAACCTCCGCCCAACCAGGCGCCCAAGAAGCCCATGCCGCAGTAGCCGGCGGGCTTTGTCATCCTGAGCGACTCCGACTGACCCTGAGCTTGTCGAAGGGGAGGAAGGAGGAGTCGAAGGATCCAGAGCGACTGTCCCTTACCGTGGGGCTTCAGGGAATTTCAACCAGGGACCCGGTACCAACATTCCCCGACATCCAAGCTCCTTCCACAGCCACAACAAACACCTCCGTGAACCAGAGTTTCCGCGCGCCAACTCGGGCCAGCACGCGAATGTTAGCAACCCTGCGCGCCCAGGACTGCTCCTACGAAGCAGGAAAGCCATCCCATGCACAGGAAATCCGGCCGCAGAGCAAGTGCGCTGCTGACGACAGCGTTGTTTTCTCTCGCCATCTGGACCGTCATGTTGATGGGCCTGGCCGGCAGCAGCCGGGCGCAGGTAACCATCGTCCAGCTCAGCGATACCCACATCGGCTTGTCAACCGCGCCGCACTCGAGCGCCAACCTCACCAAGGCGGTGCAGATGATCAATCAGCTGCATCCCGACGCGGTCATAGTCACGGGCGACATCGGTGAACGCCTCACTGCGTGGCAACAGGCCCGGAAGATCTTGAGCGCCCTCACCGTCCCGGTGTTTTACGCTCCGGGAAATCACGATGTGCACACGCACAACGTGGCGGACTATCGCAAGGTATTCGGCCCCGACTACTATCGCTTTACCATCAAGGGAGTGGTCTTCCTGGTCATTGACTCTCAGCTGCTCGGGAACTATGACAACTTCAGCGCCACCACGCCGCCGCCCTTGCCCGCGGACACGGCTGCGGAATCGGCCAAGATGATCACCTGGCTGGCCAACCAGGCTGCGTCCATCCCCAAGGGGGCCACCGTGATCGGCGTGCAGCACATTCCCATCTTTCGCAACGGCAGCTTCCCCGGTTCCAAGCCGTATTGGATCATCAGCGATCCCTACCGCACGCGAGAGATGACGCAACTCACCAAGATCGGCGTCAAGCACATGCTGGTGGGCCATTGGCACAACTATCGCGTCTTCCTCAGCAACGGGATCACCTGGCACGAGGGAGCGTCGACAAGCTGGCTGCCGTTTGGGGGCCAACTGGGGTTCTCCGTACACGTGATCAGCAACGGCAACGTGCAGAGCAGGTTCGTGGCGATTCCCGGAGCAACGCCGTGATGGGAAAATCGCCGACATCGCCGAGACTGCCAAAGATTGACGATTGGAACTCATGACGGCAATTGATTTGTGATTGGCGATCTGTGATTTGCGAAGTCTAGAGTTTCTCAATCGTCAATCTTTGGCAATCGCGGCGGTTCTGGCAATCCCGCTCTCACCCTTCCCACACAAACGCGTCAAACTTGCGCCGGGATTCAAAGCCGAGCTTGCG
Source organism: Candidatus Angelobacter sp. (assembly GCA_036380095.1). Taxonomy (GTDB): domain Bacteria; phylum Acidobacteriota; class Terriglobia; order Terriglobales; family Acidobacteriaceae; genus Angelobacter. The sequence goes on along the minus strand of DASVFK010000052.1, from coordinate 142 downwards.
GTAGAGGTCCACGGCGTTGAAGTTGGCTTCCGTCACCGTGAGGCTCAGGGCGGAGAAGCGGCGCGAGCGCAGCTCCTGAGTGCAAAGGCCGATCAGCGATTCGGCGATGTGCTTGCCACGGTGTTCCGGCAGCACGCAGACC
>DASVFK010000051.1:0-8402 GCA_036380095.1 Candidatus Angelobacter sp. | reverse complement strand
GCCTGAAAAGCTCGGATGGCAGCTTCCTGCGCGCCGAGCACGATGTCATAGATTTCGCGCTGGCGAGCAGTGAACTTGCCGTTGACCGGAGCCGTGCGCGTGATGTCGGTGGCATACATGCCGTATTCGCCTCCGACGTCCATCACCACTACATCGCCATCTTTCATGGTCTGCTCGTCGGCGGAATAGTGCAGCACCGTTGAGTAGAAGCCGGAGCCAACGATGGGAGCATAAGCCGGGCGCTCGCATCCGCGCTTTCCGAACTCATATTGCATCAGTGCGGAAATTTCGCGCTCGTTCACACCGGGATGAATGGCCTTGAGAGCCGCCTGATGTCCGGCGATCGAAGCCTGGGTGGCGCGGGTAACGCGCTCTATCTCTCCCGCATCTTTCACCATGCGCAGCCGGGCGAGGAGCGGCTTGGCGTCGCGGAAAGATACATAATTGGGAAAGGAGTTGCTGCGGCGCAGCCACTCGAGCGGGCCGGTGGAAGCCGTGGCCTGGCCGCTGGAGCCGAGATCCGAGTAGACGATGGCGCGCGGCTGGGGCAGCACTTTCACCAATTCGTCATGCATGGTGTCGAGAGCGGCGACTTTGTCGAATCCGGTCAATTTGGCGGCGCTGGGGTCTTCCGGGCCGAGCTTGGGGCCGGTCCACTTCTCCTGCGTCACGTTGTGAGCAGGCAGAAACAAGATTTCCATGTATGGCTTGGCGTTGATGAACACAGCCGCACCTGGCTCTGACCAGCCGGTGAGGTAGAAGAAGTTGTCTTCCTGGCGGAAACCATAAAGATTGTTGGGGCCCTCAGCTTCTGTGGGAGCAAACAGGACGAGCGCACCGCCGTCGGCGCCCAGGGCTTTGGCCAGGGCCTCACGGCGGGCATGATAGTCGGAGTTCGGCTGGCGATCGAGCGCGCAGGCAAAAGCAACAGCAAGAAACAGGAAGAGAACCGGCAAGATTTTCCGCATAGGACGTTTCCCTCAAGTGAAGTGGAAAAGGGATTGTAACACCGCGGAATCGCGGCCCTTTGAATTGTCACCACCGGCAAGTTGGAGTATCTTGGGTAGGGCTTTTCTGGCCTGTAAACGCTTACTGTTTTGCTTCCCCGGCGTCTATCGGCAGATAGTGTGTCTTCCGGACCAGAATCCATTCCCAGAGTGAGGTGTTATGTGAAGCGGACCTTGCTGCGATCCTTCGCATGCGCGTGCCTGCTGGCGCTGATGGCGCCGGCGTTCGGCCAAACCAAACTGCCCAAAGTGGAGTTTACTGACACCCGGCTGGAGAACGGCCTGCGCGTCATCATCGCGCCGGACCATTTTGCGCCGGTGTTTTCCATTGATGTGACGTACAACACCGGCTCGGCTAACGAGAAGGAGGGCCGCACGGGCTTCGCCCATCTCTTCGAGCACATGATGTTCGAAGGCTCGCAGAACATCGGCAAAGGCGAGCACATGTTCCTGGTGCAGAACTACGGTGGATCCATGAACGGCACCACCAATGAAGACCGCACTACCTACTTTGAGGAACTGCCGAAGAACCAGCTCGATCTGGCGCTGTTCCTGGAAGCCGACCGCATGAAGGCGCTCAATATCAGCCAGGCGAACCTGGACAACCAGCGCAACGCGGTGCAGGAAGAGCGCCGGCTGCGGGTGGACAACCAGCCCTACGGCAAGTCTTTTGAACAATTGGGAATGCTGGCCTACGATGCGTTTCCCTATCATCACTCGGTGATCGGGTCCATGGAAGATCTGAGCGCCGCCACCATTGAGGACGTAAAAGAGTTCTTCCGCATCTACTACGCGCCGAACAATGCCGTGCTGGTCCTGGTGGGCGACCTTGATCCCAAAGAGGCCCTGGCCAAAGTGAAAAAGTACTTCGGCGACATTCCCCGCCAGCCGGCCCCTGCGGAAGTGAATTTCATTGAGGCGGACCACGACAAGGAGCGCGTAAAGACGATCAACGACCCTCTGGCGCGCCTGCCGCAGATCCTGGCCGCCTACAACGTGCCCAAAGGCAACACGCCGGACACCTACGCGCTGCAAGTGCTGGGCCAGGTCCTCTCCAGCGGACGCAGTTCGCGCTTCTACCAGCACCTGGTGCGTGAAAAGCAGCTTGCCGTCAACGCTTTCGGCGGCATGCAGACGCGCCGCGGACCAGGCCTGTTCCTGGTGGCAGCGGTGCCACGTCCCGGCGTAAAAGTAGAAGACCTGCAGAAGGCGCTCGAAGACGAAATTGAAGCCGTCAAGAAAGACGGCATCACGCAGCAGGAGCTGGACAAAGTCCGCACCCAAAACTTGCGGCAGCAGATCCAGACGCGCAACTCCACCCTGGGTACTTCCATCCAGCTGGGACAGTATGCCGTCTACTACAATGACCCCAACCTGATCAACACGGCCTACGAAAAACTGATCGCCGTGACCGCGGACCAGGTGAAAGAGGCCGCACAGAAATACCTGGTGCCGGCACATCGCTCCGTCATCGTCACCATGCCTGCCGCCAAACCTGCCGCCGCTTCCGGCGCAGCCGCAGGCGCGCGCTAAGGAGGAACCAAAATGATGAAGAAGATCTCTCTGTCCGCCATCCTGCTGAGCGCGCTCTGCGCCCTGGGCCAACAGCAGCCGGGCGCGCCCGGCGACTCCAAGCAACTTCCCTCCAAGGTAGAGCGGCTGAACCGGGCGCCGGTAAGCAATGAAGTCCTCAAGGTCAAGCTGCCGCGTCCCGTGGAGGCCACTCTGCCCAACGGACTCACGCTGCTCATCCTGGAACAGCACCGCCTTCCCACCATCCAGTGCAACCTCTGGATCAAGAACGGCACGATCTCCGATCCTAAAGACATCCCCGGGCTCGCCTCCTTCACCGCGGACCTTCTGCGTGAAGGCACGGGCAAACGCAACAGCACCCAGATTGCCAGCGAACTCGACGAGATGGGCGCAACCTTCAACGCCGATGCCTCGTTCGGCGAGAACCTCACCACCGTCTCGGCGAACGGACTGAGCCAGTCTGCGGACAAGCTGCTCGACATGATGAGCGACATCGTGCTCAACCCCAGCTTCCCTGCCGATGAAATCAAGAAGTACGTAGCACGCGAAAGGGCAGGCCTGATCCAGCTCCGTTCGAATCCTGGATTCCTGGCACGCGAAAGTTTCGCGCGCGCCATCTATGGCGACTTCCCTGCCGCCATCCAGGCGCCCACCAACGACTCCTTGGCCAAGGCCACGCCGGAAACGCTCAAGGCGTTTCATGACAAATACTACGCCCCCAACAACGCCATCCTGGCCATCGCCGGCGACGTGACCCAGGCGCAAGCTACCGAGCTGGCAAAAAAATACTTTGGACAGTGGAAGAACCATCCTGTTCCCTCCGCCGCAGCCGGCGATGTGCATGCTCCTGCCAAGGCCAGGACGATCCTGGTGGACCGGCCTGACTCGGTGCAGGCCAACATTCTTGCCGGCGGGCTCTCCTTGCGCCGCACTGACCCGGACTTCATCGCGCTCTCGCTGACCAACCGAATTCTGGGCGGAGGCGCGGCAGGAAGGCTCTTCATTAATCTGCGCGAAGAGAAGGGCTACACTTACGGCGCCTATAGCGGCTTCAGCAGCCACCACTTCCCGGGAACGTTCTTCGCCAATACTGAGGTGCGCAACGCGGTCACAGAGGGATCGCTGCATGAGCTGATGAAGGAGATGAAGCGGATACGAGACGAGAAAGTCCCGCAGGGCGAGCTGGATGAAGCTAAGCGCTCCATTGTCGCCAGCTTTGCTCTATCGCTCGAGAACCTTGGCGGCATCGTCAGCCGCTGGATGACAGTCAAGTACTACGGCCTTCCTATCGACTACTGGGACAAGTATCCCGACCAGATAGCCAAACTGGATGCCGACGCGGTGCAACGGACGGCGAAGAAGTACATTGATCTGGACCACCTGCAACTTGTGGTGGTGGGCGACGCCAAACAAATCCGAAAAGACGTGGACAAGTACGGAGCGACTGAGGTCTTTGACACGGAAGGCAAAGTCGTGCCGGCAAAGACTGAGGCCGCACCCGCTGCTGCCCCATCAAAATAACGCTGTATTACAATCTCACGAACAGGCCCGGAGAGTTTCCGGGCCTTGTTCTTGGCGGATCCCGATTGGCAAGGCGCAAGCGCGGGTGGCTTAAAGATCATGCGACATTTGCGCTGACTGAGATGACCAGCCTTCTGCTGGCAGTTCGAACCGAGGTCAGATTGTTTGCGGGAATTTGCAGTCTCATGGTTCTTGGTTGAAATTCCCCGAGTCCGCGTGGAAAAGGAGAGCTTGTAGGGTCCTTCGACTCGCCCTTGGTCGCTCCACTCCTGCGGGCTCGCTCAGGATGACAACGTTTAATACAGAGCTTTTTTGAAACATCCACTTCGCGATAGGTTCACGACCAACATCACCTAATGAATACCCTAACCTCCAACTCGCCGGGACAGCCGCTTGAAGGGATCAAGGTCGTCAGCCTGGGCATCAACACGCCGGGCCCCGTAGCGGCGGCGCGACTGGCGGCCCTGGGCGCGCAGGTCATCAAGGTGGAGCCGCCTGCCGGCGATCCGCTGAAGACGTTTGCGCCGGCGTGGTACGAGCAGCTGCGCGCCCGGCAGAATGTAGTCACGCTCGACTTAAAAGACGCTTCAGGCCGGGCCCAGTTGGACGATCTGCTCAACACTGCCGAGTTGCTCATCGCCTCATTCCGGCCCTCGGCGATGCAGCGACTTCGGCTTGACTGGCCGACGCTGCATGCACAACATCCGCAGTTATGTTTTGTAAGCATCACCGGCTATCCGCCGCCGCGGGAAGAGCGTAGCGGGCACGATCTAACCTACCTGGCTGAAACAGGCCTGCTCACGCCGCCGGATCTACCGCCTAGTTTGTTCGTGGACCTGGCGGGCGCGGAGCGATGCGTTACGCAAGCGCTGGCTTTGCTGCTCCATCACGAGCGCACCGGTGAAGCGGGTTGGTCCACCGTGTCACTTGATGAATGCGCCCAAGAACTGGCTGCGCCTGCGCAAGCCGGACTTACATCACCCGGCGGACTGCTGCGCGGCGCGTTTCCGCTCTATGGCGTTTATGAAACCAAGGAGGGATGGATCGCCGTGGCCGCGCTGGAACCGCATTTCGCGCAAAAGCTCTTGTCCGAGCTGGGCCTGGCGCTAGCAGATCGCGAGCAACTGGCTCGTGTGTTCCGCCGCCGCAGCGCAGCCGATTGGGAAAAATGGGCAGAAGAACGGGACCTGCCGCTGGTTGCCGTGCGTTAGCATCCGCCTCGGCCGCGTTTAAGCAGCGTTATGGTCCCAAGCGAAACACCAATCCGCCGGAAATGCGAAAGTTGTTTGCTCTGGTGCCGCCCACTCGCGTAAGCAAGTAGCCAGGCTGTGCTCGCAAGGCTAGGTGACGGCTGATCGCGAAATCAAAGCCTCCGCCTAACACCATGGCAAACGAGAGGTCGGTTTTCGATGGGTTCACGGAAAAACCGTTCACCTGATCGAGGTCGGCCTTTGTGCTAGCGCCGCCGAACAGTACATGCGCGAAGTAAGCCTGCTTGCCGTCGCGGAGCACAAGTTGCGGTCCGGCAACGAAGGTATGCACATTGTGAACAGTGCCATCAAAACCGGAGGTACACAAAACGCAGTTGGGCGGCTTGAACAGTGTACCGCTGGTCGCCGTCCCATAGTATCCGGCAAAGTCCCCAACCACCCCAAACCACCGGTTCGCGTTCACAGTGCCGGACAGCTCGAATCCCTGCAAGTTACCGTGCCCGTTGCCCAGCACAAACTGCGTGGATAGAGGAAAGGAGACGTGGTTTAAGGAGTACCCGGTAAAGATCTCGGCTTTGGGTATATCCTGCGCGCTACTAAGGGTGATGGTAAAGACTAGGACCATAAAAGCGTATAGTCTGGCCAAACCTTGTTCCTCCGGCGAAATTGTAGGGTCATTTTTGCCAACCAGCAACAACATTCGCACCCCCTCGTATCCGGCACGCAGCACGCTGGCTCATTTACAATTCCCTGTTTCAAGGAGAAACAGGTGTTTCAAAAAGACCTACTTTCCGGCAAACGCATTCTCATCACCGGCGGCGCCACCGGTCTGGGCAAGAGCATGGGCAAGCGCTTTCTCGAGCTGGGCGCGTCGCTTTACATCTGTGGACGGCGCGAAGACGTGCTTAAGGATACGGCGGCGGAGCTGAGTTCGGCCACCGGCGGCCCGGTCAAGACCTTCTTCTGCGACGTGCGCGATAAGGACCGCGTCGAGGCCATGATCGAAGAATTCTGGAAGGACGGCCCGCTGGACGTGCTGGTGAACAACGCCGCCGGCAATTTCATCGCGCGCACGGAAGACCTTTCGATTGGGGCGTTTGAGGCGGTGATCGGAATCGTCCTCATGGGCACCATCCACTGCACCATGGCGTGCGGCAAACGCTGGCTCAAGACCGGACACAAGGCCAGCGTGCTCAACATCTCCACCACGTATGCGGAAATGGGCTCGGGTTACGTGGTGCCTTCCGCCGTGGGCAAGGCCGGGGTACTGGCCATGACGCGGAGCCTGGCAGTGGAGTGGGGCAAGAAGGGCATCCGCTTTAACTCCATTGCGCCGGGCGCCATCCCCACAGAAGGAGCGTTTTCCCGCCTGCTGCCGGCGAAGGAGATGGAAGCCCTGGCCGCCAAGAAGAACCCCTTGGGCCGCTTTGGCACGCACGAAGAGCTGGGCGACCTGGCGGCATTTCTGGTGAGCGACATGTCCAGCTACATCAACGGCGAACACATCATCATGGACGGCGGCGCGCTGCTCCAGGGCGCAGGCTCGTTCAACCACATCGGCGACATGATGACTCCCGAGATGTGGGAAGCGATGAAGCCGAAGAAAAAGTAAGCGGGCTGCTGACACCACAATCGGCGAGACTGCCAACGATTTTCGATTGGAGTCCGTCTATAGAGATACTAGCCCAGCTCTATCCCGCCAAACTTCCCTTCCAATGTCTTGAGCAGGGCCTGAAATTCCGGCAGCGGCCTCAAGTTGGCGAGGGCGGGATCGATCTGGAAAAAAGGCCAGCAGGGGAAGCCGGTGTTGGCGCTGCGTTCCAACCAGGCCATGGCTTCTGCTTTCTGGCCGAGCAAGCTGTGAATGCCCGCGATCTGGTAATAAGTGTGGTGCGAGTGGCCGAAGGAGCGCGGGGTGGCGCACGCGCGGCGGACGCAATCAAGCGCCGGTTCCCGCTCGCCACGTAAAGCCTGCACCAGGCCCTGCAGCGAGACGATCATGGGATCTTCACCGTGCCGGGCAAGCGCATCGGCGACGAGAGTAGAGGCACGCTCAAGATCGCCAGTGAGGAGCGCGGGCAGCGGACGCCAGTAAACGGGATAAATGTGCCCGGGACTTTCGGCGATCCAGGCCTCGATCTCGCGCGCCGCCTCCGCGAAGTTGCCTTCCCAGAGCCAGGCCTGGATCACACCGTGTCCAGCGACGCTCTTGGGATTCAACTGACGGGCGCGCAGGTAAAACATGCGCGATTCGGGAAAGCGTCCGATGTGCGCGCAGATGGTGCCCAGGCGGTTGTGGGCGTGCTGCACGTTAGGCTGCAAGCCGACGGCTTTTTGCAGCTCAGCGATCGCTTCAGCGTGGGCAAAGTTGCGCGCCGGGCTCCACAGGATGTAAGCGCGGGCAAGATGCGCCTCCGCCAGGTTGGGGTCCATCTCCAGCGCCAGGCGGCAATGGCTTTCGGCTTTTTCCAGCCACGCGGGGCTTGCGTCTGACTCAAAATGCTTTACCGCGCAGGCGTATGAAAGAACGGCGTGGGCCAAGGCAAACTCGGGGTCACGCTCCACGGCGCGCGAGAGCAGACGGATGGCTCGGTCGCGGGCCTGGGAATCATCCGAAGAGCTGTCGCGCAGCGCCTGCATCAGCTCGTCGTAGGCGGCGGGATCGTGCGTGTAGCGATCGCGGCTGCGAGGCACGGGAGCACGAAAGCGCAGCTCCAGTGCTTCCGCCACGCGCGCAGCCATCTGGTCCTGGACTTCAAAGACGTTTTCCAGATGAAAGTCGTACTTCTCCGTGAAGGCGATCTTGCGGGCTTCGCCGTCAAATACCTGGATGGAGACGCGCCACTGGGTTCCGACCTTCTGGATGTTTCCGTGAAGCACGTAGCGGACCTGAAGATCGAGGGTGATCTGGAGCGGATCGCTCCCGGGGGCGTACTTGAGGATGGCCGCTGTGGGCGGCACCGTGAGATGGTCCTGGCTGCCGAGTGCGGTGATGAGCGCGTCTGCAAATCCCAGTGAGAGCGATTCCTTTTCGTCTTCATCCAGCGCGTTGAGAAAGAGAAACGGCACCACGGCGATGGAAGCAGCGGGCGCGCCGGCAGCTTGCGTGACCTTGGGCGTTTCGCGCTCC
>DASVFK010000050.1:0-40848 GCA_036380095.1 Candidatus Angelobacter sp. | reverse complement strand
CACTTCCGGCATGCGCGGGCTGGAAGAAGGCGAAGGCCTGGGCTCCGTGCGCACCGCCGGCGTGTTCCGCGGAGTCACAATCGGTTTGTCAAAATCCAGCCTGGGCTTGCCGGACGGACTGCTTGCATGATCAGGCCGGTCACTGCGGTTCACCGGAACGTCCGTGCGCGGGCTGCGATCTGTAGTTGACGGAAACCGCTGCCACCCGCCGCTCTCAGCGGAACGGCCTCTCGCATCAGGCGTGGACTGTTGTGTCCGCTCCGGCTGCTGGGGAAAGCGTTCCGTACCGCGGCCGCTTGGGCTTCCGGCAGACGAAGGTTCCGGCGTCCGGCCACGAACTCCGCTCTCTCCACCACGGTTGCTTCCTCCCGGTGGTGAGAACTTGGTCCAGTTTCCACGATCGCGCGTTTCCGGCGCGGAGGTAGTGTTCGGTGAGTTGCCACCGCTGTTTTGTCTGGGGACTTCAATATTGCCAGGTCGCGCCGGCACCGACTCGCCGCCTCTGCCGGGTTGGCTTGCCGTCGCAGGCCGGTCGTTCCCGCCAAAGCCGTGAAATCCACCACGATCGCCGCCGCGCGGCTCCTGAGTCTGCGCTCCGGCGCCCATGCGGTCAATCCCTGAAGGCCGGTTTCCCCTGTCAGGCGGCGCAGATTGCGTCGCGCTTGCATTTCCATCCCGGACCGGGACCTGTGTGTTCCCTGGCCGCTCTCCGCCCGTGCGATTCACCATGCCGGGCTGGGTGTGCGCCTGTACCACTTGCTGCATGCGCGACGCTTGATCGTTGAACGAAGGCGGTCCGGCCGGAGGCTGGTGCCGCGTATAGAAACGATCAACCTGCTTGGGCTGGGTCGTCATGCGCTGCGGAGCATTTCCTCCCGGACGCAAGCTGTCGCGCGTAGGCACCACCGGCAGGTTGCCGGTCATCACCCGGGACTGCCGCAAGTCATGATCGTTTACATCCAGACGGCGGACCTGCATGTTGCCTCTGCCGAACTGTTCCGCAGAAACGCCGCTGATACCGCCGCGAACCCGCGGGTTGGTCAGCGCGCTGTTCACGTTCGAGAAATAAGGCTGGCGTCCGCGTACGGCCAGCGGCCGCACTCCCCAGCCGTTATTCACCGTGGTGATGTTCGTGATGTTCACCACGTTCACGCGGTTAAAGCCGCGCCCATACCACGGATAGAAATAGTCATGCGGTCCAATCGGAATCCAGCCGATGGAGCCGAAACCAAACGCAAATCCGGGATTGTGCCCAAATCCAATAAAGCTGACGAACGCCGGCGCCCACACCGGTCGAAAGCTCGCGTACACCGGTCCCGGCCACCACACCCAGGAACTGTTCCAGACGAACCAGCGGCCGTAGTGATACGGTGCCCAGCCCCAGGGCTCATAGGAAACCCACGTCCAGCCCCAGTACGGCTCCCAGACCCAGCGGCCTGACTGGTAAGGCGCCCAACCAACCGACTGCTCATACGGCTGCCAGACCGAGCCATAGCCGGGAACGTAGACCCAGCGGCCATGAGCATCAAGATCATGCGCGCCGGTGTAATAAGCATTGGTGCGGCGATAGCTTTGCGCATCGCGGATCACGTTATCGCGATCTTTGTTCCAATGGTCCCAATCGTCTTTGCCCGGCGCGTCTTCCACTTTGTATTCCGGGTTGTCCGCCCCGCGGACCAGCGCCACGTGCCCCTCTCTTACGCGGGTGCTGCCTTCCGGCGTACTGATCTCGACTTCGCCTTCGCGGACGATCACGTCGGTTTCATACTCTGAGTTCACCTGCACGCGATAGCGTCCGGCGCGCAGCGGCCGCACCGCTACGTTGGGCGTATCAATCTCCACCTCCGCCTCGCTGCCCTTGAACTGCGTGTAGTTGGCATAGCCCTGGGCAAGTTGGATCTGGATGCGCGTCCGCGTCAGGTCCGCGATCTTTGCCTGGGCACTCGAAGACAGCCGCAGAATGTTGGCGTAATCCAGCTGCACTTCCGTGCGCGACTTGTCTCCCGTGGCCACCGCGTCCCCGCGTAGCAGGGGCGTGTTGATGGTGGCGGAAGCCCATTCACCGCTGTCACCGCGCTGCATGGAAACATCGCCATGGATGAGGCTCACTCGCGCCACATCCGGTTGCGATCCGCCGCTGCGGCCGGAGTCTTCCTCGTCAGCTCTGGCCAACGTCACAAAGCAGACCATCGCCAGCACGATCAACGCCAGCCGGCCCAGCACCGCACTCAGCCCCAACTTAGACTGGTCACCCAAGAAGCTTGAGATCGTTGTCCTAAATTTCCCATCACCCGATCTCCCGATCACCCGATCACCCAATGTTTTCATAACCTGGCCTCTCCCAAACCGTACATACTTCAACCCTTACCCATCGCTAAGGCACGTGCTATACCATCATGAAAATCTATTTAAGTTATTTGGATTCAATAAATTACAAAGACCCTATATGGCTGAAAGCAGCCGTCTGGTGGTTTTCAGCCAGGTCGTTTGGTGGATTTGAGCCAGACTTCTGAGATCTCCCGCGACAATACATTGGCCTGCGGTTTTTTATCCGCCAGAGAAAAGACGTAGGCCTGGTGTGGGGGGAACGGGCAACGACTCGCCATTCCGAAGCCAAGCACCTGAATGACCCTTCCGATCCTCCTGTGAACTGTCCGCGAGGCTGAGGAACCGGCGCTGCCCAAGTCTCCGGTAGCCATCCACAGGCACTGTCGCTTAGGCTCCAGGCTTCATTCATGCTCACCAAGCGCAGCGGAGCGGGTCCCTCGCTCCTCAGCCTCACCAAGGCTCGGCTTCGGAGATTCGGGATGAGGTGTGTCGCCGGAGGTAACAAGAAAATAGAACACCGGACATTCTCGTCAGGGTTAGACAAAAGTCATTGATAGTTAGCCAAATGTCAGTCCGCCTCGTCCGCCATCCCCAGCTTGGAAAGCCGGTAGCGAAGCGCGTTCCGCGAGAGCCCCAATAGCCGGGCGGCCTGGCTCTTGTTGCCGTTGGCGCGGCGCAACGCTTCGCGAATCATCTCGTCCTCCCATTGTTCCAGCGTCATCCCTTCGGGCAAGAACGAATTTGCCGACGCAGCACTTGCCTTGGCTGGCGCCGTATCCAGGTGGATGTCCTTCGCCTCAATCACCGGACCGGATGAAAGCGCCACGGCGCGCTCGATAGTGTTCTCCAGTTGGCGTACGTTGCCCGGCCAGTGGTAGTCCGCGAGCAGCTTCAGCGCTTCCGGCGAGATGCCTGTCACTTCCCTTCCGTGGTCATGGCTAAAGCGGTCGAGGAAGTGGCTGACCAAGTCAGCAATGTCTTCCTTGTGCTCGCGCAGCGGCGGGATATCAATCGGCACAACGTTCAAGCGATAGTAGAGGTCTTCGCGGAAAGTGCCTTGTTCCAAAGCGGCCCGCAGATCGCGATTCGTAGCCGCAATCAGCCGGACATCAACCTTCAACGTCTTCGTTCCGCCCAGCCGCTCGAATTCCCGTTCCTGCAGCACGCGCAGCAGCTTCACCTGGATGGCCGCAGGCACGTCGCCGATCTCGTCGAGAAAGAGCGTGCCTTTGTCCGCGAGTTCAAACTTCCCCGGCTTGCTGGCCACGGCGCCGGTGAAGGCCCCCTTCTCAAAGCCGAAGAGCTCGCTTTCAAACAGCGTGTCCGGGATGGCCGTGCTGTTCACCTTGATGAACGGCCCCGATGCCCGGCGCGAATTCTGGTGGATGGCGCGGGCAATCAGGTCTTTGCCCACTCCGCTCTCGCCGCCGATCAGCACCGTCGAGTTGGTGGGCGCCACGCGCTGCACCAGCGCCAGCACCTCCTGCATCCTGGGGCTGCGGGCGATGATGTTCTGGAAGTGGTAACGCTTGCCCAGGGCCTCGCGCAAGGAGCGGTTTTCCTCGCGCACCTGCTGGACATCGAGTTCCTTGTTGATCACCAGCTTCATCTCCGCCATGGTGAAAGGCTTCAGGACGTAGTCGCTGGCGCCGGCCTTCATCGCCTCCACCGCTGTCTCCACCGAACCGTAGGCCGTCATCACGATCATGGGTATGCCGCCGTTGATGCGCCGGGCCTCATGCAGAAACTCCAGTCCGCTCATCCCCGGCAGCTTCAGGTCAGTCACCACCAGCGCGAAGCCGTTCTTGCGCAGCGCTTTCAGGCCGGTCTCAGCGTCTTCCACCGCGTTCACGGTATGGCCGTCTTCGCCCAGGCTGATCTCCAGCAGCCGGCGCATGCGCGGTTCGTCTTCCACAATGAGGATATTTGCCATGTGAGTTTATGCGCTGACCGTCTCTGCCCGGGCCGGAACGGCCACAGCCGCCGGTAGCGTTACGCGAAAGCATGCTCCAAAGCCGGGCGAGCTTTCCACCTTCACCGAGCCTCCATGAGCATCCACGATCTTGGACACGATGGCCAGGCCCAGCCCCACGCCGGTTTTCTTGGTGGTAAAAAACGGATTAAAGATCTGCTCCTTGATTTCGTCACCGATCCCCGGGCCGTTGTCTTCAATTTCAACCCGGATTTCCTCCGCCGGTTGCGCCCCGCCCGAGCTGATCCTGATCTTCAACTCACCGCCCTGCTCGCCCATGGCCTCGCAGGCGTTCAGGATGAGATTGGTAAAGACCTGCTCGCACAGCTCGCGGTCAACCATCGCGGGCGGAAGCCCTGTACCGTAGTCGCGAATAATGTTGACCTTGGCAGTCGCTCCCTGGTCGGTTGCGTTCTTGATGCACGCATCCAGCAGCGGGGCCAGCGCTTCCGCGTGCACTTCCAGCCGGGATGGCCGCGCAAAATCCAGAAAGCGGCTCACCAGTGCGCTCAGGCGATTGACCTCCGTGTAGATATAGCCGGAGAGCTCCTCCGCCAGCGCGTTCGATCCCGCCAGTTTCTGCTTCAGGATCTCCGCCGAGCCTTTGATCACACCCAGCGGGTTGCGAATCTCGTGCGCCAGGCCGGCGGAGAGCTGTCCCAACGCTGCCAGCCGTTCCACGCGGCGGGCCTCTTCCTGCGCCTGGCGCAGGTTGCGGTTTGCCTCCGCCAGCGACTGCGAGAGCAACTGGTAGCGCCGCACCTGAAGCCGGTATTCCATGACAAAACGATTCACCGTCATGGCCACGAAAAAGAAGAACAAGACCCGCAGCAGCAACTGGCTCCCGCCTTTCCAGTCCAGTTCAAACTCTTTCATGGCCGGAATCAGGTAAGAGCAGTAAGCCGCCGATGTGACGGAAGTCCACAGCAGCGTCCCCAACGGACCAAAGTAGATGGCCGCCGTGGTGACGGGGACAAAGAACACCGGCCAATAACTACTGAGAATGGGCGCCGCATCGCGCGTATGGTTAAGCAGCACCGTGGCAAGCGTGACTTTCACCATCACCGCCAGCACCGGCCCGCGCACCTCTCCCGCGCCGCGGATCAAGGGTTTCTCAATCAGCTGAAAAATTCCCAGCGCCAGCAGGATCACCTGCTTGTGCAGTTCATGGACAGGTGGCAGCAGGGCCAGGCCAGCGAGAAACAGCAGCCCCAGCAGGTCCAGCCAGACCGGTGTGGCGCGCTCTTCTGCCATAGATGAATTTGAATGTATCACGGCCCGCGGTCGCGGATGCGCGCCCCTACCGGCCGACTTTGCGTTCGTCCAGCAGCTCTCTTACCTTGGCCCCGAGCATTTGCAACGTGAAAGGTTTTTGCAGAAAGGATGCAGTCTTGATCAGGCCGCGGCGCAGCGTCTCGTCGTCGGCATAGCCGGAGATGACGAGCACGGCGGTTTCAGGGCGGGACTTGCGCATGTAATCCACCAGCATGCGGCCACTCATCTTGGGCATGATGACGTCCGAAATCAAAAGTGAAATCTTTCTCTGCCACTTCTCCGCCAGAAGGACCGCTTCCTGCCCGTTCTTGGCGCGGAAAACGTTGTAGCCCCGGCCTTCCAGATATTCGGCCACCGCGTCCCTCAGTTCGTCTTCATCATCCACCACCAGGATGGTTTCGCTTCCGTCAAAGTGTGCCGGAGCAGCTTCCTCGCCGCGGACCGGCCTGGGTACTTCATCCAGGACGCGCGGCAGATATACCTTGAACGTGGCGCCCTGTCCCGGGGCCGACTGCAAGGTAACGAACCCTCCGCTCTGCTTCACGATACCGTAAACCGTGGAGAGCCCCAGTCCCGAGCCGGTTTTCTTGGTGGTAAAGAAAGGCTCGAAGATTTGCGGAACCAGTTCGGCTGGAATGCCGCAACCGGTGTCGCTGATGGAAAGCCGCACGTACTCCCCTTGGGGAAGCTCCGCGTCATCGCTTCCCGTTGTATGGTTTTCCAGCGCGATGGTCATGGTGCCGCCGTGGGGCATCGCTTCACGGGCGTTGGTGGTCAGATTCAGGATCACCTGCTCCAACTGGCTCTGGTCTGCCCGAACCAGGCCGAGCGGGTCTCTTGCTCGCAATACCACCTGCGTCTCGGCCCCCATCAGGCTGCTGATCATGGTGTTCAGCTCGCCCAGCACATCGCGCAGGTCGATCAGTTCCGGTGTCACCACCTGGCGCCGGCCAAAGGCCAGGAGTTGCCGGGTCAGCGAGGAAGCCTTGTCCGTGGCCGCCAGGATCTTCGCGGCCTTGCTGCGCTGCTCAGGCGCAATGGCTTGTAACTGCATCAGCTCGGCATGGCCGCTGATTACGCCCAGGATGTTGTTGAAGTCGTGGGCCACTCCTCCGGCTAGCCGGCCCACGGCCTCCATTTTCTGCGACTGCCTGAGCTGCTCTTCCAGGTTGTGTTGGTCGGTGATGTCACGCAGTACGGCCAGGTGCTGGCCGGAGAGAATGTTGGTCTTGAAGCTGCAATCCAGGAGCCGGTTGGCGCCAGCCGGGCAGAGCACCCAAAACTGTCCTCTGCCGCTGCCGGAGACGCGCAGCCGCATCCATTCCGCCGAAAAGTCCTTGCCGAAGAACTCCAGAATGTTACGGCCGACTAGTTCCTCACGCGCACAACAGAACATCGCGACCGCCGCGGAATTCGCCTCCAGGCAGATACCGTGGTCTTCCATGATCACGATGCCGTCCAGGGATCCCTCAAAAACCGCGCGCACCGTGGCTTCACTCTTGCGCAGGGCCTCTTCCGAGTGTTTGCGTTCCACGGCATAACGAAGAGAACGCAGCAGAAGACCGCCGTCAAACGATCCCTTCACCAGGTAGTCCTGGGCGCCTTCCCGCACCGTGCGAATGGCCAGCTCTTCATCGTCTGAGCCGCTCAGCACCAGGATGGACGCTGCCGCAGCAGCGGCGCGATGCACCGCCGCAAAAGTTTCATAGCCTGTGCTGTCTTCCAGGTTTAAGTCCAGCAAAACCGCGTCGAAGGTCTCTGCTTCCAGCAGGGGAAGCGCTTCCGCCAGGGAGCTCACGTGCCGGCATTCCAGCTGCGGCGATTGTGCCTGCAACAACCCGGAAACAAAGCGCGCGTCCACCGGATTGTCCTCAATCAGCAGGACCTTGGGCAGGGTCAGATGGGCGGCTGTATCCAGGATGGCCATCGTTTTCCTCAATCGCAGCTCGGCCGGCGCGATTGGATTGTAGCTCTATTCGTTGACGCGCCGCGACAACAAAGCGTTCAGCGCCCCAATCAATTCTTCGATCTCCCGCCGCAGCCCACGGACGGCTGCTCCGGCGCCTTCCAATGCATTCGTCTTTCCCAGGTTCTCCAGCCGCCTGGCCGTCTCCGTTGCGGCGCCGGCGGAAAACTGCACCAGGCTGCCTTTGAGCTTGTGGGCCATCTTTTCTACGCCGGAAGCTTCGCCGCGCTCTATGGCCGTTTCCAACTGCTCGAGCATCAGCCGGTATTCAGCGGCAAAAATCACAACCATCTCGCGCAACAAGCCCAGATCGCCGCCTACCCGGCTGCGGAGGGACGGCCAATCCAATATCTCAGAGCTCGTGCCCTCTCCGGCAGGGCGGTCCCAACGCATGACCCATTATCGCCCGACTTATGGCAATTCGGCTTCGCATTTTTTATGGCCTGCTAGAGCCCCGCTCAAGTCCGCTCGATGAGGTTCGCCCTGCGGAGGTCCGCCCGTTGAAGTCCGCCCGATGAGGTTCGCCCCGCCGAGTTTGCGGCCTGCTCAGGTCCGCACTTCTGAGATCCGCGTGGCCCAGGTTTACAAATCTTGAGGTCCGCTCCGTCAAGCTCTGCTTCGCTGAGATCCACTTGAGCCTCCGGGTTCTCCTCACGCCACGCATTCCAGGCTGCAACACCTTTGTCCTTGAGAATCTTGAGTTGAGCTTCGTCGACCACAGCTTCATTCCCTTACAGCTGGTTCAGAGCGTTTTCTCAATTGCCGTACCCAGGTGAGGGTGGAGCAGGCATTCATGCCTGCGGTGGCCGCTAAAGAGGCGGTGGCTTCAGCCACTGAGGGACAAACCAATTTACTGAAAAATGCTCTAGCCGCGCATTCTAAGACCGGCACAACGAATCGCCGTATCCAGGTGAGGGTGGAGCAGGCATTTATGCCTGCGGTGACGGCTAAAGAAGCGGTGGCTTCAGCCGCTGAGGGACCCACCAATTGACGGAAATGCTCTAGCCGCGCATTCTAACCCAACCGGCACAACGATCCATGCGCCAGTCCACTTTTGGCCTGTCATCCTGACCGAGTGTGAGTGAGCGCCGCGAGCAAGCGCGAGTGGAAGGATCCCGATGATGTGTCCTCTGCCATGCGGATTCAAGGCGTTTCTCCAACAACCCAGTGCACTTTTGGCCTGTCATCCTGACCGAGCACGAACGACCCTGAGCTTGCGAAAGGGGAGCAAGTGCGAGTGGAAGGATCCCGATGATGCGTCCTCCGCCATGCCGATTCAAGGCGTTTCTCCCAAAAACCATGCCGCTTTAGTCTGTCATCCTGACCGAACACGAACGACCCTGAGCTTGCGAAAGGGGAGCAAGTGCGAGTGGAAGGATCCCGAATGATGTGTCCTCCGCCATGCCGATTCAGGGAATTCTAACGAAAAGGCGTCCCTCTTATTGACTTGCAATTGCTTTGCACAAAAAAACAAATCTCACCACGGATGACACGGATTTACCTACTTAAGAATGGTCCTGAGTGAACTTTTTTGATCCGTGTAAATCAGTGTTATCAGTGTTATCCGTGGTAAGGGTTGGGTTCTTGTGCAAAGCAACCTGCAATCGCTGCCAATCGAAGCCGAAGCTGCGCCTCGTACCGCAGTAGCCTCAACCTTTCGACTTCAGCCGGTGAATAGCCCAACTTCTGCGGCGCGCCAGTCCCGCGCCAGCGGGACGTCTGGCAATAGCCCGCCGTTTTAACGGCGGGAAACGAAAAGAAAGAAGGCCTTTCCTTGCTGCCGCAGGCCCGCGCGCAACGCAGCGGAGCGCCTGGTTCTATGAATCGCTCAGAATAGGCTTGCCCTCCCAGATCGGAATAGAGGCACTCTTACCCAAAGAGATCATTCCAGTTTTATTTCTTCGGCCGCGACTCCGGGGGAACCAGGCCCGACAGACGGTAGTAGACAACGAGCTGGCCATAGTGTTCGCCGCTGTGCTCGATCAAACCATAGGCGATATCGAGAACGCGAGCTTTTTGTTGCCCGTAGGGAACCGTAGAGTTCAGTCCCTTTTCACCCTTTGCTTGAATCGCTGCCGCGCCATCGGCGACGGATTTCTTTAAGAATGCGACAATGTCTGCCTTCGTTTTGTAATTCTCCCGCTTCGGATCTTCTCCCGCAAGAAGCTCTTTCCCCATCACGGAATTGGTGAGGAAATAATTCGCGCCGGCAGCGTGCAGCAATTGCTCGGCAAAGCTGCGTTGCGCGGGGGTGGGCTTGAAATCATATTTGTCCTCGGGGAAATCTTCGGCCATGGCTACAAGTTTGTGGCCAATCTCGTTCCAGGAATCGAGCACGACTTTTAATTCCGGGTCGGCGGGTTTAACGGCAGCGTCTTTCTTCTTGGCGTCTTGCGCATGAGCGGGCAACGCGAACGCCGCCGCGAGCAGGGCGATAGCGAGAAACGAACGTCTCTTCATTGTGTTCTCCACGATTGAATTTCGCCGAAATCAGGTTCCATGCGGCGCAATCATACAACCTGCCGATGATCGGCGTAACATCGCCATTACACCAGTAATCTCGATTGTGAGTATCATCGCCTGATTACAACAGTTACTAAGAGACGGGAACTTGGGGTATCCCCGATGTTCCAGCAGCAGAGGTAAGATCACCGAGGGATAAGGGGGTTGTCCATGGTTATTACTCGTGCATTCTTCACATTGGCCTTCGGAATCGTCCTTACGATAGGGTTGACATGCGGCGGGAAAGCTGTGCAGAGTCCCGACGGGCGTGTTGTGTTGCCCAACATCGAGCTGGCCGGATGCGACTCGCTTCGTTGCTCCTTGATTTGGCCGGACCAAACGTCAGCGGGGAATGCTGCTTATCCCAAACACGTATCGGTCGATCTTGACAACAATTCGATTCGGGCCGTGATGGCGATCTACGATCAGTCTGTAACCATGGACGAGATAAAGGCGGCGGTGGATCAACGTTACGGCCAATGGGCACTGGCCGCCATTAACCCATATTCGCATATGCGACTTTGGCGTGTTGAGCCTGAGAAGTTCGCGATCTCCTTATTCGAGGACTCCAACGGAACCAAGCAGTTGTTTTATTTTAAGTTCCGACCGAACTCCCAAGTCTACCAAGACATGGTGAACGCAATGATTCAGAATTACAGCGACTACGAAGCAGCGGCGCATGGACAGAGCATTCCGCGCTCGACCTCAGAAAGTGCCACTGTAACCAATCAGGTATCGCGAGCTCTGGTTGGAAAGCGGATCACCATTCACGGGACATTTTCAATGAACGGCAAAATTGCTCCAGCGTCCGTCCAGCTCGACAATCACGAGGTTGTCTATCTCAGAGGGTCGTGGGGGTGGGGGCAACCCTACTCTGACATGGACGGCAAACGTGTCTCCGTGACCGGCTACCTCGGGTTTTATAAGTCTCCTCCGGTCAAACCAACAGAGTGGCACGTAGCCCGACTCCCTGATCACTACTACTTTGAGCCGCAGACCGCTCCGCTGCGGCTCATTGGCCCGTAATCAAGGCAATTAAACATTGGCTGACTCGGCCCTTTGTAACCAAGCCCGAGGGCTGATTGTGGGTGAAAAATCACCATTACCCTCACAACCGATTATGAGGCGGAGCGGCTTTAAGACAATTCGTCACAAAGGCCCGCACATCGAGAACCATAGCGTTCAGGATCACGCAGCGAGCTAGGAGTCTCTGCTGTGTTGCTTTGTTCACCCAGTGGTCCCCATGCAGGAAATTGATAGCACTCAAAAATTGGCGTAAGATGTGATTCTCAGCTCCGCTGGAATCTGTGGCCATTCATGTGGCCATTAAAGCGTGGTGAGAAAATCGCTTAAGTTGCTCTAGATTCGATAACTTAGCGGGAGTAATTCAGTGGTAGAATGCCAGCTTCCCAAGCTGGACGTCGCGGGTTCGATCCCCGTCTCCCGCTCCACTTCATTCCCGATTACGTTCGAGTCCGGCTGTCCCGAAAGCCTCTACCTGACAACTATGCGCATTCAGATTCCTGGTTTTGTTTTTCGGCGGAGAGTGTAACGAGGAGAAAATCAGCGTGACGGGCTGAAACCGCAAAAACCCGCCACGCCTTATCAGTCGAGTTACCCAGAGTATTGCGCCCGCGCAATTAGATGACGATTGGAAAGAAATTAAACACTCTAATTTCGAAACGGACCGCTCTTCCAGGACGAGCTTTAGGCGTTCGCTGCGCCATAGCGCGCAAATTATTTCTTGGGCGTCGCTTTCTTGCTCGGACTCTTGCCGCCTTCCGCTGACACCGCCATGCCTTGTCCGATGCCCGCCGCAGGCCGGTCTGCCGGGCCGTACATGGTGCCGTCCGCGCGGCTGGTGAGTGCCGGAGACCATGTGAGCGCCGGCACGATTGCACCGCGAGACTCCGCGGCTATCAGGAACGGCGCCGCATTCAAGTTTTGCGCTGCCACCGGCGCGCCCGGTTGGCTGTACGGCATGCTCGCCTTCAGGCTGGAGCCGCCGTTGGAGGCTGGGTCCGAGCGTACAGGCACTTCCGCTTTCGTCACCGTACTCGGAGCTGGTGCAGCCATGGAAGCAGCAGACGTTTTCTCCGGCCTCTGATCTACCACCGGGCAGCCCACAACCATCATCAGTAGTGCTGGCAGAACAAGAAACAGCGTGAGTCTCTTCATTGGCGTCTCCAATAAGTCGTGAGCATTAAGTCCGGCGGGTGCCGGCCTTCCATCATAACCAATCGCGGCTGCCTCGGCACGATCAACCGCTATTGCGCGCAATTTCCGCCAGGACCTTCGGCGCCTGCACGGAAGCAGGACCAAGTTTTACTTCGTCGAAGTGCGCGGCGTTGGCCGGCTCCTCCAGGCCGATGTACACCGTTTTGGCGGGCCCTCGCTTTTGCTTGAGCAGGGCGACGAAGCTCGCCACCGGCTGCACTGCTCCTGAAGTGCCAATGGCCAGGAACAGCGTGCATCGTTCCAGTTCGTGATAAATCCGTTCCAGTTGGTACGGTTGTTCGCCGAACCAGCACACGTTGGGCCGCACCAGTGCGCCGCACTCGCAGCGCGGCAACTCTTGGCCCGCATAAGCATTGCGGTCAGCGAAAGCGGGCTTGCCGCAGCCTTCCGCGCACCGGCTCTCAAACAATCTGCCGTGGATGTGGACCACGTCTTCCGTGCCCGCGGCCTCGTGCAGATCGTCCACGTTCTGTGTGCAGAGAAAAAATCCCGGGCTGCCGGGCGCTTTCTGAAACTCGGCCAGAGCAAAGTGTGCCGGATTCGGGCGGGCATCGCGGGCGCGGTTCCGCCTTTCCGAGTAGTAGTCCCACACCAGCCTGGGGTCGGCGCGCCACGCGTCGATACTGGCCAGCTCGTAATGGCTGCGCCCGCGCCAGCTTGTTCCCTGGAAGACAGGAATGCCGCTTTCCGCGCTGATTCCTGCTCCGGTCAGTATGAAGATGCGCATTGTGGGAAAACCGCTTTATCTCCTTGCCGACTTGAGACGCGACGGTGTCGCGTCTCTACACCATGTTCTCCGCGTGCTGCAACTGGCCTATAATCTTCTTACATTGAGCAGACCCGCTGGTATTGTCTCTATTTTCCTGCTTTTCGTCGCAGCCGCGTTACCCCTGTGCGCCCAGGACGAACAAGTCAGCCAGTTCCAGGCCAGCCACTTGCTGCTGATCATGCCCTTTGAAAACCTTTCCGGCACGCCAGGTCTGGACTGGGTTGGAGAAGCCTTTCCTGAAGTCCTGGGCACGCGCCTGAATGCCGGTGCCTTGTTTGTGATCAGCCGCGACGATCGCCTCAGCGCCTTCGACCGTCTGGGCATTCCCGCTTCCGCCAAGCCCTCTCGTGCAACGGTCTATCAGGTGGCCCAGGCTCTGGACGCGGATTACGTGCTCATGGGCGACTTTCGCTTGGACGGCGTCAACCTGTTAGTCCGTGCGCGCCTGATGGACATGGCGCATTTGCGCCTTTTGCCCGAGCTCGCCGAGACCGGCTCGCCTGAGAGCTTGATCAGCCTCCAGGCAGCGCTGGCCTGGGACGTGCTCAGCACGCTGAAGCTGGCCGGCAGCACGACCAAGGAACAGTTTATCGCGCAATCTCCAGCCATGCGTGTGGACGCGCTCGAGAACTACGTCCGCGGCGTAACCGCAGGCAACGACCAGGAAAAAATCAAGCGCTTCAAGCAGGCTGTGGCGCTCGATCCCAACAACTCGCCGGCAATCCTGCAGTTGGGCAAAGCCTGCTATGCCGCCCGCGACTACGCTTCCGCCCTCGCCTGGCTGGGCAAAGTAGCGCGCAACAGTCCCAACTACAATGAAGCCCAGTTTTATCTCGGCCTCTCCGCCTTTTACAGCGACCAACTGGAGAAGGCAGACCTTGCCTTCCGCACCCTGTCCCGGCGCCTGCCGCTAACGGAAATCCATAACAACCTGGGCGTGGTGGCGGCGCGGCGAGGACAGCCCCGTGCGCTTGCCTACTTCCAGCGTACGGTCCAGACCGATCCCAGCGACCCGGACTATCGCTTTAATCTTGGTGTGGCGCTCTATCGCTCGGGCGACAGCCAGGGTGCGGCGCGGGAGTTGCGCGCTGCCCTCGCCCTGCACAGCGACGCTGAAGCCAAGGGCCTTCTCGACTCGATCAGCGCCGGAGCACCGCCGCCGGCGCGTCTTCCGCTGGAGCGGATCAAGCGCAACTATGATGAATCCAGCTTCCGCCAGCTTGCTCTCGAGATCGGCAACGCGGAAGAAGTCCGGCTGCAGAAGATGGACCCTCCGCACCACGCGGCGTTTCACGTCCAGCGCGGCGAAGAGCTGTTGGGCCAGGGCGTGACCAGCGAAGCGGAAAAGCAATTCCGCGAAGCCATCGTTCTTGATCCCACCAACGCGGGCGCCCACGCCGGGTTGGCGCGGGTCCTGGAGGAGAACCAGGACGCAGCCGGCGCCCGCAATGAGGCCCGCGCCGCATTGCGTCTGAAGCCTTTGCCGGAGGCCTACTTGGTTCTGGCCCGCCTGGACCTGGCGGAGAGCAACGCGGCAAGCGCGGAGCAGAATCTTGACCAGGCGCTGGCGCTTGATCCGGCCAATGCTGCTGCGGCATCCTTAAAGCATGAGCTTGCCGCCGGCAAACAGAAACCGCAGCAACCTTGAGGTGATCACCATGCGGCTCACAATTCGCTCCTTGATGAAGATCGTAATCGTGGCTTCCTGCTTGCTGGCATCGCAGGCTGGGTTGGCTGACGTAGTAAAGATTGAATTGGACAGCGTGATTCATCCCATCGCGGTGGAGCGCGTGGACCGCGCCATTCAAGAAGCCCAGCGCACCCATGCTGATGCCCTGCTGATTGAAATACGCACGCCCGGCGGCTTGATGTCCTCCATGGAACAGATCATCCATAAGGTCCTCGACTCGCCCGTTCCGGTGATCATTTACGTAACGCCCTCGGGGGCCGGCGCCTCTTCTGCTGGGTTTTTCATTCTTGAATCGGCTGACGTGGCCGTCATGGCGCCCGGCACCAACACGGGCGCGGCCCATCCCGTACGGGGCGACGGCCAGGCCATGGACCCGGTGATGAAGGAAAAAATCGAAAACTACGCTGCTTCGCTCATGCGCTCTTATGTCAGCAAGCGCGGCCGCAACGTTGAGGTTGCCGAGAGCGCCGTGCGCCAGTCCAAATCTTTCACCGCCGATGAAGCCCTTTCTCAGCACGTAGTCGACTACATCGCCAAAGATGAGGCCGACCTGTTCCGCCAGATTGATGGCAAGACCATTATCCGCTTTGATGGCTCCAAGACCGTCCTCCACGTAGCCAACAAGCCGGTTCGCGAGAACGACATGACGCTGCGCCAGCGTATTCTTTCCATCCTGATGGACCCGAACATCGCCTTCCTTCTCTTTGCCATTGGCGCTCTCTGCATTTACTTTGAGTTCAATCATCCCGGGGCAGTAATCCCGGGCGTGGTGGGCTTCATCGCGATACTTCTGGCGATCTACGCTCTCAACATGCTGCCGTTCCGTTCCATTGCCCTGGTGCTGATCATCTCCGCGTTCGTCTTTTTTGGACTGGAAGCCAAATTTCAGACCCACGGCGCGCTGACTACCGGCGGCATTGTGATGATGGTTCTTGGCGCACTCTTGCTGGTGGATGGACCCATCCCGCAGATGCGTGTGCATCTCTCCACGGCGCTGGCGGTCAGCATTGCCTTTGGCCTGATCACCGTATTCTTGATGACCATCGCTCTGCGCGCGCGCCACAATAAAGTAGTCACCGGCGAACAAGGCCTCATCGGCGAGCAAGGCGTGGTACGCTCCCCTATGACTCCCGCCGGCAAGGTCTTCGTCCGCGGCACGTTGTGGGACGCCGTGGCCACCACGGAACTCGAAGTCGGCCAGGCGGTGGTGGTGCGCGGCGTGAAAAACCTGGTTTTGCAGGTAGAACCCGCGCCGGCCGCGCAGCCTGTCACCATGGGAACGGCCAAGATCTGATTTTTCACTTTGCGCGGGTCGCTCCGATGCCATAGAATCCGGGCGATCCAAACTATTCGATTGATCTTTGGAGGCAACGTGGACGCGTTCGGTGGGATCCCTATTGCATTTCTGATCGTTGTTGTCATCGTTGTGCTTTATGCCATTAACTGCATCAAGATTCTGCGTGAATATGAGCGCGGCGTAATCTTCCAGCTGGGCCGCCTGCGTCTCGACGCTAAAGGCCCCGGCCTTATTTTCGTCTTCGCGCCCGTGCAAAAGATGGTGCGCGTCGACCTGCGCCAGCAGGCCCTCGAGGTCCCGCCCCAGGACATCATCACCCGCGACAACGTGACCCTGAAGGTCAACGCCGTGGTCTATTGGGAAGTCCTGAACGCTTCCCAGGCTGTGGTGCGCGTGCAGAACTATTACTGGCAGACACAACAGTTCGCGCAAACCACGCTCCGCTCCGTGCTGGGTGAAGTCGATCTCGATGAGCTCCTGGCCCACCGCGACAAGTTGAACGCCCGCATTCAGACCATCCTTGACCAGCACACCTCGCCCTACGGCGTGAAGGTGGCCAACGTGGAGATCAAGCAGGTGGACCTGCCTGACTCCATGCAGCGCGCCATGGCCAAGCAGGCGGAAGCCGAGCGCGAGAAGCGCGCCAAGATCATCCACGCGGAAGGCGAGTTCGCCGCCTCCCAGCGCCTTACGGAAGCCGCCCACATGCTGGCTTCAGAGCCGCTCACCATGCAACTCCGCTACCTCCAGACCCTGACCGAAATCGGCGTGGAAAAGAACACCACCATCGTGTTCCCGCTGCCGGTCGACATTCTTTCCTCGTTGACCGCGGCGCTTGAGAAATACAGTGGTAAAACACCCGGCAAATAGGGTTACACTGGCAGAAAACCAGAGCTGGAGTGAATGATGTCTGAATCAGGAACGGGACAGGCGCGCGAAGACCTGCGGCGGCAACTCCTCGACGATGATGGCGTCCAGGACACGGAAATTACCCTGAGCACGGGAAAACTGCTGGGCATCTTCTTTGCCCTGGTGATTGTCTGCTCGGTGTTCTTTACCATGGGTTACCTGCTGGGCCGCAGCACCGCCAACGGCAGCCGCACTGAGATCGTCGGCACGGTCACCACCAGCGGCAGTTCCGCCGGCAAGCCTTCCGCGGCGAACAAGACGCCCGATGCGCCGTCAACCGTGTCTTCCCCAAGCACGCAGGCAGGCCAGCAAACCACAGGCAACTCCGCCGGCTCTGCTTCTTCAGGACAGCCGGCTTCATCCTCCGCGCCCGCGGAAATCAAGGCCAGCCCCAACGGAACGTACACCGTCCAGGTTGCCGCAGTTTCGAAAAAGGAAGATGCCGACATTCTGGTTTCAGCGCTGCTCAAGAAGCAGTACCCCGCGTTCAGCGCCGGCTCCGCGAGTGACGCCCTGTTTCACGTGCAGGTGGGGCCGTTCGTCGACCCCAAGGACGCCGAAACCATGCGCACCCGGCTCGCAAGCGATGGGTACAACGCCATCGTGAAGCACTAGCAGTTAGCAGTTAGCAGTTAGCAATTAGCAGTTGGCAATTAGCACAGCTAAAGCACACCCTACTCTTTTGGCTGATGCCAGCCTTCTGTTGGTTTGCTGATGGGAAGACGAAACGCGCCATTGTTGGCTTTAGGTGACTAATTGCTGATTGCCAATTGCTAATTGCTCAATCCGTATCAAACCTCTGCTCCTTAAACGGGTCCCCGTACATGTGATAGCCGTTCTGTTCCCAGAAGCCGGGAACGTCGTGCTCCAGGAACTCCAATCCGCGCACCCATTTCACTGACTTCCACGCATACAGATGCGGCACGATCAGTCGCAAAGGGTGGCCGTGATCGGCTGAAAGCGGCTGGCCATCATGGTGGGTAGCCAGGAGAACGTTGTCGCGGTCAAGATCGGCCAGCGGCACGTTGGCGGTGAAACCCTGCTCGGCATGGACCACAACGTACTTGGCTTCCGGCTTGGCCTGCGCCAGTTTGAGCACTTCCCTGAAGGCCACGCCATCCCATTCATTGTCAAACCGGCTCCAGCGCGTGACGCAGTGGAAATCGCTGCGGCTGTGGAAGCGCGGCAGCTTGCTGAATTCGTCCCAGGTGAACTGCAATGGGTTCACCACCAGGCCCCACGCGCGAAAGGCCCAACGCGCGGGATCGAATTTGGGCACAGAGCCGTAGTGCAGCACCGGCCACTTCAACGTCAGCGCCTGGCCGGGAGGAAGGCGGCCTGCGCGCAGCATCTCTTGCTCTTTTTGCTTGCGTTCGTTACCGGAGAAGAGGCCTGGGGCGTCCATACGTCTCGATTGTATGGGATGCGCGAAGGGCGGAATTGATTCACCCTCTGAAATCCCGACCCTGAGCTTGCCGAAGGGGAGGGATCGCTACGGGAAAGAAAAGCATGGGGCCGCGAATGAACACGAAGCGACACGAATCAAATTCGAATTCGTGCTCATTCGCGTTGATTCGCGGCCCTGGTGACTTTGGTTGGTATAGGGCTCCCTCGCTTGCGCTCGGGATTCCAGAAACAATTTCTTAGTGCGTGACCGCCGCGAACATCGGCGACTCCATCAGGCTCTGGAAGCTCTTGTCATCGGCCTTGAAGTGCACCACCAGCTTGCCTGCGTCAGAATCCACGGACGTGTCTTCAATGGCGGTCTTTTCCGTCCCGCTGGCGTTCATCTTCTTGAACAGCAGTCCGGCTTTCAGCACGGAAGAGAGCGTCGCCGCCGTCATGTTGTCCGACGTAACCACTTTCAGGTTGAAGTCGATGCCATGGTCGAAATCCAACGTGTAGTGCGAGCCCACCAGCCGGCCCTTAAGCGTGTCATACTCGGCCAGGTCGGAGGCGCTGCCCAGCGCGGACTTCAGCATGGTCTGCGTGCCCTTGGCGTCCAGCACGCTCCACACCGTCCCGCGGTCCACCGAGGCAATCATGTCCGTGACGTCCGGGTTGGCGTTCAGGCTCTGGCTGCTGTTGTCGCGCGCATCCAGCGCGGCCTGCACCGCGGATTGCTCGCCGAAGAGCATCGTGTTGCCGTCCAGGAACGTCATCTGCATCCCGCCGGACATGGGATACACGAAAGATCCGTTGATCTTGGTGCCTTTGATCTTCTGCTTGGAGAGCTTCAGGTAGATCGTCTTGCGCGGAAAAGTGCCTTGGGCAATCCCGACGATCTGCAGCCCGTTGTCCTTGTTGCGGAACGAGGCCAGCGTAATGGTGTCGATATCCTTGTCCACTGAGACGCCGATGTCTTTGAGCGCGTCCTCAAACTGCTTCATGTTGGGGGGAAGCAGCTTCGCCTTCATCTGCATGGCGGTATCGGATTCTTTCATTCGCCGGTAATCCACGTTGATGATCTGCTGCACTTCATGGGGGATGACCGAGCGTGTATTGGTGGCCAGCGCCGCCCCGAATGCGGGCAGCCCGCTCACCAACAGGACCAAAGCCAGTACGATGGTGCGTTTCATCTTGCCTTCTATTGTAATCCGCTTTTCTGGAGTTTCTGATGCCTTCCTGGGGCAAAACAGATGTAAAGAACAATTACTTTAAGGTATTCACCTTTGGAGTTGCTCTACTTTGGAACGCACGCCGGCCGCGAAAGTTGCGTCTTTTAATGACCCCAGGTTGATTTCCACGTTGGCCAGGGCCCCTTCCATGGCCGCCTTGGCCAGGTGAGCCGCCACCGTGAGGTCGGAGGCCGCATTGGGATTGGTAATCGGCCGCAAGCCGGCCACGATCCCCGCAACTTCAGCCGCCTGCTGCGCAATCTTCAGCGGGACGCTGGTAGCGCTTTTCAAAGCTGACTCAATCGCCTGATCGCCATTGGGAGAGGCTTTGGCCTGCCGGTAAGCGGCCATGACCTGATCAAAGCTTTCTGCGTCGGCATCGATTCCGGCCTTGAGTTCTTCGCGAAGCTGCGCCAGCCGCGCCGCCGCGCTGCTCAACTGCGGTTCGTACTGCGCATAGGCTTTCTTCCCCCGCGATACCCCGATCACCATGCTGCCCAGCGCCGCCGCCATGGCTGCCGCTGCGGCAGACGCGCTCCCGCCTCCCGGAGTTGGCGAGGACGAAGCGAGCTGTTCAATGAAAGGCTCCGCGCCGGCGCGCAGTCCGCCAACCGATATTTTGCCGCCCATCACCCCGGCCAGCCGGTTTTCCAGGATCAGCGACGAGTCAAAGTTCTCCACCTGCAAGAACCACTCCGCGGCCTGCTCCAGAGCAGCCTTGGGAACCAGCCCGACGATCTCGCTGCTCAGCGGCATCACGCCGTAACGCGCCGCTTCCCTCTTCACGAATTCAAACACCCGGGCGATCGGCGTCTGCTCGAAATCAGTCAGGTTCATCGAAACCTGGGCCAGCCCCCGGACCTCAAAACCTGCGGCCTTCACAAAACGCAGCCCGCCGGAGGAGAAGCGAATCGCCTTGGCAATCTTTTTGGCGATATCCACATTCGTTGTGTTGAGGAAGACGTTGTAGGCGATGAGCGCCTTGCGCGCTCCCACTACCGTTGCGCCGGCCGTCGCATGCAGTTGCGCCTCGCCAAAGTCCGGCTTGCGCGCCGCGTTCACCCGAATGTCCTCGCGCAGGCCTTCAAACTGCCCGCGGCGGATGTTTTCCAGGTTCTGCCGGTCGGGATTCGTGGCCGCGGCTTCGTAGAGATATACGGGAACTTGAAAGCGTTTCCATATCTGCTCGCCCACCTGGCGCGCGATGGCCACACAGTCTTCGATCGTCACGCCATCAATGGGAATGAACGGAATCACGTCCGCCGCGCCGATGCGTGGATGCGCTCCCTGGTGCTTGGTGAGATCGATCAGTTCGGCGGCTTTGCCCACGCCGCGAATCGCCGCCTCAGCAATCGACTCGCGGTCTCCGGCCAAGGTGATCACGCAGCGGTTGTGGTCAGCGTCCATCTCGCGGTCGAGCAGATAGACGCCGGGGACCTTCATGGCGTCGACGATGGCGTCAACGACTGCTTTTTTTCGGCCTTCAGAGAAATTGGGAACGCACTGGACGAGTGTGGACATCACTGAGAGGATAGCGGAATCACCGCAACGGGCGCAAAACGGATTAGGTAATTGAGTAACTTGGTAATTGGGTAATTTTCGTAAGTTTTTCGACGTGTTCTTCTGCAGCAGGTTTTCCAATTACCCGATTACCAAATTACCCAATTACCCAATCATTTGAACCAATTCACTCCCACCAGAAACTGCACCGTATTAATCCCCGGATTCGGCACCGTAAGTCCGGCATTGGAAATGTGTTCATAGCGGATGCTGGTGGTGATCGCCCGGCGCTGGTTGTTGAAAAACTGAAACCCGAACGCGCCATGCGTGACGAAATTCACCCGCGACGTATTGGCCGGAACCTTGTTGTTGCTGAACAGCACTCCTCCGCCAAGTTCAAGGAAAGGAATCGTCCGCTGCGCGCTGGTAAAGTTCCACTTGAGGTTTACCGGATTAAACCCCAGGCTATACGCGTTTTTTGCGGGCGCCGGCTGCCACAGGTAATAGAGCGGATAAAGATCGGCTGACCACTCGAAGTTCCCGCGCATGAAGCTGCCAAAATGGTCGTCCGTCAGCACCTTGCCCAGGCGCACGCCGGCGTTGATCATGTGCGTGTCTTTGGTCCCGCCGGGCACGCTGAAGCCTCCGCTGGCCCAGAAGCCATAATCCCAGGGCTGGCCGGAGAGCGGCTTGGAGGGTTGCTGGGCGAGAGCGAAGGCAGGGCACAGCAGAAAAATCGCAAAAAATCCACCACGGAGGCGCCGAGACACGGAGACAAGAGGAACTGTTTTTTTGAGGGGAAACATGGAAGCAAAGAGAGTACCAGCTTTTTGCTGTCCGGAAAATTGTTGCTGCAACGCAAAAAGGGCGACCCTCAGGCCGCCCTTCGCAAAATACACAAAACCGGTTTTTATCCGGCTACTTCCTCGAGCTGCTTCTGGTCCACGTCGAAATTCGAGTACACGTTCTGCACGTCGTCGTTGTCTTCAATGGCTTCCAGCAGGCGGATCATCTGGTTGGCCGCAGCGCCTTCCAGCTTTATGTAATTCTGCGGGATCATGCCCACTTCAGAATGCACCACTTCAAGGCCGGCTTTCTTGATCGCCTCCAGCACCTTTTCATATTCGTTGGGTGCGGTGGTGACCTCCCAGTTTTCGCCGTCGTCGTGCAGGTCTTCGCCGCCGTTTTCCAGCACGATGTTCATCAAATCGTCCTCTTTGGCCTTGGCCTTGGGCACGATGATGGAGCCCTTCTTGTGGAACATCCAAGCCACCGAGCCGGCCTCACCCATGTTGCCGCCGCCTTTGGTAAAGGCGTGGCGGAGTTCGCTCACGGTGCGGTTACGGTTGTCCGTGGTCACGTTCACCAGCAACGCGACGCCGCCGGGCCCGTAGGCTTCAAACTGGATTTCTTCGTAGGTCGCGCCCGGCAGTTCACCCGTACCGCGCTGGATGGCGCGCTTGATGTTGTCCGCCGGCATGTTCTCAGCTTTGGCGGCGGCCACGGCCGTGCGCAGCCGCGGATTGCCTTCCGCATCGCCACCGCCGCTCTTGGCGGCCATGGTGATTTCCTTGATCAGGCGGGTGAAAATCTTGCCGCGCTTTGCGTCCAACGCGCCCTTTTTATGCTTGATTGTGGCCCATTTTGAATGGCCGGACATGTGAATATCCTCAAAGAATCAAAGATTTAGGCAGCCGAAGGGAGACTCGGCACACGCTAATAAGCGCAAGAAAACAAAGTAAATTATAGCACGGGTGCTGAGGCCTTATAGCTTGTCTGTGGGCCGATTGAGGACCCATATAATGTGGACATCGTGAAAACCCTGGCAAATGAAGTTGAGGTAGTCCTCTTCGACCTGGGCGGCGTCCTGGTGGAATTGCGCGGCGTCGCCACGATGGCGGCTTGGATGGGCAGCAGCGTCAGTGTAGATGAGATGTGGCGCCGATGGCTGACCTCACCTGTGGTGCGACAGTTTGAGAGCGGGCGTGCCGAGCCGGATGAATTCGCGGAGCGGGTCATCCGCGAGATGGGTCTGCCGGTGGAGAAGCAGGAATTTCTCAGCGCCTTCCGCAACTGGCTGCGGGGACTCTATCCGGGCGCGCTGGACGTTGTGCGCAGTGTGCCGGAGCGATTTACCCGGGCCACTCTTTCCAACACCAGCGTTCTACATTGGCCGCGCCTGATGACGGAATTCGCGTTGGAACAGGCGTTCGACCACCACTTTGCCTCGCATCTAACAGGCCGCATGAAGCCCGATGCAGAGGCCTTTGAGCATGTGCTCCATACGCTGGACTGCAAGCCTTCAGCCGTCTTCTTTCTCGATGACAATGCGCTGAACGTTGACGCAGCCAAGAAGGTCGGCATGCACGCGGCGCGCGTCAACGGCCCGGTGGAAGCACGGCGCGCGCTCATTGAAGCGGGGATCGTGAATGGGACAGGAACGTGAGTCGGCGCAGGTTCATCCTTTTGTCTCCACACGTCGCTTGTACCGGAACGCAAAGACAATTGCCAGCAGCGGCGGCGCCAGCAGAATCGCCCACCAGAACGGAATCAGCAGCGCGATCACGATCGGAGTGAGCAAAGAAGCCCAGAAAGGCACTTTGGCGGTGCGCTTCATAAAGTAGGGTTGGAGAAACAGGCCGTCCGTTACCATGATCACGGCGAAAAGGATCAACACATAGATAAAGAGCATCTGGTCCGCGCTGAATGCCCCGATCAGCGCCGGACCAATCAACGCCAACGGCCCGCCCACGTGCGGGACAAACTGCAGCAGCCCCGCCAACACGGCCCACAACGGCGCCCAGGGAATGCCGATGATCAGCAAGCCAATCAGCCACAGAAGCGCCACCGCCAGCGAGTCATAGCACTGGGCGATAAACCAGTTCTTCAGTGCCGAACCGGTGGTCCGAGCATGGTCTGCGAAAGGCATTTGTATATCTAAACACAGAGGGCACAGAGGATCACGGAGGTACCTCAAGGGAGGAGGGAGTGAATCACTGTCCGGACTTCGTCTCGAAAGAGAACTTCCACGCATGCGATTTTCGGGCCGACTACATCAAGGATGATCATTCCCTCGGTGGGTGACAGCATGATGTTGCGGTGAGTGGGGCCGTAGGGTCCCTTGGGCCGAGGCTGAGTGTAGAAAGTCGCGCAGAAATCGTCAGTGCAAGGGCACCGTTCAACGATGTTCAACTCGCGTACCGCGGCCGAGAGCACCAGCTCGCCCTCTGCGTGTAAGAGTCGTTCTAATTCTGCGGCGAGCGCTGGCAGTACGTCTACGAGCCGTACAGACATCCAATATAGTCTAGACCATGACGTCGATGATCATCCCGATCTTTTCTGTGTTCCTCCGTGCCCTCTGTGGTTAAAATAAAGTTATGAAATTCGGCGTCATCATCTTCCCCGGCTCCAACTGCGATCACGACAGTTACTATGCGGCCATCCAGTCCACCGGCCAGCAGGCCGAGATGCTGTGGCACGAGTCGCATGATCTCCAGAACTGTGACGCTATTGTCGTCCCGGGGGGCTTCGCGTACGGCGACTACCTGCGCACCGGCGCCATCGCCAAGTTCGCGCCCATCATGGACGAGGTCCGCAAGTTTGCCGCCTCCGGAGGCCTGGTCATCGGTATCTGCAACGGCTTCCAGATCCTGTGCGAAGCCGGCCTGCTGCCCGGCGCGCTGCTGCGCAACGCCGGCCTTAAGTACATCTGCAAATACGTGAACCTGCGCGTGGAAAACGCCGATACGCCGTTCACCAGCGCCTGCAAGCCAGGTGACGTGCTGCGCATTCCCATCGGCCACATGGAAGGCAATTACTACTGCGATGCGCAGACGCTGGAAACGCTGCGCCGCCAGAACCGCATCGTCTTCCGCTACTCCACGCCCGAAGGCCAGATCACGCCCGAATCGAATCCCAATGGATCGCTGGACAACATTGCCGGCATCTCGAATGAAGGCCGCAACGTACTGGGCATGATGCCGCATCCGGACCGTTCGAGCGAAGCCTTGCTTGGCTCCGCGGACGGCGCGAAGATTTTCAAGTCGATGGCGGCAGCTCTGGTGCCGGCGGTGTCGCCGTAGCAGCCATCTCTGTGGCCCTTCTCGACGACCTTGGTGTCCCCCGGTGATGATCTGGGTTTGCGCGGACGGGCGAACTGGGACAGGCGGTCCACTATTCGCGCCGGTTCGGCGATTCGGGAAGCCCTCTTCCAGGATCAAGCTGGCTCACGTAGGAGCAACTGCTCGCCGCTGACGGCCAGGTCGTTCACCGTGCCGTTGACGGCCAGGTCGCCGACGCTGCCGCCAGGAAAGAACAGCGGCCAGACGACAATGCAAAAAGCCAGCGGGGCCAGAGGCCAAATCAACCACAGAGCCATAAAGGATAATGACATACAATGGTCATCACTCGCTTCCGGAAAATGTGACATTGGTTGTGAATCTCTACCGTAGAAATGTAAAACATTAATTGACCTTGATGACCGAATGCAGATTCAGTTTTGTTGGGGGCGCAAAACCCTCAAGTCTGTGCTGTTGCGTTCACCAGTAAACAGGGTTGTTGCAGGGCATTTTCTCATGAGGATGAACGAGAGATGAACGTGTTTCTGTGGATGCTCGTTGCCATAGGGTTTGTGGCCGCCATCGTTTTCATGGGCTGGCTGTGGACAACAAAAAATCCTCGCATTGGCGAGTTGGGTGACCGACTCAACCTCATGATTAACGCTTCGATGTTCGTCCTAACAGTATTGTCGATTACGATTGCAATTGCTGCATTTCATGATGCCAAAACGTCTGGTGATGAACAGAAAAAAGCGTTGGACTCTTCGAGAGACTCGCTAAGAGACGTTGTAAGCGTACTAAATACGCAAGTCGCACTTCTGAATGATGCGCAGGATACTCTACGCTCACAGCTCAATGTGTCACGGCAGCAGCAACAGGCGATGACCGCGACGAATATCGCTCTATTGAGAACAAATCGTACCCTCAAATCGCAGTTGCGCATTGCCACCGCACAAAACGACAGAGAGCTTGATCGGCTGAACAAGTGGGCGCTCGTTGTATTTAGGTTTCAAGATTTGCCCGAAGAAGCGTTCCAGCTAGAGGCAGGGGGCGTACCAGTAAAGATCAAAGACCCCAATGACTTGACTTTGACTATCACGAATATAGGTACCGCACCAATACTCAACCCAGTGCTGACCATTTCCGCTAGTCCAGCGAGCATCAGCGTTTCTACAGACGAAGCATTTTACCCAAATCCGCGACGCCGCAATACTATTCAATTTTACTCTGGAACAGGACTTGAGCCTGTTTCAGTGGCTGACCGGGGCTACGCCTATCACTTTAAGATTGCAGTTCCTCCGGATGTGACATCAGGGGAGCTAGTCTTCAGACTATTCGGCAGCAATATGACCAAAGTGACGGCGTCTGCTTTTGTTGTTGTAGAACAGAATGTTCCGAAATAACGGCATTTCGAGGCCGAAGGGCTAGGTGGGCCTCGCCTTCGCCCACCTCCCCACGCCACGGCGAAAATTGCGGGCGAGGCCTCCTGGTGAAGCGCGGGGATATTTCTGCTTAGCAAATCCTCGGCAGCTGTTCCCCAATCTGCATAGGCACCACGCGGTTGGCGCCGCCGGCGGCGGTGATCATGTCCGCGACCAGCCTGTGCAACGCGGCGCAGTTGCTCAGGACCTTCGCGCACGCTCATGATGGCCATGCCGTGGTCGCCGATCATGCCGCTGACCAGGACCTAGCCGCCGTGGCGGACCGAAGCGGGCGAGAGTTGGACGGAATCCATCATCATGTTGATGTCGGCAGCCACATAGATGACGGCATTTGAAACTTACTTTCCAATCTGAGCTTCCTAGATCCCTTCCCCACCCACTCCTGATCCCGTCCAGGCTTCTTTGTTCACCACAAACGGCATCTTCGTCCTGTCGCCGCCGTAGTTTGCTTCCAGGACATCAATCAACCCCTGGACGCACCTTCCTGCCATCCCCTTGTCTGGGTCGGTGGCCAGGCGAGTGATTCGTCCTGCGCTGGCAAAGTGCGGGTACAGCCGGCAGCGATCTTCAATCTCGGGATCGCGCAGCGGCGAATCGGCCGGCAGAGGCTCTTTCTCAAAAACATCCAGCGCGGCGCCGGCGATCCAGCGCTTGCGCAGCGCCATGGCCAGGGCCACCTCATCCACCACGGGACCGCGCGAGGCATTGATCAGGTAAGCGTCTTTGCGCATCAGCTTGAGCGTGCGCTCATTGATCAGGTGATAAGTAGGCATCTTGCCTTCGCGCACCAGCGGCACATGCAGGCTCACGTAGTCGGCTTGGGCCAGCGCATCCTCCAGGCCCACGTACTTGATCCAATTTTTCTCTTTGGACATTCCCAGCGTATGGCGCAAGTCCATCAGGCGCTGCGCGTCCGCGGCAAACTGGAGGTTCTGCCAAACCGGATCGTAGCAGAGCACGTTCATGTCAAAGCCCAGGCACTTCTTGATCATCGCCTGGCCGATCCTCCCCGTGCCGATCACCGCCAGAGTCTTGCCGGAAATCTCATCGCCCAAAAACGGCAGAAATGGATGCCATGCGCCCCATTTGTTTTCGCGCACCGTCTTTTCGCTGTCCCACAGGCGCCGGGCCACGGCGCCCATCATGAAAAAGGCAAACTCCGCGGTTGCGTCGTTCAGCACGTCCGGGGTGTTGGTGATGGGAACCAGGTAGCGGTTGGCGTCTGCGCGGCTGATGTTGTCAAACCCCACCGCGATTTGTGACACCACTTTCAGCGTGCCTTTGCCTGCTTCAAACACTTCCGCATCGATGGGATCGCGCAGCGTGGTGATCAAGCCATCCACGCCGCTGCGAACTTTCTCCACCACCAGGCTCTTGGGCGGCGCTTCCGGCCCAGGGTAGACTTCCAACTCGTAGCCCTTTTCGCGCAACAGGTTCTCGGCGGCATCGCCGATGTGACAGGTGGCAAATATGCGGAACGGTGTTTCTTTCATTGGGGGAACTTCCAGGAACAAAGGATTGCTTATTGCCAGGCCAGAAGTCAAAAATTCAGCCGCGAAGCGCGCGAAGCAAGCTTCATTCGCGTCAATTCGCGGCCAATTTCTCTTGCTCAGCCCCAAACGCGGGCTAGATGTTCTTCTTCACCCAGTTGCCCACGCGATCCAGCGCCTTCTCCAGGTTCTCCATGGAGTTAGCGATGCTGAAGCGCAGATAGCCTTCGCCAAACTGGCCAAAGGCTGTGCCGGCCAGGCAGGCCACGCCGGCTTCTTCCAGTAGTGAATCGGCCAGTTTCCTGGATTTGTGTCCGGTCTCGCGGATGTTGGGGAAAGCGTAGAACGCGCCGTGCGGTAACCGGCAACTGAAGCCGGGAATCTTGTTCAGCCCGGCGATAAAGCGATCGCGGCGCAGCTTGAACTGCTCGCGCATGTGGTTCACCGAGCTCTGGTCGCCCTTGACGGCCTCGATCGCCGCCACCTGCGTGAACGACGCGCTGCACGAATTCACGTTGGTCATGAGCCGGCCAAAATGTTTCGCCAGCTCGCGGTTCATCACGCCGTAGCCCAGGCGCCATCCCGTCATCGCGTAGGTCTTGGAGAAACCGTCCAGCATGATCACGCGGTCTTTGAATCCCTCCACCGACATCAGCGAGTGGTGTTGGCCTTCAAAGATCAGGCGGCTGTAAATTTCGTCAGAGAGGACCATGATTTCGCGGTCGCCGATGGCCGCTGCGATGTCGCGCACGTCCTGCTGCGTCATTACGCCGCCGGTGGGGTTGTGCGGCGAATTGAGCACGATCAGCTTGGTGCGGTCCGTGATCATGTCCGCCAGTTCGTTCACATCCAGGCGGAAGTCCTTGTCTTCGCTCAGGCGCATGGGTACCGGCTTGGCCCCGAGAAAACTGATCAGCGATTCATAGATCGGGAAGCCGGGATTGGGATAGATGACCTCGTCGCCTTCTTCCACCAGCGCCGTGAACGCAAAGTAGATGGTCGGCTTGCCGCCGGGCACGATCACCACTTCCTCCGGCGCTACCTTCACGCCGCGCGAGCGGGTCACGTCCTCCGCGATCGCTTGGCGCAACTCCGGCATGCCGGCCGAAGGAGTGTAGTGGGTAAAGCCGTTCTGCAGCGCCTTAACTCCCGCCTCCACCACGTTCTGCGGCGAATCAAAGTCCGGCTCGCCGATCTCCAGGTGGACAATGTCTTTGCCCTGGGCTTCCAGGACGCGTGCTCGCGCCAGGGTTTCAAAGGCGGTTTCCGTTCCCAGGCGGGCCATGCGTTTGGCCAGCCGCATTCCAGTCTGTGCGGGCACTACGGTACTCATGATTGATCACTCGCTCAGCGATTCTATCTAGATGTTACCTTCGGGATGTTATTCGTTGACCGCTTGTTCCTGGCTTTGCGAACGCAGCACGTGGGCAACGGTGTAAGGCACGCGTCGTGCCGGTTCCTGGAAGTTGCGGACCTGCAAGTCGCCGAGCAGCCCCAGCGCCAGCATCTGTCCGCCGAAAACGATCAGTACCGCCGCGAACACCAGCAGCGGTCCGTGTTCGCCCATCACGTCCATGTGCCAGAACAGCTTGGAAATCATCAGCCACAGGCCAATGCCCGTGCCGCCCAGCAATGACGCCATGCCGACACTGCCGAACAGGTGCAGCGGCCGGTACATATACTTGAGCAAAAATCGGATCGTGATCAGGTCAAAAAACACGCGGATGGTCCGCGACAGCCCGTAATGCGAATTCCCCTTGGGCCGCACGATGTTCTTGATGGGAATCTCGCAGATGGAAGCTCCGTACCAGGAAGCCAGCGCGGGAATAAAACGGTGCAACTCGCCATAGAGCGGAAGCTGCTGCACGATCTCGCGGCGATAGGCTTTGTACGTGGTGCCAAAATCGTGGATGTCCACGCCGCTCAGCTTGGCCATCATCCAGTTGGCGATGCGCGAAGGGATGCGGCGCAGCATCAAGTTGTCCACGCGCTCCTTGCGCCAGCCGCTCACCAGGTCGTAACCCTGCTCCAGCAATTCGATAAACCTGGGAATTTCGTCGGGGTCGTGTTGCAGGTCGCCATCCATGGCGATCACAAATTCGCCCTGCGCGTGGGCAAAGCCCGCTGCCAGCGCCGAGGTCTGCCCGAAATTCCGCCGCAGCTTCACCACCACCACGCGGCTGTCAATGGTCACGATCTCGCGCAGCAGTTTGTAGGTGCGGTCCACGCTGCCGTCGTCGACGAAAACCAGTTCAAAGGTTTCCCCGGTGGCTTCCATGACCGCCTTGAGCTGGTCATACAGAGCAGTCACGCTTTCCTGCTCGTTATGGAACGGGACAACGATGGAATATTTCGTCATCGAACTTAGATTATACATCTCTGTTTTTCGCCTCGTGCACTGAATTTACAGAGAAACTTGGCAGTTACACTTTAGTTACGCAAGTCACACGGTACTGCCGGTTTTCATCCTTCGGCAGGTTATGACGCCGGTTTCGCCGGCGTCGTCTGCTTCTTTCCTCCCGCGTTCTTTTGCGCCGCCGGTGATTGCGCGTACTTGGCCCGGATTCTCACCGTGCGGTCCAGTTCGTCCGAGACTTCCAGGACCTTGAGCTTCAAGTCCTTGTCCAGCGCCGCGTTGTTGAGGAACGCGTGCACTTCGTTCTGCGCCTCCGCTGATTTCTGCCCGCCGATGAACGCGTTCAGCCAGCCCAGCACAAAGAAGATCTTGCGCTCGCTCTTCACCTGCGGCAGCGCATCCAGCGCCGGACGAAGATACGGCCGCGTGAGCTCAGACTGGTTCCAGTAGTTGAACGCGCCCAGGCTCTGCTCCACCCAGTCTTCAGGCAGTTGCGCGCCATGCAGGTAATCGTCAAAGTATTTCTTTTTCGTCGCGCTCGCCGGTCTCGCCGCCTGGGCTATGTAGGCGTATTTCTTCCCGTCGCCGGAACTGTCGCGCTTCTGTTCAGCCGCCAGCAATTGCACGGCATCTTGATCGTCCAGCGCCACCAGTGACGTCACCATGTTCCAGCGGTCCAATGGCCGCAGTTCAACGCCCGGGACTTTCACTTTTCCGCTGAGGAGGTCCTTGAGATGCCCGCGTCCTTGCGGCGTCTGCGCAAAAGCGCGCAAGCCGCGGAACCAGATGATGCGCATGTCCTGCTCCGGCGCATGCAGCATCTGGTTGTAGGCCACCGTCTCCGCCTGCGCCGCCAATTGCGCCCGCACTTGCCCCGTCACGTACCAATGCATGGTGGTGGCCACGCGCCCGATCAAGCTCTGCGCCAGGGCTTCATCTTTCTCCTGGGGAAGCAGCCGCAAGGCCAGCTCGGCGTACTCCCGCGGATTGAGTTCGGCTTCGCGCACGGACTCCCACAGCGAACCCCACAGCAGGGTCCGCGTAAACACGTCGCTGGTGGAGCCGATCTGCTGCATCACTGCTTTGCGGCTGCGCGCATCCAGCAGAAACCGTCCGTACGCCTGGTCCTGGTCGTTGGCGAACACGTACGCCGGGCAGGCCTTACCCACGGCCTCTTTCACCGTAGCCGTGGCAGAATCCATCTCCGCTTTCAGGCGCACCGGCGCGCCCTTCGCGTAATTCAGCATCACCTGCGTGGCCAGCGGCCACACGCCGCCCTCGCCCAGGACATCATGTTGTTTCAGTGTGAAATGCTGAATGCGGTTTTGCGAATCGCAGCTCCAGTCCACGTCCACCTGCGGCATGCCGCGCCGGCGAATATACGCATTCGCCCAGTTGTTGAGTTTCTGTCCGGACACCTGCTGCAACGCCTGCACCAGGTCGCTCCACTCTGCGTTCGCGAAAGCGTTTTCCTTCAGGTATTTCTGCATGCCTTCGCGGAACTTGTCTTCGCCCAGCACGAACGCGAGTTGCCGCAACACGCCCGGCGCCTTGGAATAGACAATCGCTCCGTAAGCCGACTTTGCGTCCTTCAAGTTGGCAATGTCCTGGTAGATCGGCGTCGTGCCCTTGGTGGCGTCAATGCCATACGCTGCCGGCTTGATCGCCTGGTAAAACCGCTTCCACACATTCTCATTGGGCTTAAGGTCGGCCAGCGCGTGGTACGCCATGTATTGCGCGAACCCTTCCTTCAGCCACAGATCGTCAAACCAGCGCATGGTCACCATGTCGCCGAACCACTGGTGCGTCAGCTCGTGCAGCAGCAGGATGTCCCGGTTCAGCCGGTCGCTGTGCGTGGGCGCCGTGCGAAACAGGATCGATTCTTCTCGCAGGAAGGTCGCTCCCGCGTGCTCCATGCCGCCGTAGGCAAAACCGGGAAGCAGCACCAGTTCGTACTTCTCGAAAGGAAACCGCTTGTCAAAATATTTCTCCAGGTACTTGGTTCCCTTGAGCGTGATTTCTTGCACCTCCCGCGCTTCTTCCCGGGCGCGCTTGAATTTTGACTGGCGCACAAAAATCGTCGGCTCTACGTTGTCCGGGTCGGTTCCATTGATCCTGAAGAACGGCCCCGCGGCAAACGCCAGCACATACGTGCTGAGCGGCGGCGTAGGAACGAAAAACGTCTTTCGCTTCGCTCCTGCGATGGAAAATATCTGCTGCGGCTCGCTGTTGGAAATCACCACCCAATCTTCCGGCGCAGTCACGATCAGCGTGAACCTCGCCTTCACATCCGGCTGGTCAAAACACGGAAACGCCATGCTGGCGTCCATGGGTACAAACAGTGTGTAGAAATACTCGTTGCCGTCGTCTTTGTCGTCAAACCGTGTAATGGCTTTGCCCGCCGGCGCAATCGGGGCGGTGAAATCAATCTCCACCAGGTTTTCGTTGGGGCCGGCCCCCTCGCGCGGGAGCTCATCCGGCTTGATGCCGCCCAGAACCGCATCCGGCTTGAACGGACGTCCCAGGTTGTCCGTGAGCGGCTCGTCCGTCTTCTTTGCCTTGCTCGTCTCGGGCGCTATCTTGAGCAGATCGCCGGGTAGCACAATGTGGCCGTTTTCGATCTTGGCCGGGGCTTCCTTCCCGTTGACCACAACCTTGTTCACCGTGCCTTCTCGGAAATCCAGCAGCAGCGGTCCCCCGGTCTTGAGCTTGAAGATTAGCTCCTCATGCCCGGCGGTGCTCTCCGCATGCGGCATCAGGGTGAATTCGATCTCAGACCGCAGATCCGCGATCCGCTCCGCCCGCTCCCGGGCCAGTTCTCTTGGGATGCCTTGCGGGACTTGCGCCCATCCCGCGGCCGTCAGGGCCAGTCCCAAGATCGTGCTGCTGATGGCGTCTGCCACCCAGTTTCTTGATTGAATGTTTCCCATCCTCAATCCCAAAAGTCGTTTCTGCGTCCCAATCCTGGCGATCTAGGGGCAAATCCTGGCAATTCCGGCGGTCCCCGCCCGGCTCATCTTTGCAGAAATGGGGCTCTAGCCGATCCACCCCGGGGGGTTGAACTTCCAGGATCCCCTGGATGCTTCACCTATTCTTGAAGGCCCAGTGACGAGATCACAAATGTCAGTTAAGTGTTTATAAAACAACGACTTACAGTAACATAAGTTGACTGGCATTTGCAATAAAAAAACGTGAAAACGCACAAAGCTTTCCCAGCTACCCGGATTGTCCAAGTCATCACACGTCTCAAGTGGCCCTGCAAAACTACGGATAGACGCGAAATTAAGCTACTCCTAATAATGCAGCGATAGATGAAGGAGCCAGGTATCCTTCATTCGCAGTCCACGCTGAGACTGCTCACAAACTAGCTTGCTCCTGTTTCCCGCACGCGGAATGCTTGGATGGCCGTCGGGCAGTTCTTTGCAGCCACGATCGAAGCAACCGTGCGCTTCGATCAAGAGGTAGAAATGTGAATGCCGGAATCGTTCGCCCGCTCCCGTCCAGAAGCCGCAGTATAGCCTCGGTCGGTCCCGCCGAGTCCCATCAGGCCTGGCGGATACTGCGGATGACATTGCCTGGCCGGTGGGCGGCCCTGATTTACCCGGCAGTTTTTTTTGTCGCCTACCACTACGCCATGAGACTTACGCCGGACATGGCCTCTCCGTTTTGGTTCCCCGATTCCGTCCTGCTGTGCGCCCTCCTTCTCTCTCCCCGTAGCACATGGTGGTTTTATCTTCTTACAGCGCTGCCGTTGCGCATGTTTGGCAGCGCCACAGAAGGCCTTCCCATGCGGTTCTTGGCGGCCTGTTACGCCATCGACTCCGCCAAAGGTCTGCTCTCTGCGGTGTTGATCCAGCGCTTGATCGGCCGCAAGTTGCGCTTTGACTCTTTGAGGCAGTTCTTTGCTTACTCTCTTATCGCTGTTCTCGGCGTGCCGCTGCTTTCCAGCATCGGCGGCGGCGCCGTCCGCCACTCCCTTGGCCATGGCTTTCTTGACGCTGCGCGCCAATGGTTCCTTGGGGATGCGCTGACTGCTCTCTTGCTGACCCCCATGATCCTCTGCCTCGCTGCAACCGACTGGCGCAAGGTTCTGGCTCTGCCGCGAAAGCTATATTGGGAAGCTGCGTGCCTTGTTGCCGCACTCTCTTTCACCGGTTATCTGTCTCTGGTCAGAATTGCTGATGATTCCCCTGTTCAGGTGTATCTGCCCATGCCCTTTCTTCTTTGGGCTGCCGTGC
The DNA here is from genome assembly GCA_036380095.1 of Candidatus Angelobacter sp. Classification (GTDB taxonomy): domain Bacteria; phylum Acidobacteriota; class Terriglobia; order Terriglobales; family Acidobacteriaceae; genus Angelobacter. The sequence continues at coordinate 6,200 of DASVFK010000050.1, read as the reverse complement.
GGTTTGGCCCGTTGGGCGCGGCCTGTTCCCTCTCCGCCATCGGCACCCTTGCCATCTTCGGTTTATTTCAAGGGCAGGGGCCGTTCGCTGAGATTCCTCTTTCCGCCGCTGTCCAGTCTTTTCAGCTTTTCATGATCGTGATTTCCTTGCCACTTCTTGCTCTTGCTACGGTGATCAAAGAACAGCAGGCCGGCGCCGCCGCCCTGAGCCAGTCCGAAGAGCGGCTGCACCAGCTCAGCGCGCGCCTGATAGATTCCCAGGAGTGGGAGCGCAAGCTCATCGGCGAGCAATTGCATGAGGATGTGGCCCAGCGTGTGGCCGCGCTCAGCATCGGACTCAGTTCTCTGGCCCAAAGTTCCGGTATTTCAGCAAAGGCAAAGGCAGAATCTTCCCGGCTGCGGCAGCATGCTGCGGAAATCGTGCACGATCTCTCTCGCCTTTCCCGCCGGCTTCGCCCGCCCAGCCTGGAAACCGTGGGCCTTTCCCTCGCCCTTCAGATTCTGGTGGAACAGATCAACAACGACCCTGAGGTGACCGTTACCTATGAGCAGGTCGGCCAGCCTGCGATGCTCCCCTGGGAAGTTGCCGTGTCTCTCTATCGCGTTGTGCAGGAAAGCCTGGACAACGCCCTGGCACACAGCGGCGCTCTGAACATTACAGTGGGACTCTTCTGCGAGAACGGCTCCTGCGAGCTGCGCGTCTGCGACGACGGCGCCGGCTTTGACCTGGACTTTGCGGCCTCGCACGGTCTGGGCCTTGCCGGCATGAAAGAACGCATGCGCAACATCGGCGGCACGCTCATGATTGATACCATTCCCGGCCGCGGCACCGAGATCATTGCTACCATCCCGTCGTCCTCGCCCCGCTTGTTTGCCGCAACCGCCGCTAGCTAGAAAAATCTGCTTCCAGCATGCGCACCATCGCGCAGCTTCATCGCCGTTCCATCTGCGAGAATCCAGGGGACAGACAACGGTGCAATACACACTCTTTACTAAGGTAATTTTCCCACCTTGGTTCCCTGGATGACGCCTGCGCTGGGTTGCATCTAAACTGGTAAAGGCTTCCGTTGCTTGGCCGCAACAGCCAATGATTTTTGGGGTTGATCTGTCCATGCACGTCCATGATCGGTTAGCCGGCCTGTTCGCTTTTATCGCTTTCTTCCTTTTCTTTTCCTGCTCTCCTCTGCGCGCCGATGTCGGCTTGGTCTTGAATGAGTCCATCGGCGGCGGCCTCAACGGGTGGACCGGCTCCGGGCACGCCGCCCTCTACTTCTCCAATCTCTGTCCGGAAACCCCGGTGAAGTTGCGCCCTTGTGCGGCGGGCGAGCCTGGTTCCATCGTGAGCAATTACAACAGCCTGGGCGAAGACAGCGGGTATGAATGGAACGCCGTGCCCCTTGAACTTGTCCTCTATGGCGTGGAGAGCCAGGCGAACCGGCCGTTGCTCGCATGGCCGGCCCTGCGCCTGGAACTTCAGGAACGGTATCGCCGGCTCTATCTGCCGGCAATCTGCACCGGGGCCGAGTGCATTCAAAATCAGGACGCAAACTGGCGCGACCTTGTCGCCACGTCCTTTGTCCGCGACAGTTATGTGTTTGTGGTGAAAACCACCCTCGCGCAGGACCTCACGGTGATGCAGTGGTTGAACTCTTCGCCCAATGTCAACCATTACAACGGCTTTACCAACAATTGTGCTGACTTTGCCGCTCGCGTGCTCAATTCGTATTTCCCTGGCTCCGCCCGCACCGATCACGTCAACGACTTTGCCATGACCAGTCCCAAGGCCATTGCTAAGAGCTTTACCCATTACAGCCGCAAGCATCCCGCCATGCAGCTCCGCGTCCTCCGTTTTTCGCAGATGCCCGGCGCCTACCGGCCCAGTACTGATGCCAAGAAAGGCACGGAGGCCTTGTTCACCTCCAAGCGATGGTTGTTTCCGCTGCTTCTCCGGCCGCACGAACTGGCATTCTTTACCGGAAGTTACCTCCTGACGGGCCGGTTTAGCGCGGAACATGAGTTACAGCGCCAGCCGGGCCTGGATCCTGCGAACGCCAGGCACAAGGAGCCGTCACTTCAACCTTCGCTCCGCCCGGCCGCAGTCGAAGAGTTCGTGGGCCCGCGCGAGCCGGAAAACGTACGCTTGCGTTCTGCCATTATGGGGACCAAGGAAGCATGGAAGACCTACTTGAGCGCGTTCCGCGAGCTCAACCGTGAAGCGATTCACAAGGGCCTGATCACCTCGCGTCTCGGACCGCGCCGTGTCATTGAAATGCTCAATGCCAACGGCCATATCTGGTTTGAAAGCAACGGCGCTGCGTGGATCGACTTTGCGGAAGAGGGCGGCGTTGCCCGCCGGGCGGGCCTCGCGGCCAGCAACATCAATGCTCGCGGCTCCGACCCCCGTTTTGCCTATCTCATCCTGCTGGCCCGCGTAGGCGCCATGCTGGACCGGTCGGCCAAGAACCGCGAGCTCATGCCTTACTTTGAACAGGATTGGGCTTTGCTGCTGGAAGCCCGCACGCGGCTCTGGCCCAACGCGCAGCGCGCCTCAATCGTCCCTGGCTGCTGCGGCCCCGCAGTGGTCCAGGCTTTGGCCCTTCCAGCGTCGGCTTTCCAGCAGGCTGAGGACGCTGCCTGCGCTGCCACCGGAGAGCTTCTTGACGCTGCTCAGGCTGCCGGGCGTTTTTCTGCGGCCGCGCCGGCCTGCTCCAGCCGTATGAAGTGATATCCCCAGGGCGGTAGCGAAACATACAGCCCGGAAGCGCTCAGAGTGTTGCCGTCGCGATCGTCAAAAAGCTGGCGATTGATATCGTCCGAGAGCTTCCACGTGCGCTGCCCCAGATCGCCCCAGGGGAGCCGCACCATGCCTTGGCTGGGCGAGTCCGAGTAATTCACCACCGCGATCGAACGCAGGCCGTCCTTGGTCCAGCACCACGCCAGCAGATTGTTGTTGGAAGGGTTGTCCGGCCACCCCTGGCATTCGCACTGCTGCCACTCCGCTTCCAGCAGCCGGTGTTCGCTCACCAGCCGCAGCAGGTCGCGATAAAACCCCCGCAGCTCAGTATTCACCGGCTCCAGCGGACGCCGTCCCAGGTGCACCGAAAGCTTCACCTTCGCCCCGTCAAATTGCCCTTCGTGCAGAAGCTTGGCTCCGGGCGTGGTCATCATGATCATCGCCGCGGCCCGGCCTTTGGCGTCAAAGAAAGTCGCTGCGCTCCTCAGCTCGTCGTGGTTCTCCAGGAAGCGAATCAAGTGCTCCTGGTACTCCATGTCAGCGGTCAAATGGCCGTGCACGGATGCGGCATTCTCGTGCTCCAGGCGGTCATACAGGCGCTTGTCATAACAGAAGTCGAACCCCTGTTGTTGCAACTCCCACTCCAGGTCCCAGTAGGCTTCCGCGATGAACAAGAAGCCGGGGAACTGCCGCCGCACCGCGCCGATCACATCGCGCCAGTACTCTGAAGCTGGCGCCGCGCCCGCCCGGTCTTTCCATGTCCGGCTGAAGATGGAATTCAGCAGCAACATGGCCATGTCACAGCGTACCCCGTCGCTTTGCGCCGCAATCTCCTTGAGCGTGGCGATGGCCGCCTGGCGCAGCCCCGGAGAGAAAGCATTCACCTGGACGGTGTCGGGCCACGCGGGAAAATAGGGGTCGCGTCCGCGCGCCAGCACAGCCCCGTTTGCAGCCAGCATGAAAGAAGCTGGGTCCTTCTCCAGATCGTCCTTGGTTCCTTGAATGAAGTAATCGCTGTGTTCCGTTACCCAGGGATGGTCGGGGGCAACGTGGTTGGGCACAAAATCCAGCAGCAACCGCAGGTTGCGCCTGGCCAGCTCCTTGCGCGCCGCGGCCAGTCCCGCTTCCCCGCCGAGATGAGCATCCACCACATAGCGGCGGATGCAGTAAGGTGAGCCGCTCACGTCGTCCGGCGAAAAATCCATCAGCGTTCGGCGGCATTCCTCCACGATCGCGGAAGTGCCGAGGGAAATGGCCCTCCCCGCCGGACTCCGCTCCCACACGCCCATCAGCCAGATTGCGTCAAAGCCTTGCCCCGCCAGCCGGTCCCACTCTTCCGCGGGAACGTTGCCCAGTTTGATCCAGCGCTCATGGCGCCGGCTGAGTTCATTGAGCCACACCCAGGTGTTGATTTCATAGATGATGGGCCGTCTCGGCCACGCCTTGCTCGCTTGCGCAGTCATTGATCTCACCTCCACTTTCCAAGCTGCGAAGAATGTTTCATGCCCTGTCATGCTGAGCGACTCCGACTGCCCCTGAGCTTGCCGAAGGGGAGGGAGGAGAGTCGAAGCATCCCAATGAGGCCTCCCCTGCGATGCGGGTTCAGGGAATTTCAACCAGGGACCAGAGGCCCCAATATGCGTCGCTTCAAGGAGCCTTTTACGCGGTCCCTGTAATCTCCTGCGGAATGCCACAACATGATGAAATCCAGCCTCCTGTCCCCAAACAATGACTTTCCCGCAACCCTACGCCGCCACCTTTTCCCCTGGTTGTTTCCTGGCAAATGCGGCTGCTTTGCCGCCCTCAAGGAACCGGGCTGCGTCAAGCCGGCCGAAGATCTCAAGCAGCTTCGCCACCAATCCCGTCCACCCGGTTTGGTGGCTGGCTCCCAGGCCCGCGCCGTTGTCCCCGTGGAAGTATTCGTAGAACAGGATGTAGTCCTTCCAATTCGGATCGGTCTGGAATTTCTGCGTCCCTCCGTATACCGGACGCCGCCCGGACGCATCGCGCAAAAAGATACGGGCCAGCCGGTTGGCGATCTCCCGCGCCACCTCGAACAGGTTCATCTCGCGGCCTGAACCCGTGGGACACTCGATCTTGAAGTTGTCGCCGTAAAACGAATAGAACTGCAGCAGGGCGCGGATCAGCAGAGCATTCACCGGCATCCAGATCGGTCCGCGCCAGTTGGAGTTGCCGCCGAACATGCCGCTGTTCGATTCGGCCGGCAGGTAATCCACCCGGTGCTCCTGGCCGTTCACGTGGAGGACATACGGGTTCCGGTCGTGAAACTTCGAAATCGACCGGATACCATAGGGGCTCAGGAACTCGTTCTCGTCGAGCATCTTCGTGAGAATCCGGCGGAGCCGCTCCGGATTGACCAAAGCAGAAATCCCCCGGTCAGCCACGCCCATGTGTCCCGGGCCGGTGGGATGAATGGTGCTCAGGAGCTCGGGCATGCGGCGCAGGCGCTGCCAGATTTGAGCCATCGCCCGCGGGACGCGCTCCCGCTGCCATGACTCGATCACCGTGGTAGCGCACAGCGGGAGGAGCCCCACCATCGAGCGCACCTTGAGCCGCGTAGAGCTGCCGTTGGGGAGCCGCAGGATGTCGTAGTAGAAGCCGTCTTCGTCGTCCCACATGCCTTCCTGACCGGGACGGTTCATGGCGGCGGCGATGTAGTAAAAGTGCTCGGCGAACTTCACGATCATGTCTTCGTAGATGGGATCGTGAAGGGTGAGCTGAAACGCCAGTTCCAGCATGTTCTGGCTGAAGAAGGCCATCCAGGCCGTGCCGTCCGCCTGTTCGAGGTGGCCGCCGGTGGGCAGCGGGGCGCTGCGGTCGAAGATGCCGATGTTATCGAGGCCGAGGAAGCCGCCCTCGAAGACGTTCTTGCCGAACCGGTCTTTGCGGTTCACCCACCAGGTGAAGTTCAGCAGCAGCTTGTTGAAGGCCGACTTGAGGAAGCCCAGGTCCACTTCGCCACGCAGGGCCTGCTCGGTGCGGTGCAGAAAAAGGGTAGCCCAGGCATGGACCGGGGGGTTCACGTCGCTGAAGTTCCACTCATACGCAGGCATCTGCCCGCTGGGGTGCAGGTAGGTCCCGTGGAGCATGAGTTGCATCTGCTGCTTGGCAAAGTCGGGGTCCACGATCGAGAGGGGCAGCGTGTGGAAGGCCAGGTCCCAGGCCGCGTACCAGGGGTACTCCCACTTGTCGGGCATCGAGATGACGTCGTCGTTGTGCATGTGCAGCCAGTCGTTGTTGCGCACGTGCCGCCGCATCTCCAGCGGCACGTGCGCGCCGGCCCCATGCTCGTTCAGCCACTTGTCGAGGTCGAAGTTGAAGAACTGCTTCGACCACATCATGCCGCCGAGGGCCTGGCGCATGACGTTGGCCGCGTCCGCACCCACGGTGGCGGGGATCACCGAGGCGTAGAACTCGTCGGCCTCCTGGCGGCGCGCGGTCAGCAC
>DASVFK010000049.1:0-10267 GCA_036380095.1 Candidatus Angelobacter sp. | reverse complement strand
AATCAGCCCTATTCCGGAACCATGACCAATCTCGGCCTCGGCAACTACACCATTACCTTCACCGGTGTGCCGACTCCGCATCTGGTCACAGTGGTTTCCAGCGCCGGTGGGAGCACATCAACCAGCACCATTACGCAAAAGTAGTTGTTCCGGGAGCGCCGGCCTCGCTGATCGGCGCTCCCTTAGCCGGGCCGCCAGGCACGAGACTTGAGCGGCCCGCAAAGATACAGAACGGGTCAACGCAAGTTTGAAATCACCCCATGTCCGCTCTTCCGGATGTAATTCAGCGGGCGCGGGGAATTCGCCTCTTCGTCCACGGCTCCGCCACGCCGGAGACAGAGGCTTGAGTGGAGACGGATATGTCACAGGTTCAAAGGCAGGCCTCTGGCCTCTTCTTGCTTCGTTTCGCGGCCGTCCTTGCATGTCTGGCGATCGCGTTCTCGCCCGCCCAGCTTGCCGCGCAATGCACCAATACCACGCAGGCAGACGTTGTGGCCCTGGACCAGGTCTATTTCTGGAACCGCCTGGGCGCGGTGGAACCCCAAGGCATGGTCTTCGCCTTGGCGCGCGACATCGTGGCCATTGATCCCTCGATCGGCATTGCGCCGGGCAATGTGCAATTGCGTCCGGACAAGCGCCCGCGCCCGCTGATATTGCGCGTGAACGCAGGCGATTGCCTGCAGATTAATTTTCGCAACCTGTTGAATTCCGCCAAGCCGGACAAAGAAGCGCCTTCCACACGCACAGCCTCGATTCATGCCACCGGCATGCAGCTGGTGGGGAGCATCGCCTCTGATGGCTCGAATGTGGGCGCCAACACCACCAGCCTGGCAGCTCCCGGCGCTTCCGCGACCTACTCCTTCTTTGCCGAGCATGAAGGCGGCTTCCTGATGTACAGCGCTGCGGCCACTACCGGCGGCGAAGGCGACGGCGGGTCCATCTCCGCCGGCCTGTTCGGCGCCATCATGGTCGAGCCTGCTGCGGCCGAGTACTATCGCAGCCAGGTCACGGCGGACGATCTGTTTTTTGCCACTACGGGAACCACCGCGGACGGCCACCCTCTCATCAATTACGCCGCGGTGTATCCCGTGGTGGACCCGCGCACAGGACTGCCCCTGCCTGCGATCAAGGCGGGGCACCCGGTCCTGAAGATGGTGGAAAACGGAAAGATCATCTACTCCGATCTGAATGCCATCATCACGGGCCCGAACGCGGGCCGTTTTCCTGCCGGGACATACACCAGCACGCCTGTCAATCCGGACCGCAACCAGCCGTTCCGCGAATTCAGCGTGATCTTCCACGATGAAATTGGAGCATTCCAGGCCTTTCAAGAGTTCCGTGACACTTTGACCAAGAAAACGCTCCAGGGCGTGCGCGATGGCTTTGCCATCAACTACGGTACCGGCGGGATTGGAGCGGAAATCCTGGCCAACCGCTTTGGCGTGGGCCCCATGTGGAAATGCACGGAGTGCAAGTACGAGGAGTTTTTCCTTACCTCGTGGGCAGTAGGCGATCCCGCCATGGTGGTGGATGTTCCCGCCAATGCGCCCGACGCTTTTGGCCGCGTGATCCCCGGGCCCAAGGCCACCAAGGCGTTCTATCCTGACGATCCGTCGAATGTTCATCACAGCTACATCGGCGACCACGTGAAGTTCCGCAATATCCACGCCGGCCCCAAAGAGCACCACATCTTCCACCTGCACGCCCATCAGTGGGTGAACACGCCGGACAGCGACAATTCCACCTACCTTGATAGCCAGGCCATTGGCCCGGGCGCCGCCTTCACCTACGAAATCACTTACAACGGCAGCGGCAATCGCAACAAGACCGTGGGCGACGCCATTTTCCACTGCCACTTCTATCCCCACTTCGCGCAGGGAATGTGGGAGCTGTGGCGTTCGCATGACGTGTTTGAAGCAGGCACGCAACTGGATCCGAGCGGAATTCCAGCGCCCGGCTCCCGTGCTTACCCTGATGGCGAGATTCTCGCCGGTACTCCCATCCCGGCGCTGGTTCCTCTGCCCAACCTGCCCATGGCGCCGATGCCGGAGGCCCAGGTGCAGATTCTGAACGGGCAAGCGGTGGTAACAGGGGCGGGAAATCCCGGCTACCCATTCTTCGTTCCGGCGGTGGCCGGTCATCGTCCGCCACATCCACCCATGGACACCATCGACGACGCGGGATTGCCGCGACACATCATCACCGGCGGAGCGTTCAATGAGGCCCATACCCTGCTGGACTTCCACAAGACGCTGACGTCGGTGACCGGCGTGGCTGTCCCGGAGGCCGGGACGCTCGTGGAACAGGCCGCGATGAATTACCATTCCGTGCGCAACCACCCAAGCTTCCTGCCCAATGGGACTCCGGGCAACTTTGTCACCAACGGTCTGCCTCCTGCTCCGGGCGCTCCGTTTGCCGATCCTTGCATCGACGATAACGGAAATGCAACCGGCAATGCCCGCACCTATAAAGCGGCTGACATCCAGCTCCCCGATATCAAGTTCAACAAGGCTGGCTGGCATTTTGGCCAACAGCGCATGTTGTCACTGTGGGGCGATGTCTCCACATTCATGGATGGAAGCAAGCCGCCGGAGCCGTTCTTCTTCCGCGCCAACACCGGCGATTGCATTAGCTACTACCTCACCAACCTTGTTCCCAACGAGTACCTGCAAGACGATTTCCAGGTGCGTACGCCCACGGACATTCTGGGACAGCACATCCACCTGGTGAAGTTCGATGTGACCAGCTCAGATGGTTCCGGCAACGGCTGGAACTATGAAGATGGCACCTTCAGCTATCAGGAAGTGCTGGAGCGCATCAACGCGATCAACGCTGCCGGCGGAATGTTTCCCTACAGCGGGACAGGCCAGATACAGCTGACCGCGCAGCCGCATCCGTACTTCGGCATCAAAGGAGCGCAAACCTCGATCCAGCGCTGGTATGCCGATAGCACGCTGAATAACGCTGGCGTGGACCGCACCTTGCGTACTGTTTTCACTCATGACCACTTCGGGCCTTCCAGTCACCAGCAGATCGGGTTGTATGCCGGCCTTGTGGTGGAACCGGCTGGCGCCACCTGGCGTAACCCTGAGACCGGTACTTTCATGGGCAATCGCTTTGATGGCGGCCCCACCAGTTGGCATGTGGATGTGTTGACTGCGAACCAGGCTGATAGTTACCGCGAGTTCATGCTGGAGTTTGCAGACTTCCAGCACGCATACCGGCCGGATGGCACGCCGGTGAATCCGCCGGACCGCGCCGAAGTCGGACTACCGTTGATCACGCAGGCCTTGTCGGTTTGCAACAACGGCACGCTGCGTCCTTGTCCTGAGGCCATTGCCGCTGATGACATCGGCACCATGGTCGTGAATTACCGCAACGAGCCTCTGGGCTTGCGCGTGCGCAATCCGCAGACCAACACACAGGCGACGGGAGCGGCCGGAGACCTCTCCAACGCTTTCCTTTCCAACATCACCCGAGCGGACGCAGCGCTCAACGTTCAGCCGGCCTTCTATCCGCCGTTGACTCCAGGTGTGCAGCCGGGCGACCCCTTCACTCCGCTTCTGCGCGCTTATGAAAGTGACCGCGTCCAGGTACGCGTGCTGGTAGGCGCAACCGAAGAAGGCCACAACTTTAGCGTGGATGGCAGTGTGAAATGGCTGTTTGAGCCTTCCGATCCCAACTCCGGCTGGCGCTCCAACCAGATGATGGGCATCTCGGAGCACTTCGAGTTCGTGTTGCCCTCGATCTCAGCCGTGAATGGCAAGACTCCATTCGCGGACATCATATACAAGCCCGGCACCTCGCAAGACGATCTGTGGAACGGATTGTGGGGTCTGCTCCGTATCTATAACGGCGGCGTGGGTCTGCTCTCTGACCTCAAGCCATTGCCCAGTAACCCAACCGGCAACACCAAGCTCAACAAGATCAATCCCCAGGCTTTCAACGGGATTTGCCCAAACACAGCCTTCGCCAGAAAGATCAGCGTCTCTGCAGTTTCAGCTTCCACCGCCTTACCCGGCGGGACTCTGGTATACAACGCGCGCCCCAACATGAACGGCCCACTGCACGATCCCACCGCTATCCTCTATGTTCGCGACACGGACCTCGACAAGAATGGTGCGCTCAAGGCCGGTGTTCCCATTGAACCTCTGGTCCTGCGCGCCAACGCGGGCGACTGCCTGCAAGTGACTCTGACCAATCGGTTGCCCAAAACACAGCCTGATCTGGCGGGCTTCAACACCCTGCCCATGATCATTACCGACTTCAACAGCAACCAGATCGTGCCTTCCAGCCAAGTGGGTCTCCGGTCGCAACTGCTGGACCATCTCTATACCGACGATGGCCAAAACGTGGGCTTCAACCCGATTCAAACCGTGAATCCAGGCAGGAGCACCACCTACACGTGGTACGCGGGAAAAATTAACGTGAATGCCGACGGAAGCCGCACCGCCGTTCCCATTGAGTTCGGCGCCATCAACCTGCTGCCTTCGGACCCCATCAAGCAGGCTGCCAAGGGAGCAATCGGCGCCTTGATCATCGAACCCCAGGGTTCCACCTGGGTGGAAGACGCCAACCAGCGCGCTTCCGCCACCGTCACCAACTCCGATGGCAGCATCTTCCGCGACTTTGCCCTGCTGTTCCAGACAGGCGTGAACCTGCGCTATGGCGACGGGACCGCCGTGCCCATCGTGGCCCTGGAAGAAGATGCTGAAGACAGTGGTCACAAGGCATTCAACTATCGAACTGAGCCTTTCTGGAAGCGTATGAACTACGATCCGGCAACACCACTCAACGGCGGCCACGGCGGCGCGCCGTTTGTCACCACGGATTTTGATTACACCAATGTGCTCAGCAACTCTCTGATCGGCTCTGATCCGGTCACGCCGGTCTTCACCGCCAAGGCCGGCACGCCGGTGCGTTTCCGGCTCGTGATGCCTGGCGGCGCTCAGCGCAACAACGTTTTTAATCTCCACGGTCACGTCTGGCAGCAGGAGCCTTACACCGGCGGCTCTACTGTCATCGGCTTCAATCCGCTTTCAGAATGGAAAGGAACCTTGTTTGGCATTGGGCCAGGAAGTCACTTCGATGTGGTTCCCGTCAATGGGGCCGGCGGCAAATTCAAAGTGACCGGCGATTACCTGTTCCGCACGCAACAGTCCTTCCAGTTTGATGGCGGGCTGTGGGGAATTTTCCGCGTCGTACCTTGACCGCTTGGGGGGTGCGCCACTAGTGTCCTTGGCTGCACTCCCCGTTTTTCTTAAAGTTCGGCGAGTTTCAAGGTTCTTTTGTCATGAGGTTGAGAAGAAGCATGATTCGCTTGCACCAGCATAAACTGCGCTCGGAGGGGAAAACACGTTTTCTGTTCCGAGTGCCCGGCATTGGGTTGTTACTAGTGTTGGCGCACCTGCCGTCCTTTGCCCTGCAGGCGGACTCCGGAAAACTTCAGGCACAAGGCAGTGGCGCTGCACAGAAAGTAACGCAATCGGGCATCACCGTGCAGTTTGAAGCAGCCAAACCCGCCACCGCGAAAGAGACCCCGGAGGACCTCAAGGAAGGCGATCAAGCTTTGCTGCGCTTTTCCCTCAGCGATGCTGCAGGTGCGCCGCTCTCGCGTAGCCGTCCCGCGGTCTGGATTGACGCGCGAGCGGGCACGCTTGCCGATGCGAAGCAGTGTCACGACAAGATCAATTCGTTTCTCCAGGCCAGTTTGGGGTCGCGGCCAACGGTTGATCTGAACTCATACTACGTTCTTGCTCTCAACGATGAAGCCAGTATCTCGGTCATTGACCCGCTGCTGAGTTTTGGCGCCAGCAAGCTTTTGACCACGGTCTTGCTGAAAAGCCCGGGGATGGATTGGCTGCTCAGCAAGGATGGCAAGCGGCTGTTTGTCACCATGCCGGCGGCCGGCCAGGTCGCTGTTGTGGATACGGCCACGTGGAAGGTTGTCGCCAATGTAGACGCCGGGACGAAACCTACGCGTCTCGTCCTGCAGGAAAATGAAAACCATCTTTGGGTCGGCAACGACTCGGAGTCCGGCACGGAGGGCGGAGTCACGGTCCTGGACGCAGAGCTGCTGAAGCCAGTGGCGCACATTGCAACCGGAGCAGGCCATCATGAGCTGGCATTTTCCGGCGATGACCGGTTTGCCTTTGCGACGAATCAACGCGCGGGAACGCTCGCGGTGATCGATGTACAGAAACGTGCCGTGATCAAAGAGATCAGGACCGGCGCCAGCCCTGTCTCCCTGGCATTTTCTAGAAAGGCCAACGTGGTTTATGTGGCCTCCGAAGATAGTGGCAGCGTGATCGCGGTGGATGCCGGATCGCACAGCGTGATTGCCCGGTTGGCAGACCAGCCCGGCGTGAAGTCGCTGCGCCTTGCCGCTGACGGGCGCTGGGGCTTGCTGGCCAACCCGCGTGAGAACACGGTCCGGGTCTTTGATGCGGCCTCCAACCAGTTCATCCATACGGTTACGATTGAGAACGGTCCGGAGCAGATCAGTTTCAGCGAACGTTTTGCTTATGTCCGTACCCGCGGCAGCGAGCAGATCTATATGCTCCCCCTGGCTGAACTGGGAAAGGGAAGAGCTCTGGTTCCCGCCGATTTCCCCGGTGGACAGATGGCCCCGGGAGAATCTCTCAGTTCCGCGGCGGCAGACACCATTGTGCCTTCGCCCGAAGGCGGCTCCGTTCTGGTGGCCAATGCCGCCGACAAGATCATCTACTACTACTCGGAGGGCATGGCCGCTCCCATGGGCAATTTCCAAAACTATGGACGCTCGCCGCGGGCCGTTTTGGTGGTTGACAGGAACCTCCGCGAAGTCGCTCCCGGCACATATTCTGCGATGGTGCAATTGCCCCAAAGCGGGACCTTCGACGTGGCGTTTCTGCTGGACTCGCCGAAGGTAGTGCACTGCTTCGAATTATCGGTGCAGCCCAACCCCGCCCTGAAGAGGCAACCAACCGTCGCGATGAAAGTGGAGCCTCTGCCGCACGAGGCCGGCTTGCGTGTGGGTGAGATCCACCGCTTGCGTTTCAAGGTCACCGATCCACAAACGGCCAAGCCGATCGCCGGGCTGAAGGACGTGATGGTCCTGACCTTTCTCTCTCCCGGCACGTGGCAAAGGCGCCAATGGGCCCAACCGCTGGAAGACGGTCTGTACCAGGTGGAGTTCCCCGTTTCACAGCCTGGCGTATATTACATCTTCTGGGAGTGTCCTTCGCTGAAGGCCGGCTACAAGCAGCTTCCTCCGCTGATCATGACGGCAGCTAAACCTGAAGCAAACGATGAATCAGGCGGCGTGGTGCAGGCTCCCCGGTGAAAGCAAGGAAATCATCTGTTGCGGGTCCACGACTCTCACAGATACTTTTCAAGGAGTGCAGATAGCCTATGAAACTTATGTGCGCTTCGGCGGTCATCTCTTTGGCGTTCTGGGCCGGTGCGGGCTTCTTGCAGGCTGCAGGTCAAACCGGCAAGGCGACTGGCCCTGCCACGACGGCGACCCAGGCGGAGACGACCGCCGCCCAGCGCTATTTTACGGACACGGTGCTTCTCAACCAGAATGGCGAAAGCGTCCGTTTCTATAGCGACTTGATCAAAGACCGGACGGTGGTGATCAACACCTTCTTCACGGAGTGTGTGAGCGTGTGTCCGCTGCTGAACCGCAACATGCAGGCCATCCAGGATTGGCTGGGAGACCGCTTGAACCGCGACGTTCTGCTGCTCTCCATCTCGGTGGATCCGGCCAATGATACGCCGGCCCGAATCAAGGAATACTCGCAGCATTTCCACGCCAAACCAGGCTGGCTGTTCCTGACCGGCAAGAAAGAGAACGTGGAATTCGTATTGCAGAAGCTGGGACAGAAGGTTGAGTCGCGCGACGATCACAGCACTGTCTTCATCATTGGCAACGACCGGACGCATTTGTGGAAAAAAGCCGTGGGCGCCGCCAAGACCGACCAATTGATTCCCGTGGTTGAAAGTGTTGTGAATGACAATCCTGCACGGGAACGGGAATAGCCGGCAGGGTACAGCAAGTCGGCAGTGGCCATGCGCCGCGCCTTAAATCACTACGCCATCCATGCGAAAGATCCGTTTCCGGGGCGTGAACGGCGGGATGGGCTTGGGCTCGACCAAAGGGGCGTGGTCCGGCCAGAACGTCTGGAAATCGCCTTTTTCACCGGTGCGATAGAAGTGCAGCAGGTAGGCCTGGTCGGCGGCGGTGTATTGGGAAAACCATCCGTCCACATCCGTGATGCCCAGATGATGGAACATCGCCAGCCCATAGCGTGCTGCTTCGCCCTCATAGGCCAGCACCGCGGGAAGGAGGGATTCATCGACGGGAGGCTTATACTGCCGGCCCAGATCGTAGGCGCCGGAGTCTACGTTCCATTGCACGGTGTGGCCGAAAAGATGTCCCAGCAAGAACAGGCGTTGCTCCGGCGTTACGGCCTGGTCAATGTCAATCTCCTCGCCGTTCAGGTCGCCGGTAAGCGGATCAGGGATGTCCCGGGTAATGACTCGGATTCCGTGGTCGCGCTCCAGGTGTTCCTGCACGCGTGCCGCGTATTGGGCAAATGGGACCTGCATCGGCCCATTCTACCCGGAGTTGCTGGTTTTCAAGACGGTTGCCGTGCATACTCCAGCAACGCGTCATAGATTGGAAACTCTTTCGCCAGGCGCTCCTGGTCGGGCAGGCCCATCGCGGCCACGCCTTCGGCAATCGCGCGAAGGCCAATGCCCTCCAGCGCCACCTGCTCCTGGCCTTTTACGTCGGCTGAGCGGACAATCAGTGCCAGCCGAGCCAGGCCGGGCGCGCTGAGCTTGTAGTCCTCGATGATCGCCTCGAACGTGCAGCGCTCGCCGCGATGGTTCAGCTTGACCGCGCTCAATTTGGGAGCGTCAAAGGGAATCGCGTTCTCGCGTGCGGCCGCCTCCAGTAGTTCGGCTTCAGGTACGAACAAGAACTCTGCGTTCGGATCGACGAATCGCCGAATGAGCCAGGGGCAGGCCACGCGGTCCACTTTGATGTTGCTTCGGGTGATCCACTTCATAATCGCCTCACGCAGGTACCATCTTATCGCACACTTGGCACAAGTACTGTTAGCCTCACACAACCGCAGCCTGTGCTTGGTAGGATGGACGCTTGCCCATGCTTGATCACCTCCGCGTTGTCCTGGTAGCGGCGCGCAATCCGCTGAACATCGGTGCGGCAGCGCGTGCCATGAGCAATTTCGGCGCGTCCCATTTGCGCGTAGTGAATCCTTACAGCATTGCTTTTCGCGAGGCCCGTTCTGCCGTGGGCGCGGCCGATCTGCTCGCACGCGCCGTAGAGTTTGCCGCGCTGCCTGAGGCCGTGGCTGATTGCTCGCTGGTCGTCGGCACCACGGCGCTGCAGCATCGCGAGCTGCAGCATCCGTTGCATCGGCTGGAAAAGGGCGCCGAGTTTGTCCGCGGCGCCCTCGAATCCGGCAAAGTTGCAATCGTGTTTGGTTCGGAGAAGCGTGGCCTTTCCAATGACGACCTAAGCCACTGCAACTGCCTCATGCGCATTCCCACGCGCGAGGCCCACGGCTCCATGAACCTGGGACAAGCCGTGGCTGTTTGCCTCTATGAATTGGCGCGGGAGGGAAGGACCGCGACTCTACCAGAAAAGCCACTCGCGCCTGCCGGGGACCTTGAGCGCATTACGCAGCTTCTGTTGGAGTCCCTTAAAGGCAGCGGATATACCAAGCAAGGATCCGAAATCGCGACGGAAGAGAAGCTCCGCCGTCTGGTCCGCAGACTCAACTTGTCCAGCGAAGACGCTGAGGTCGTGCAGGGTATGCTGCGCAAGATCGCATGGAAACTGCGCAAGGAATAGTCTTCGCGTGAATTAGAATGGCTGACTTATGCCTGACATTCCAGCAACCATGCGCGCCGTGCAGCTCAGCGCCTACGATGGCCGTCGGGAGAGCATTCACGTCGTTCAAATGCCCGTGCCACATCCCGGGCCAGGCCAGGTCTTGGTGCGCGTTTATGCCTCACCGATCAACCCTTCTGACCTGATGTTTGTTCAAGGGCTGTATGGGTTCAAAAAACCTTTGCCGGCAGTACCCGGATTCGAAGGCAGCGGCACTGTGGTGGCTGCAGGAGCAGGAGTCATGCCGCGCATCCTGCTGGGCCGCCGCGTGGCATGCGCTGCGGCTGACGCCAAGGTTGCCGGAGGCATGTGGGCGGAATATCTGGTCACCGCCGCGCAGATGTGCATCCCGCTGCGCAAGAA
>DASVFK010000048.1:0-19413 GCA_036380095.1 Candidatus Angelobacter sp. | reverse complement strand
CATCTGGTGCTTCTGGCATCGCTGTGTGATCCCCGCAGCCTGGCGCTTTCGCGATAAGAAAATCGCCGTAATGACCAGCCGCAGCTTTGACGGCGAGTACATCGCGCGCATCATCGGCAAGTTCGGCTTTGGCGCGGTGCGCGGCTCGAGCTCGCGCGGCGCGGTGGGTGCGCTGCTGGGCATGCGCCGCGAACTGGAGCTGGGCCACCCCGTGGCGTTTACCATCGACGGACCCCGCGGCCCGCGCTACGTGGCCAAGCCCGGACCCATTCTGCTGGCCAAGAAGACCGGTTTCTTCGTGGGCTGCTTCTTCCTGGCCGCCGAACGCGCCTGGATATTGAATTCCTGGGACCGGATGATCATCCCCAAACCTTTTTCCCGGGTGGCGCTCCACGTGAGCAGCCCGATCTTTGTTCCAGCGGATGCAAGCGACGAACAGATGGCCGCGCTGCACCAGCAGATGCAGGAGGCGCTGGAGAGATGTATGGAGAGGGCGGAAAACGCATTCCCCACTCAGCAATGAGCATTCAGCACTTAGCACTGAGCATTCAGCCTCGTTTAGATCAGATTATTTTCGGATGATCTGCGGTTCCACAGGTTCTCCGACTCCCGATGGTCCGATGAACCGATCTGCCGATCGGCACTCGTATAATCCCGTCGTGGACACTCCCGGCCGGATTCTCGCCATCGACTATGGTTCGCGACGCATGGGCCTGGCCGTATCTGATCCTCTGGGCATCACCGCGCAGGGGCTGGAGACGCTCGAGCGCCGCAACAAGCGCAGCGACTTTGCCCGCCTGGAGAAGCTTATTCGCGAGTACCGTGTCCGGGAGATCGTGCTGGGCAATCCGCTGCGCATGAGCGGCGAAGAAGGCGCGCAATCGCAGAAGGTCGCCGAGTTCGCGGAAGAGCTGCGCCGGCGGTTCGAGCTTCCCGTCCACTTGTGGGACGAGCGGCTGACCTCAGCCGAGGCCAACCGCATCCTGCGCGAAGCCGAACTCAGCATCCAAAAGCGCGCGGCGGCGGTGGACCGCATGGCAGCCACGCTGATACTGCAATCGTTTTTGCAGGCGCGGGTGTCGGCAAAAAACTTGTCAAGTGAATAACCTATTTTTCCATTCGACGAGAATGCCTGCGCTTACTTTCGGCTCTCCCGAGGAAGA
The DNA here is from genome assembly GCA_036380095.1 of Candidatus Angelobacter sp. Lineage (GTDB taxonomy): Bacteria > Acidobacteriota > Terriglobia > Terriglobales > Acidobacteriaceae > Angelobacter. Next base: position 18,250 of record DASVFK010000048.1, on the reverse strand, counting down.
TGCGAATCTCGTCGATGTTCGGCCTCGGAATGGCGGGTCGTTGTTTTTTGTCCAGCCACGTTGTCGATGAATCTGGTAATGGCCAGTTTGCGGCAAATCTTGCGCAAGACATTCCCAGAAGACGCGGAGCCGCTGGCAACCCCGCATCTACTCCCGTCGTCCTCTGGTGCATGTCCGTTCGTTAGGGCTCCGATGGGCGCCTCGCGGCAGTTTCCCGCTCTGAATAAAAGAAGCCCGCTTACAATTATTGCAGCACTCGTATGTTGAAGTTCCTTTCCAGATTCGTCGTCATCGCGCTCCTTGTGGGAGCGGCGCTCTTGGCCTGGGCGTTGTATCTGCCGGCGGGACCGAGCGAGGAGAAGCTGGTGCAGCTCAAGTCCGGTTCTTCCGCGCGGCACATCGCTTCCACATTGCGCCAGGCCGGGATCATTCGCAGCCAGTACGCCTTCCTGCTCTGGCATTACTCGCACGGCCGCAAGGCGCTCAAGGCGGGCGAGTACGCCTTTGACCATCCGGCCAAGCTGGGCGAGGTTTACGACCGCATCGCCCACGGGGACATCTTTGTACACACGCTGGTAGTGCCGGAAGGTTTCAACATGTTCGATATCGCCGCGGCGATCGAAGATGCGGGACTCGGCCGGCGTGACGACTTCCTGAAGGCCGCGCGCACCGACGTAGCCCTGATTCGCGATATTGATTCCCAGTCTCCGACGCTCGAAGGCTATCTTTTTCCGGACACCTACCACTTCACCCGGACCCAGTCTGTGCATGATATTGCCGCGGCCATGGTGCACCGTTTTCGCCAGGCGGCCAAGGAAGCCGGCCTCAAGCAGGACTTTCACAACATGGTGACGATGGCCAGCATCGTGGAGAAAGAAACCGCGGTCGACAAAGAGAGGCCGGAGGTCGCCAGCGTGTTTTACAACCGGATGGAACGGAAGATGGCGCTGGCCACCGATCCCACCGTGATCTACGCCGCGCTGCTGGATAACCGCTATCGCGGCGCCATCTACCGCTCTGACCTGCAGCACGAGTCGCCTTACAACACCTACAAGAACGCAGGCCTGCCGCCGGGGCCCATCTGCAATCCCGGCAAGGCTTCACTGCAGGCAGCTCTCAATCCGGCGAAGACTCAGTACCTCTACTTTGTCAGCGACAATCAGGGCCACCACAATTTTTCCCGCACACCGGAAGAGCACGCGCGCAACGTGGCCGCTTACCGCCGCTCTGTGGCCCAGCTAAGCCGCTGATCTGGCGGGCTTTGTCGTAACCTGCCGCCTTTTGCCGCCTGCCCTGAGCCATCCGCTTCCGATATACTTAAATCCAATCATTTTTTGAACGCGGAATAATAGGAATGTACGCGCATACACGACTGAAGGTTTTTGTCGCTCTCATTGCGATGGCGCCCCTCACCGGCTGCCTGATTGGACGAAGCCGCCCCGTCGCCCCGCGCCTGCTGACCACGGCGACCTTGCAGGAAGCCACGCTGGAACAGTTGACCGCCATCATCAATTCCGGTGCGGCCGGCGTGCAGACGCTGAATGCCAGCGTGGAGATCGATGTTTCCACCGGCGGGGCCAAAAAAGGCAAGGTGACGGATTACCGCGAGGTCAGCGGTTATGTGCTGGTGCGCAAGCCGGAGATGCTGCGCATGTTCGGCCTGGTGCCGGTGGTGCGAAACCGGCTGTTCGACATGGTGAGCAACGGCCAGACCTTTGAAGTCTCCGTCCCCACGCTCAGCAAGTTCTACGTGGGTTCCAACCAGAAGACAGGCCCGCCTTCACCGCAGGTGCTGGAAAATCTGCGTCCGCAGCAGATCTTTGACGCGCTGCTGCTGCGGCCCATCGATCCGGAGAACGAAAGAGCGGTGATGGAACAAGGCAGCGAAACCGTACGCGATCCCAAGACACATAAGGAAGCCTACGCTCCTAATTACATTGTGCTGGTGATCCGCAAGGACCCGAGCGGGAACGGCTGGTATCTTTCACGCAAAATAGTGTTCAGCCGCGTGGACCTGATGCCGCACGAGCAATACCTGTATAACCATGAGGGCCAGCTCGCCACTTTCACCCGCTATGAAGATTTCGCCAACTACAATGGAACTTTGTTTCCCAGCCGGATCGACATTCAGCGCCCCATCGAGGAATACGCCATCACGCTGACCGTGACCAAGCTGAGGCTGAATGAGCCGCTTGCGGATGACACGTTCGTGCTGACCCAGCCGCCCGGCTCTAAGCTCGTCAACCTGGACCAGCGAACGGCCAACGCGGGCTCGCAGCCGGACCACCAGGAACAGCAAAGCAGATTCGAGCAGTAGCCTTGCACCGGGGAATGAATCTATGAACAAGATGATTGTGTCCAACCTGGCGTACCGGCCCGTGCGTTCGATCATCAGCATTCTGGCGGTGGCGATTGAGGTCACGCTGATCCTGCTGATCGTGGGTGTGGCGCTGGGGATGCTCAACGACCAGCGCGAGCGGCAAAAAGGCATCGGCGGCGACGTGCTGGTCCGCCCGCCGGGCTCCAGCATGCTGAATGCCTTCAATACTGCCTCGGTTCCCGTCAAAGTGGCGGACATCCTGGGCCGGCAGGCGCATGTGACGGCGGTGGCGCCGGTGGTCACGCACGTCAGCTCCGGTACCGGCTTCTTTGAGCTTATTTATGGCGTTGACCTTAACGATTTTGAGCGCGTGGGCGGCCCCTTCCGCTATATCAAAGGAGGACCTTTCCACGGCCCCTATGATGTAGTGGTGGATGACGTTTTTGCCTCCGCCAACAAGACCCGAGTGGGCGCCAAGCTGGATTTATTCAACCACGAGTTCCACGTCAGCGGCATTGTGGAGCATGGACGCGGCGCCCGCCGCTTCATCCCCATCAAGACCATGCAGGAGCTGATCGATGCGCCGGGCAAAGCCTCGGCGTTTTACGTGAAACTCGACGACTCCAAGCAGTCAGACCAGGTGGCCAAGGCCTTCAAGGAAATTCCGGGCATGTCTGAATACACCATCACGCCCATGCACGAATACCTGAGCCTGCTTTCCGTGGACAACATCCCCATGCTGGCCACGTTTATCAACCTGGTGATCGGGATTTCCGTGGTCATCGGCTTCATGGTGATTTTTCAGTCCATGTACACCGCGGTGATGGAACGGACGCGAGAGATCGGGATCCTGAAATCGCTGGGGGCTTCCAAGCTTTACATTGTGCGCGTGATCCTGCGCGAGACGCTGCTGCTGGCGATCGCCGGAATCATCGTGGGCATCCTCATGACATTTGCCGCCGGCCAGGGGATCCACTACAAGATCCGCACCTTGCCGGTGGAGTTTCCCCTGCGTTGGATGTTGTGGGCGACGATCATCGCCATCGTGAGTTCGCTGCTCGGGGCGCTTTATCCGGCATTTAAAGCGGCGGAGAAAGATCCGATTGATGCACTGGCGTATGAATAAAGCAATTGGCAATTGGCAATTAGCAGCTAGCAACGAGCACAGCTAAAGCAGGCCGCATTGCTCGATCGCAACCGGCGATCATCAGAAGCTGCAACGAGTGGTTTTCCCGGGAATTCTCCGCGCACGAAAGACCGGGTTTCGCGATAACGTTGAAAGTGGCGTTTAGCCATGCCGAATTTGCCAATTGCTAATTGCTAATTGCCAATTGCTAGCCGCCAGTTGCCAGCTGCTTCTATTCATGCCTCAACGCCGTGGTTGGGTTCACGCGTGCCGCCCGCGCCGCGGGAATGTAGCCGGCAATCAGGGCAACGGCAGCCAATATCAATGTCGCCACGGCCAGGCTGACGGGGTCAACCGCAGCCAAGCCGAAGAAGCGGCTTCTGAAAAACCACATGCCGGTGACCGCGAGGGCCAACCCAATTACCGCGCCGATCACGATCATGACTCCGGTTTCGCGCAGCACCATGACGATGACATTATTCTTGCCGGCGCCCAGGGCCATACGAATGCCGATCTCATTGGTGCGCCGGGCCACGCCATAAGAAAGCACGCCGTAAAGACCCGTGGCCGCCAGCAGCAAAGCCATGACGCCGAAGATGGCGCACAGACGGGCGATCATGCGCGGCTGCGCGGTGACGCGGTCGAGCGAGTCCACCAGCAGGCGCGGCGTCCCGATGGGGAGGTTCTCATCCAGGGAAAGAATGGTCTTGCGAATGGCGGAGAACATCTGTTCGGGGTCACCGGCGGTGCGGATTTCAAAGTAGGCCCATTCGTTGGGGCCTCCCATGCCCTGGTTGGCGGGAATGTAGAAGCGCGGCGGGACGTCGCCGCGCAGGTTGTGGTCGCGGGCATTTTTGGAAACACCCACCACTTCCATGACGTTTTTCTTATCGCCGAATTTTTCCGTGACATGGCGGCCGATGGGGTCCAGTTTGGGGAAGAAGCGTTTCACGAACGCCTCATTCACCACGCAGACATGCGGGGCCCCGGCGTTGTCCTGCAGCCCGAGTTCGCGCCCGCGCAACATGGGAATGCCGACGGTGGAGAAGTATTCCGGGCCGACCATGTCAAAGCGCGAACCACGCTCGTTCTCTTTGGTGGCGGTGAAGCCTTCCACCTCCACTGCGTCGCCTGACTCCGAACCGCTGAACAAGCCGTTGATGGAGTATGTGGCGCCGCGCACGCCGGGCAGCACGCGCAGCCGGTCCGTCAGCTCGCGCCAAAGCTCGGAGAGGCGCGCGTTCTTGTATCCGGCAGTAAGGCCGTCAACGTTCACCACCAGGATCTTGTCCTTGGGATAACCCAGCTTCACGGCCTGCAGGTTCCACAACGTGCGCAAGAAGAGGCCGGCCGCCACCACCATCACCAGGGAGAGGGCCACCTGGGCGATGACAAGTCCCTTGGCCAGGCTGAGCCGTCCGCCTGCCGCTCCGCTGACGCCACGGCCGGTATCGCGCAGGCTGTTGCTCACATCCACGCGGGTGCCTCGCAGCGCCGGGACGAGACCGAAGACGAGGCCGGTAAGAACGGTCACGCCCAGGGTGAAGGCGAGCACGCGCAAGTCAAGCGTGGCGGCAAGATGGGAATCCTGGCGCGAACCGGTCAAGAGCACCACCAGCACGCGCGCGCTTCCCCAGGCGAGAAACAACCCGGCCACACAGCCCAGCAGGGAGAGCACCAGGCTTTCCGTAAGAAACTGGCGGACCAGCCGCGCCCGGGAAGCGCCGATGGAGAGGCGCACGCCTACTTCCTTATAGCGAGCTGTGGCGCGGGCCAGAAGAAGATTGGCCACGTTGATGCATGCGATGAGCAGCACCACGATGGAAGCGCCCAGCAGTACCAGCAGCTGCTGGGCAAAATCGTCGCGACCGCCGAATGCGCCGGTGCGGGCCGGGTGCAACTTCAGATATTGATTCAAGGCCTCTTTGCGAGTGTCCGCGGCAAGCGTGGCCGGGTAGCCGGTTTCGATGATGCCCTTGAACAGCACATCCATCTCCGTCTGCGCCTTGGCCATTTTCACGCCCGGTTTGAGCCTGCCGAAGGTGTGCAGCCACATGACTTTCTCAATCGATTGGCTCAGATCTTCGTGCAGCCAGTCGCGGCCGGGCATGACCTGCGGCTGCATCAGCATGGGAATCCAGAAGTCGGGTTTTTCGCCGACGCTTTCGCCGCGGAACCCCGGCTCGGCCACTCCTATCACCGTGAGCGTGGCGGCATAAACCCGGATGGTTGTGCCCAGGACGTCAGTCTTGCCCCCAAACCGCTGCTGCCAATAGTCGTAACTCAGGACGGCGTATGGGTCCTGGCCCGGCCCCTGGGCGTCGTCATGAGTGAAGACGCGCCCGATGGCCGACTCCACGCCGAGCACGGAGAAATACTCTTCAGAGACCAGCCGGCCGCGCGCCGGCTCCTGGGCAGCACCGGCAATGCGCACGTCCCAGCGGTCAAGCTGCGATTGCGCCGCACACATGCCGGAAAAACTCGTGGCGTGGTCGCGCAAATGGGCGAACTCCGCATAGCTCATCAGATTCCGTTCACCGGTATCCATGCCGGAGGAGACGCCGGAAGCGTTGGGATTGGTCAGGATCACCAGGTCCTGCGGATCGAGCACCGGGAGCGACTTGAGCAGCACGGCATTCATCACGCTGAAGATTGCCGTGTTGGCGCCGATGCCCACCGCGAGCGACGCCACAGCCACCAGCGTGAACACCGGGTTACGAACAAACTGCCGCGAGGCATAGCGCAAATCTTTGAAGAGCGTTTCTATCCAGGAGGGGATGTTCACGTCAGGCATCCTTATTAAAAATTGGCCAGGAAGCGCAGAAAAAACCATGCGCAGACCCAGACATTAGGACTGCGCAACATGCTAATCGGTTAGCAGGGAAAAGGCGAGCACGGTGGGATACACTGTGCCTGATGGTGTTTGTGCTCGACAATTACGATTCGTTTACTTACAACCTGGTCCAGTACCTGGGCGAGCTGGGTCAGCAAGTCGAGGTGCGGCGCAACGACCAGGTCACAGTCGAGCAGATCGAACAGGCAGACCCTAGCCACATTCTGATTTCACCGGGGCCATGCACGCCGCAGGATGCCGGCATCAGCATCGAGTTGGTCCGCCATTTTGCCGGCAAGAAGCCCGTCTTGGGAGTCTGCCTGGGGCACCAGGCCATTGGCGCAGCCTTCGGCGGCACCGTGGTCCGCGCGGGCAAAGTCATGCACGGCAAGACCAGCCTCATCGAGCACGATGGCAGAACCGTTTTTCGCAGCGCACCCCAGCCATTAACGGCCACCCGCTATCATTCTTTGATCGTCGCAGAAGAGGGGCTTCCCCAGGAGTTGGAGATCAGCGCGGAAACTCGCGATGACGAGGGCCGGCGCGTGATCATGGGATTGCGCCACAAACGCTGGCCCGTGGAAGGCGTGCAGTTCCACCCGGAGAGCGTGCTTACCGAAGCCGGCCGGCTGCTGCTCAAAAACTTCCTCGAACTGTAATCTCAGGCCCGACCGGGCTGTTTCTCAGCCGAATACCTGACTCGAAAGGGCTATCCGCTTGCGTTACAATCTTGCGAACGGCGATGTGGCCTGGGGAGGGCTTATGGCGCAGCCGGGTCTGGAAAAGCGTTCCACACGGCGCTTTGCTCTTGAGCTGCCCATCAGCGTGAAGTTCCTGGACGACGGCAAGTACGAATTGACGGGCCGCACCCGCGATGTCAGCTCCCGTGGCGTTTTTATACGTTTGAACTCTGACATTTCTGAAGGGGCACGGATTGAGTTCGTGATGACGTTGCCTCCCGAAGTCACCTTGGCCGGCGCCATACGAGTGCGCTGTTGCGGACGGGTCTTGCGCGTGGAAAAGAACGGACGCGAGCAAGGCGTGGCCGTGGCAATTGAAAAGTACGATTTCGTGGGCGAGGAGTAGAACGGTCTTGCCATTTCTGTGGACAAAACCAGTTGCAGCCGCGCGCCGGTGTCTGCTGGCGGCGGCGCTGCTCTCCGCCACGGCCCTGGCGCAGAACACTGCAGTGGGTGAACTCTTCCCCTCTGACAACGGCGTTCCGCTGCAATCGCTGCAGGTGGGCACTGGCATGGCGGTGGCCGCGGGTTCTGAACTTTCCGCCGGCTCTGCCCCGGCCCGTTTTCTCTTGAAACGCGGCGGCCAGATGCGGCTTTGCCCGCGCAGTAATCTCACCGTGAATGCAGGCACCTACGGCCTGATGTTTACCATGGGCTCAGGCACGATCGAAGTGGACTACCGGCTTGCGGCCCAAGAGTCAGATATGCTGCTCACGCCCGACTTCAGCGTGCAATTGACAGGACCCGCGATCTACCACTTTGCGCTGGGGGTGGACAAGACCGGCAATACCTGCTTTAAGTCTCTGCCCGGCAACAGTTCCCAAGCGCTGCTCGCCGAACTGCTGGGGACCCGCACCTACCGGACCCGTCCCGGGGAGGCCCTTGCCTTCAGCGGCGGTAAGCTGATGCCCGCAGTGCACCTCAGCGGGAATTGCGGATGCCCTGCGGCGGCGCCGGTGATGGTAGCGGCCGGGACGTCGCCGAACGCACTGCAATCAGTGCAGGCAGGCGATCCTCCGCTTGTGAGCGGGCCCGCGATGGCCGCGGTGGCCGGCAGCGAACCCACGGCCGCTCTTCCCCCAGACCAACCTGGCCAGGTGCATGTGGAGGTGGATGCGCCGTTTGTTTTCAGCGCGCGCGGCGCCGGGGCGCCCAAGCCCTACAGCGTGGCCAGAATCAATTTCTCCACCCTGCCCAATGTTCTTTTCCTGCAAGATAAGGCCAATCCGGTCGTTCTCTTGGAGAAGCCGCCAGAAGTGTCTTCCGCGAAGAAAAAAGATGAGCCCCAGGCCGAGGTTCGGCCCGCTGGTCAGAAAAGGGAAAGCAAGGGGTTCTTGGGGAAGCTAAAGGGATTTTTTGGATCTCTTTTTCATCATTAAGTTCAGCCGAATCGGGGAGAGGGACACTTTAGCCCAATGCACTTTTAGGAAACATTTTTGCTTGTAAGGCATCTATACTGGAATCAGACATGTCACAGCTCGACACAAAAAAGCCCCCGGAAGCCGCGAATCCGGCAAGCCCGCAATCGCAAGCTGTGGTGAAGTTCGTAAAAGAGCAGCAACAGCGAGCGGATGCGACGATGACAACTCTGTTCGGCGGCGGTTACGGCCAGTACCAGGTGCGGCCGGAGAACTTCGCTTTGTCCGTGGTGACCCACACGATCGTCATAGGCTTGATGCTGTGGGTTTTTCACATCACACTCCAGCCGAAGATCCTGCCCCAAGCGAACCCGCATGCCGTGATTGAGCTGACAGACTACGCATACAAGATCGGAAAAGGCGGCGTCAGCGGAGGCGGAGGCGGCGACGCCAGCAAGCTGAAAGCGTCCGCAGGAACGCCGCCGAAATCGGCCAAGCAGCAGTTCACTCCACCCGTGGTGCTGAAAGAGCAGAAGAGCAAGCTCATGGTGGAGCCCACGGTGGTGGCGGACATGAAGATTCCGCCAAGCGCGCAGCTCGGTGATCCTCTCTCCAAACTCGTAGTGCCCTCCAACGGCATCGGCGTGGGCGGAGGCATCGGCAGCGGCGATGGCGGCGGCGTCGGCTCCGGCCATGGCGGCCCTGGCGTTGGGCCGGGATATTTCATGCCCGGAGTGAACGGAGTGAGCGCACCTCGCGCCATTTACACACCTGAACCGGAATTCTCTGAAGAAGCCCGCAAGTCCAAGTACCAGGGCGTGGTCGTGCTCACTGCGATTGTGGGCGTGGATGGCCGCGTGCATAATCCGCGGGTTTCGCGGTCGCTGGGCATGGGCCTGGATGAGAAGGCGCTGGAGGTGGTGAAACTCTGGAAATTCGATCCCGGCAAGAAAGACGGCCGGCCCGTCCCGGTGGAAATGAGTCTGGAGATTTCCTTCAACCTCTACTGATATCAGCGGCACATTGCAGCAAAAAGGAGATGCGGCGAGCATCTCCTTTTTATTGGTTGGTTGCGATGAGCGCTTGCGTGCTTACTCCACAGCTTCCTCCAGCTGGCCTTGTTCCTTTTTCTCCTGGCATGCGATGCAGTAGCGCGTCCAAGGCACAGCTTCCAGGCGTTTGGGATTGATCTCATTGCCGCAGCTCACGCACTCGCCGAAAGTGCCTTCGCGGATCCGCTGCAGGGCGCTTTCCACCATGTTCAGGAGCACGCGCTCGGTGTTGCTCTGGGAAAACAGAAACTCTTTGGTGTAAGAGTTTGCTGCGCGGTCCGCAATGTCCTGGGCCGCTTCCTGATCGGCGATGCGGCCGTCTTCTTCGGTCCGGCTGACCGCCTTGCGCAGCGCCTGCTGCCGTTCTTCCAGCTTCTTTCGGAAACTCTCAAGCTTCTTCTTGTCCATGGGTTTTGAGAAATTATCAATCTTAGTCGTCATATTGTATAACCGTCAAATTGGCGAACTTGATTAGATGCCCCCTCATGGCAGTTCGTCACCATGCCAAAATTTCAGGAGTGCGCCTTCCTAACTGCCTGAGATTCAAAACCCTGCTGCCTTATTTAAGAAAAAAAGCGGCCCATTGAGCCGCTTACAAAGAGGCGAGAGAGGGGATGTTCTCAGGAAAGGCGATGCAAGATGATGAGGCCAAGGCCGTTGCCAAGACGCTCGTTGTGGAAAAGTCGGAAAATCTTGAAGAGGGTTGAAGTCATTGTAAGGTTTTTGGCCTCTTTAGTCAGTTGTTCTGGTTAGAGCAACTCACAAACCAAATCTGCTTAAGACTTGTAAGAAAGCTTTTCCCAACGGCGTAAGTCTTTTGTTTATAACATGTAAAGCGCTTAAGGGAAGGATCGCTCTGTAAGGTTTCTTCGCTTCAAGTGCAAAATGAATCATCTTGCAATGAGCACACGGATGCCATTCTTAAGATTCTTCGTGCTTAGTTTGTGCTTTGGACAGCTCCTCCATGGCTTTCAGTTTGTTCAGGAGGGCTTTGTAGCTGATCTTAAGGATCTTTGCCGCCTGGCGACGGTTCCAGCGAGTCTGCGCCAGAACACGCTCGATCGCCTCACGCTCCGCCTGCATGGCCGCACGCCGCCCGATCTCAAGCAGTGAAGGCAACTCCAGTTCAGCGCTCGTCGCCCCCGGTTGCATCACCGGCGCGGCTGCGGCCGCTGCCGCGGAGCCGCCAGCCTGGGCCTGAGGAACAGAAAAGGAAGACACAATAGGCTTGTGCGTGGAAAGCTCGCGGATGATCTGGGCTTCATTGCCCACGATCACGTAGCGCTTGACCAGATTCTCCAGCTCGCGGATGTTGCCCGGCCAGGCATACTCCATCATGCGGCCAACGGCGTAATCGCTGAACATGGGCGGGTGCTTGCCGTAGTGCTCGCTGTATTTCATCAGGAAGTATTCGAGAAAGACCGGGATTTCCTCGCGCCGCTCGCGCAGCGGCGGAATGTGAATGGTGACCACGTTCAAGCGATAAAACAGGTCCTCGCGGAATACGCCTTCTTCCACGGCGCGCTCCAGGGGCTTGTTGGTAGCGGCCAGCACCCGGACATCAACCTGGATATCACGCTTGCCACCCAGGCGCGAGAACTCATGGTCCTGCAGAACGTGCAGTAATTTGGCCTGCAGCGCGGGATGCATCTCGCTGACTTCATCAAGGAAGATGGTGCCGCCGTTGGCCTGTTCAAACTTGCCCAGCTTCTGCCGGGTAGCGCCGGTAAATGCCCCCGGCTCGTAGCCGAAAAGCTCGCTCTCCAGCAGCTCATGCGGGATGGCCGCGCAATTCACTTTTACAAACGGCTTGTCCTTGCGCGACGATTCGCCGTGGACCATGCGCGCCACCACTTCCTTCCCGGTGCCGCTTTCTCCGCGAATCAGGACCGTGGCCGTGGTGTCCGCCACCTGCTCGATGGTCATCTTCACCTCCATCATCCTCGGACTGGTGCCGAAGAGCATGGTGAAGTCGCTTTGCCGCCGCACCTGTTCACGCAGTTGCGTGACTTCCGCATAAAGCTGCTGGTTGTCCAGGACTTTGGAGATGCGTATGTCCAGCTCTTTGGGGTCGACCGGCTTGTTGATGTAGTCGTCGGCGCCGAGCTTGGAGGCCCGGAAAATAATCTCCGGGTCCTTGCTGGCGGAGAGCACCACCAGCGCCACCGAGGGCTTGATCTGCTTGAGGCGTTCCAGGATTTCCGCGCCTACGGAGCCGCTCATGGAAATATCCACCAGCACCAGCGCGGGATCAAATGTTCGGAAAATGCGCAAGGCCTCCTGATCGCTTGAAGCCAGGGATACCTCGAAATTCCGGCGCGTGAGGTGCGAAGTCAGGTACTTCGCCATGACCACGTCGTCGTCGACGATCAGAATACGGAACTTCTGGTTCATTGCGTGCTTTCCCGCAGCTCAGGCACGTTTCACCCTGCCACGCCTGCCATAAATTGTACAGCGATTCCACTTTCAGGTATGCGGGTACCCAGAAGAAATACGGGGTAGCTGCTTTGAGGCAGCGCAGGGGGAGAAAAGGAGGGGTAATTTTAAGAAGCTACGAGGTACGCTTCCCGGGGATGAAGTGATAGGGCGGCCAGGGACCGCTCATCACCACCTCGACTCCGGGGAGGTGCCGGGTCGCGGTCTGATATTTGTTTTGATACTTCTCCACTTTCTTGTGGTCAATCAAGTGGGCAATATCAATGAGCATGCCGCCGGAGTCCACTTTACGGCAGCAAACGTCCTGGTCGAGCGGATCAAAAATCTTGTGGACCTGAACCGAGAGGGCGCGCGCTTTGGTCTGGTGTTCGCGCTGGCGGACCGCCTTTTCACGCAGCTTGGAAAGATACTCGCTGCCTACTGTAGCCGGAAGTTCGATTTCTTCCAGCGCCTGGCGCAGCGACCCGTCCTTCACCAGGAGTTTGAGGTGCATTTCCGCTTTGCCCTTGAGCCGGGAAACGCTTTCCACGAACGCTTTGCGATTCAATCGCACGGCGCGGCGCAGGGCATCATCGTTATCGAACACGGAACCAAAGCGGAAAGGAAGCACCGTGGTGCGCTTGAAGCATTCGCTGACCACGTGGGCATGCTGCAGCAGCGCTTTTTGCCCCAAGTCGCCCGTGGACATATATTCGCTGACGATCACGCTGAATTCACCGCTGGGATACGCGAAGGTCTGAGCATCGCCGATGCCTTTCAGGTCTTCAACCGGGACGGGACGGCGCGTGCGGATGCCGTTCTGGAAAGCCTGCTGCTCAACGATGCAGTACGCGTACCATGCCATGGGGATGCTTCTCCTGTCCGGAAAAACGTTCGGGCCGGTTCTTTACGATGTATTGTGCAATACGGGCGATTTACTGCGAAGAGCGTTGGGGCCAACCTTTGATCTGGTCTCCCCCGGCGTGGCAGGTTTTCCAGCGCCGAACATATCCTATGCTGGCCTAAGAAGAAATGCAACAGACACTGTGCACGGAAGCCAAGAATATTTTGGCACGTGCGCTTGCTCCGGCAGTACCACTTTGCTTCTGAAGTAAGTACCTGCTCTTCATGAGTTTAGAGACGACCTTTAGTTCCTGCACTGGCCCAAAATAAGACTTCGGCCCTGCCTGACCGGCCCACGTCAGCACTCGTACCAGCGGACACCGCTATTTCCCTGAGCAGCACTGTCCTTTCGGCCATTCTGCTTCGTGCCACCCGAGCACCCTTTGGTAAGCGCCACTTGACGGTGGTAAGCGCTACCTGAAGGCGCGCTGAGGCATCTCACCAGTGGCGTTTTTGTTAGCCATGCCCATGGTGTCTCAGGAATCATCCCGCGCCGCGCCCTTTCCCCCGGAACGGTTTGTAGTGGAGGTCTTCTCTGAGCTGGATGAGGAGACCATCCGCAGCCGCTGGCAGCACTTGAACGTGGTCCTGCGCCTGAGCATGCTCACCGGCCTGCAGATGCAACTGGAAGCCACCCTCAGCATGCTTTGCGACATGGCCGGGGAAATCACCCGCTTTGAGAAGGCACTGGTCTATTTCTGGGACGAAGGCCAGGAGCAAATGCAGCTCCGGCTGGAGCGCGGTTTTGGCAGCGACCCGCACCGCAACGAGGAACTGGCCACCGGCAACATCCTGAATCTGTGGGCAGCCAAGTATGGGCGGCCTCTGCTGGTGCAGCAAGGCCTGCACGTGCAGGCGGACGATTTTTTGCAACTGGTGGGAGCGGCCTCCGCGCTGGCCGTGCCTTTCTTTGTCAGCAACCGCGTCATGGGATCGCTTCAGCTTTACTCCGTCCGCCGTGAAGCCTTCCAGCGGGAAGACGCCCAGCTTCTATGGATCCTCTCCCTGGTGGCGGAAAACCTGCTCACCCGCGAATACGCCAATGAAGGCCTGTTACGTTTCGCCTTTACCGATTACCTCACCGGACTCAAGACGCGCGGTTACTTCGAACAGCAGCTCGACCTGGAATTCAAGCGCGCCGAGCGCCGCAAGCAGAAGTTTGCCCTGTTGATGATCGATATCGACCACTTCAAGCGCCTCAATGACACCTTCGGCCACCACGTCGGCGACCAGGTCCTGCGTGACGTGACTTCCATCCTGATGAAAGACATGCGCGAAGTGGACACCGTGGCCCGCTACGGCGGTGAGGAATTCGTCATCATCCTGCCGGAGACCACGGAAACCGGCGCTATGTACGTGGCCCAGCGGCTGCGCCGCGCGGTGGAGCAGGCCAAGTTCTTTGCCGGCGGGCCGCACAACGTGCAGCATCTCACCATCAGCATCGGCGTGGCCGTTTACGACACCGACGCCCAATTCAAGCGCGATCTGATCGAGTTTTCCGATGCTGCTCTCTATGCCGCCAAGCACGCCGGGCGCAACCAGGTTGTGGCGTACTCCGACCTCGCCCGCCAGCACCGGCAGGAAGCTTCTTGAGCGCCTTTCTTCTACCTTCCCCAGCGACACACGCCTTCGCAGTGCGCCGGCCTCTGCTATAGTCGTCAGCGGGCGTACGGCCATGAATTTTCAGAATTTCGAACTCGAATATTTTCAGTCGCAATTTGAGCGCACCGTGGAGATCAACCTGGCTGATAGCTCAGTCAAGTGCGCCAGCGTGCGCGAGCTGCTGGCCGGGCACGAGTCGCAGCCGCTCATCGACTTGCCGCTTTATTACCCCGAAGTCAACGGCACAGCGACGTTGCGGGAGCGGATTGCCGCGCTGTATCCCAAGGCGTCGCCGGGCAACGTGCTGGTCACAGTGGGCGCGGCGCAGGCCAACTGGCTGATCGCAAGCACGCTGCTCGGGCCCGGCGATGAGGTCATCGTGGTTTCTCCCGGTTACCGGCAGATGTGGGGGCTGGCCAAGAACCTGGGCTGCGTGGTGAAGGAAGCGCGGCTTCACCCGGAAAACAACTGGAGACTCGATCTCGACCAGCTGGAGCGCCTGGCCGGCAGCACAACAAAGTTGATCTCCGTGGTCAACCCAAACAATCCCACGGGCAGCATCTTGTCGCGGGACGAGATGCGGCGCATCGTCGCCCTGTGCGCGCGCCATGGCGCATGGCTCCACGCCGACGAGGTCTATTGCGGCACCGAGTTTGATCGCCCCGAGACGCCGAGCTTCTGGGGTATGTATGACAAGCTGGTGTGCGTCAACAGCCTGTCCAAGGCCTACGGACTGGCCGGGCTGCGCATCGGCTGGACGGTGGCTTCGCCGGCGATGACAGAAGAATTATGGAGGCGGCACGAGTACGCGGTGATCGCCGCCGCCGGACCGAGCATGAAGCTGGCCGAGATCGCGCTGGAGCCACAGAAACGCCGCACGTTGCTCGATCGCCAGAAGAAATTCTCGCATGACGGCCACGGCATTCTGCGCGATTGGGTACGCCAGCAAAACGGCACGTTCTCTGTCGGCGAGCCGGTAGCGACCTCGATTGCCTTCGTGCGCTACCACTTCGATATGCCGTCAGTCGAGTTTGCGGCCCACATTCGAAAAAAGGCTTCTGTGCTGGTGGCGCCGGGAGCTTACCTGGGAACGGAACACCATCTGCGCATCACCGTGGGTTACGAAGCAGAGAAGGTAAGGACGGCCCTTGGGCGGATCACCGAAGCGGTCGCGTCCCTGGAAGTGGCGCAGACCTCAGCGGCGCAAAGATAGATGTGAAGACAAACGATAAACTCCTGGCCGATGCATGAACTCCAGCAGACCGTACTCAGTGAGCGAAACGGCAAGGTCCTGATAGTCACCATCAATCGCCCACAGGCCCGCAATGCAGTGGACTCCGCGACCGCAGACTCCCTGGGCAGAATCTTCCGGCAATTCGATCAGGATGAAGCGTTCAACTCCGCGGTGCTCACGGGCGCCGCTGGAACATTCTGTGCCGGAGCCGATCTGCGCGAGATCGCTGAAGGACGCCGGCCGCCCGTGGATCCCGCAGGCGCCGGCCCCATGGGACCGACGTGGCTGCTGCTGTCGAAGCCGGTGATCGCTGCCATTGAAGGTCACGCCGTAGCCGGAGGCTTGGAGCTTGCCCTATGGTGCGATTTGCGGGTGGCAGCGCGCGATGCGGTCTTGGGCGTCTTCAACCGGCGTTTTGGCGTGCCGCTGATCGATTTGGGCACGGTGCGGCTGCCGCGCATGATCGGCCACGGCCGCGCCATGGATTTGATCCTGACCGGGCGCAGCGTCACGGCCCAGGAGGCGCTGGAGATCGGGCTGGTAAACCGCGTGGTGGAAACCGGCAAAGCGCTGGAGACGGCGCTGGGGCTCGCGCGCTCCCTGGCGGAATTTCCACAGCAGGGCTTGCGCGCGGATCGGCTTTCCGCTTATGAGCAGTGGCCGCTTTCCTGGGACCAGGCGCGCAACAACGAACTGCGGCGCGGCCTCAAGACTCTGGAATCGGGTGAAGCCAGCGCGGGCGCGCAGAAGTTTGCTGCCGGAAAGGGCAGGCATGGCCAGCCTGGAGAAAAATAACGCCGCGGAAACATGCTGAGCCGGCCTGAACAACCCGTGTTCTCCGACCCAGAGGGCATAGTACTCTTGCGCTCTCAGATTTGCCCGCGGTAACGATAGACTATTGAAGAGAACAATTTCGAATGAAAAGAACAATCGCCATTCTTGCCTTCGTCTCTGCCCTTGCCGCCGCTGCTTTTGCCTTCGGTCAACCGGTAAAACTTTCAGCGCAGTTTGCCCAGGCGGCGGTCGCAGCCTTGCGGGCCGTGAATGCAACCGGCTGGACCCTGCCTTCTTCCGTCCGGGAGCTTGAGGCGCGCCAGGCCGATGCGCAAGACAAAATGGAGACCGCGAAATATGCCGCGGAAAACGAGGACGACGCCGATACCTTTGTCTACCTGCAACGCTACCAGTTCCGCCACAGCCAGAATTTCGCCGACTACTCCAACGCCATCGCCCGCGCCGCCGCCAAGTTGACGGGTAAAGACGCACTGCAGCGGGCCGCCGCAGTGGTGGACAAAGACCCCAAGTTCATCGCCATCAAACGGCGCGAACTGGCGTGCGGGGCAGCGATCGAGAAGGCCCTGCAGGCGCGGCTGTTTGCCCCGCCGGCAGCGTGCGATCTGTATTAGGAGCTGCCAGCTTCTAGCAGCAGCTAGCTTCTGGCTGAAGGCGGCTTGACGGCACTTGAATTACTTCGTACCCGCCGGGCCGCACCCCTTGCGCTTAATTCCCGCTCATTGTCTTTTTTCCTGCTAACCGAGTAGGATGACTTCCGTCCTATAGCTAGCTAGGGGAAAACAGCAATGGGCAAACATCCCAATGACCGTTTGCAGGGGACACTGGACCTACTGGTCCTGAAATCGCTCGCCGCCCGCGGGCCGATGCACGGCTATGGCATCACGGTCCATATCCAGTCCGTGGCCGGCGAGGCGCTGCGGGTGGAAGAAGGCTCGCTTTATCCGGCGTTGCATCGCATGACCCAGGAAGGCTGGATCAGCGCCAAGTGGGGAATGAGTGAAAACAATCGCCGGGCCCGCTTTTATTCCCTTACCGCCGCGGGAAAGAAACAACTGGCCGCCGAAGAAAGACGATGGAGTGAGCTTACGGTGGCTGTGTCGCGCGTGTTGCAGGGCGCGTGAGATCGGAGGGCCGCATGCCACAAGTAAGAAAGATGCTAAGCCGGCTTTGGAACACGTTGCGCTCTCGTTCGCTCGAGCAGGAGCTCGACGAAGAGCTTAGCCTACACCTTGACCTGCGTACCCAGGAGCTGGAGCGCGCGGGCATGAGCGCGCAGGAAGCGCGCGCTGCCGCTACCCGCCAATTCGGCAACACGACCCTGCAAGCGGAAAGGATGCGGACCGTGGACATTGCCGCCGGCCTGGAAAGTTTCTTCAACGACTTGCGTTATGCCGTGCGGCAGTTCCGGCACAACCCTGTTTTCAGCGCCATGGCGGTGCTTTCCCTCGCGCTCGGCATCGGCGCCAACACGGCGATCTTCAGCGTGATGGACGAAATGCTGCTCAAGTCCTTGCCGGTACCGGACCCACAGGAACTGGTGAGCCTTACCAATCCTGACCAAGCCGGCTCGTGGACCGGCATCGCCGATGGCGAACGCACGATCATCAGCTATCCTGAATTTCTTGAGCTGCGCGAGCGTCTCACCACGCTGAACGGCCTTTGCGCCGCGCAGTCCTGGCTTGCCGATTGGCAAGTGCGCATTTCCGGCGGGCAGCAGGAGCTGGCACACGGGCGCCTGGTAAGCGAAGAGTACTTTTCCGTTCTCGAGATCGGTCCCGCCATCGGACGCGTCTTCAACGCCCAGGATGCCGCTGGTCCCGGACAGGACCCGTACGCGGTGATCAGTTATGACTTCTGGCAGCGGCGCTTCGG
>DASVFK010000047.1:0-12047 GCA_036380095.1 Candidatus Angelobacter sp. | reverse complement strand
CCCGACCTTCGCATGCTGGCGCTGCGCAAGCTGACGGAGGCTGGTCTCCGCGCGGGCGTGAATTGCGCCCCGGTCCTGCCCGGGATTACTGATACGCCCACCAGCCTGGAAGCCGTGGTCAGGGCGGCTGCCCAGGCGCGGGCTCACTTTGTATGGGCGAATCCTCTTTTCCTCAAGCCGTGCGCAGAAAAAATCTTTATGCCTTTTCTGGAAGAAAAGTTCCCGGCTCTTACAGGTATGTATCGCGAGCGCTACGCCGGCAAAGCCTATCTTCCGGCGCCCTATCAGCGCCGAATTACGGGCTTGGTGAAAAGACTGTGCGATAAACACATGATCGGGAGTCGTGGTCTCTCAGCGCGCGTCAATCATGCACCGTTCGCTGAGGGCCAGATTCCGCTTTTTGATGAAGCGCAAGTCTAAGTTCTTCTTTTCTTGCTTCTGTTTTCTAATGAGAAAAGCAAATCCTAAGATCTTAAAGAATTAGAACGAACATCAAGAATGGCCTCATTTGATTGCGAGGGAGCCGCAGAAAACCATCGGGAACAGGCCTACAAAGAGGAGCTTTGATTCCCAGTCATATTGTTGAAACTAAGGAGCTTATTAAATTAGAAAATTATTGCTAAAGATTCTTATTGTACTAATGGACATGGATATGGTACATGTACTTACGTATTAATGAACATGTCCTACAGTACGATGTCACGTTATGACAAAAACCTTTTTTCATTAAAGGCGTTTGTCAGCTTTTCATGCGAAATAGGCCATGTCTTGCTAAAAAAATTGAGTTCCGTTTTTGGTAAATATGTGTACTATAGTACCGCTTCGATACCTGTCCTTCCGCTGATGTGCCATTACACCATCGGGCTAGGGCAGAGGGGACTTGCCGGGCTCTTAATCTGGGCCACGCGGCTTGGGTTTTAGAGAACGAGGAAGTGCCGAAGCGAAACGGACCATGACGAGAGGCCGTCATCGTTGGGATGAAGGAAAATCGGACATGGGCCAGAGGTTGTAATCGGGCAGTAACGTTTAGGGTCTTGAGAGCACAAGTCAGGGAGAAATCTAAGTTCCGGGGACGCTGGGCCAGCGAAGTTCAGCGGAAAGCTACCACGAAGGTTTCTTCTCAGTAAAACATTAGCGGATGGGCTTTGCACGCCACTTTTGCACGCCACTGAGGGGTAGGCAAGCCTTCCACCGAAGCGGGGGGTGGAATTTTGCGGATCTTGGTTATCGAGGATGAGCCGAAGGTCGCACGTACATTGGTGAAGGGTCTCGAAGCGGACCACTTTGCTGTAGATTTGGCCAACGATGGAGAAGAAGGCCTGCAACTAGCAACCGAGATTGATTATGATGCAATCATTCTCGACTGGAACCTTCCTAAACTGGATGGTTTAACCGTTCTTAAGAAGCTGCGCAAATCCGGCTCCAACATGCGCATTCTGCTTCTAAGCGCACGCAAGGACGTCTCGGACCGGGTCATGGGACTCCAGGCCGGCGCTGACGACTACCTGAGCAAACCATTTTCCTTCGAAGAGCTGCTGGCGCGGGTCCATGCGCTTCTGCGCCGTCCGCAGGAGTTGCTGGACAAGCTCAGCGTTGAAGATCTGGAGCTCGATCGCATGCGCCATATGGTGACGCGCGGCGGAAAACAGATCAACCTCACACAGCGGGAATATGCTGTGCTGGAGTATCTGATGCGCAACGCGGGCCGCACCGTGACACGCACAATGGTGGTGGAACACGTCTGGAACCTGGGCTTTGAAGGGCTCACGAACATCGTGGACGTGTACATCAACTACCTGCGCCAGAAGATCGATCACGGCTTTGAAAAGCCGCTGATTCATACGGCGCGCGGTGTCGGGTACATGCTGGCGGGCCACCAGTAACAACACAAATGAAAGTACGGCTTCCACGCCGCCTGAGCTCCCGGCTGGCGATCAAGCAAACTGCCTGGTTCGCGCTTCTGGCGATGGTCCTCGCCTGGAGCGCGTACGGCGTTCTGGCGCGCCACATCTATGGGCAGTTCGATGACGAACTGCAAGACCGCTCGATCGCCGTTCGCACCATGCTGCAGGTCAGCAATGGCCAGGTCCGCTGGCTCAACAAAGAAGCCGATGCTGAGGTGCGCCAGCAGTTCGAACAATCCATACGCTACTTTCAATTGCTCGACGAGAGTCAACGGCCGCTCGACGGCTCGAAGTCCATGGTCGCCCTGAAGTTGCCCTGGACTGAGCAGGCAGAGCGAGCGCG
Source organism: Candidatus Angelobacter sp. (assembly GCA_036380095.1). Classification (GTDB taxonomy): domain Bacteria; phylum Acidobacteriota; class Terriglobia; order Terriglobales; family Acidobacteriaceae; genus Angelobacter. Next base: position 9,800 of record DASVFK010000047.1, on the reverse strand, counting down.
CCAATCGGGAAAAGTGGAATTCGAGACTTTCTCTCTTCCCGGCGGTGAAAGGCTGCGCGTCGTGGATACTGCAGTCATGGGAGTCTATCAACGGCGTTATCTGCTGCGAATTGGAATGTCCATGGCTGAGGTGGACGAAGATGCCGCGCAGCACCGGATGTTCATTGTTGTGGTGTTCCCGCTGATTCTCCTGGTGCACGGGATCAACTCCTGGTTGCTCGCGGCAAAGGAGCTCAAGCCCCTGGAGCGGATCAACGAGGCCGCGCGCCAGATCAACCCCCTGGACCTGAGCCAGCGGTTTCCCGTTTCCGGCAGTCAGGACGAACTGGACGAGCTCAGCGTTATTCTCAACGGCACGCTTTCCCGGCTGCAGAGCGCTCTCCAACGCATGTCTGAATTTCTGCGCAATCTGTCCCATGAAATCCGCCAGCCACTGACCGTCATGCGCGCTGAAGCGGAACAAGCGTTGCGGTCGGGCACGCCGGACGAAAACGTGAGATCGATGCTTTCCAGCCAATTGGAGCATGTGCAGCTCCTGGCCCACACCGTCTCTGACCTGATGGAACTCGCGCAGTCAGAGAGCAATGCGATCAAGCTGCATTGCCAGACGGAGGACCTCTCTGAGCTGGTGCAGACTGCTGTTGACGGCGTGCGCGCCAAGGCCGCCGAGCACAACATTCATGTTTCCGGGACGGTCCAACAGAACGTGGTCGGGCAGTTCGATGCCGGCCAACTGTGGAGGCTTCTGCTCAATCTGCTCGATAATGCCATCAAGTACAACCATGCGGAGGGACGGGTTGATGTCAACTTGAGCGCTCATGGCATGTCCGCCATGATTTCCGTCAGCGACAGCGGTCTTGGCATGCTGCCGGAAGAGCTTAAGCACATTTTCGAGCGCGGCTACCGCGCACCATCCAACATGAAGTCAACCTCGGGGACCGGCCTGGGCCTGCACTTCGCCCAGGCGATTGCCCAGGCCCACGGCGGCGACATCGAGGTCTCCAGCATTCCCGGCCAAGGTTCGCGCTTCAGGGTGGTGCTCCCCATCAGCAGCCGCAGTGCGCCGGGTTCGGAAGCGGCAGCCCCAGTCCAAGACGCCTCTGTCAACTAGGCCCGTGCCGCCGCAGGCGTAGTGCGGTTCAGGAATTAGCGAATTTAATACCCTCCCAAGCGCCCTCTAATTTCCCGCCATCATGCTGGCGATTGCTTCGCTCAGGAACCCGGAGCCAGCGCAGCGATGCGCTCTGATAGCTATGCGCTCTTGAATTGGGCAGAAGGAGAGGGATCCCATGCCAGCCGGCAAACGCATGATTCTGGTCTTGGTGGCTTTCCCAGCGGTCCTGATGGCACAAAGAGCGTCAGGGCCAGTTCCAGCTCGGGCCAAACCCGCGGCTGCGGCGCATACGCCGGTAACCACCGCCAGCCCGGGCCTGACTTCATCTACCATGTTGGCTCCCGCTTCCAGCGCGGCCAAACCTACCTCGGCTCTTCCGGCGCGCCCGTCACGGCCAATGGGCAACGCGCGAGCCGTCATCATGCCATTGCGGCGGACATTTCCCAACGCACCTCAGATCGCAACCGCGCAGATCGCAACGCCCGCTCCAGCACCGCATCCGGCGGCGGAATCTCCCGAGCCGGTAGCGGCTCCCATGCCGAGTGCCGATCCCGGCGCGCCGGTAACAGTCGAATTCGCACTCGGTAAGCTCACGGTAGTGGCCAATCATGCGGAGCTGGGGAAAGTCTTGCGGCTGATCGCGGTCAAGATCAGCGCAGAAATTCAGGTAGCGCCGGAGGTAGCCGCAGAGCCTGCGGTCGTCCGGCTCGGGCCCGGATCGCCCAGTGAAGTCCTGGACGCACTGCTGAGCAGCCCCACAATCGACTTCATGATCCTCGGATCAGAAGAAGGCAGGGTGCAACGTGTGCTGGTTAGCCGGCGCGCCTCCTTTGCCCGGGAACCCCTCCTGACCGCTATGACAGCACAGCAAGAACCAGCAGCAGAGCGCCAAGAACCTCAACTCGCTGCCGGGCCCCAGCCGCAAGGTGAGCAGCCATCGCATGGGGCGGAACAATCAACCGCTCCGCCGCGTTAGGAGCCGCCGATTCGGCCAAGGGGCGCCCAGAACTGCGTTTAAAGGGAAATCAATCTTTCTGCGGTGAATTCTATGAATCCAGCCCGTGTTGGCCTGAGGTTTTTAGGTTTTCGGCGAAGACAGGCCATGCTAATTAGGAAATCTAATAATTTTTTAGCCCTGCCTTAAGCTTGCGGATTGATCCTGTTCTAAAGACGGAAGGACGCTGTCCTGGGCTTTTCTGGGCACGTCCCGAGGCTGAAGCGCTTCAACTTCGAGATGCCGCTATTAAGCAGGCGAGCGAGTTTTGGCCTGGCGGAGATCGCCGGGCATGGGCTGGTTCCATCTCCCATCAAGAGCCAATGATTGGGGCCAGGAACCAGGTCAGTGTTGCACGAGTGCAAGGAAGGAACGACAGCGAGGGCTTTTAAGCTACTGACGTTCTTGGTCCACCGAAGCAAGAACTTCCGGACGGGGAGGACACGAACATGAGTCATCTGAACCAGATGGCCGAAAAATGCCATGTGATGGGACGCAATCTCTGGGAGTTGGGAAGCCCAGTGGTCGCAAAGGTCTGGCTGACAATCGCCTTCTTGCTCAGGTAAGAGCCGGCCCTGAGATGAGAAACCCCTTGCCGTCAGCAAGGGGACTGGAGCGGTAAAGCTTTTGAATCAGTCTATGCTCCTCCTCGCATAACATTGGCGGCGAGGAAGCCTTTTGGCCCCTTCAAAAGCTCGAACTCCACGGTTTCGCCCTCATTCAGCGTGCGGTAGCCGTTTTCCTGGATGGCGGAGAAATGGACGAACACGTCCTCGCCCGTTGAACGCTGGATAAACCCGTATCCTTTGGCGCCGTTGAACCATTTTACTGTGCCCTTCTCTCTCACAAACAACTCCTTTCCCCTCAGTTGAAATATGAAAATTCTCCCCTGCCGGAATCAGGAAGAGAGAAGAGGTTGCTGCTTTGCCGGCCAGTTTTCACTTCTGGGTGAACTTCTACCGCGCACAAAAACATCAACCTGAATCAAGCTCCGTTCAGGTCCTACCCTTGGGAGCAGGGCATCATATTCAGGAACTCTGGTTTTTGTAAAGTGTTTTATTTGAAGATCTTTATGAAATCCCTGGGCAGCAACTGAAATCCTGGTGAAGCAGCGCAAACATAAAACGACTTGGAAGTTTCACCCGGGTTTTCTCAAGTAATTTCAGCTCTTTGGGTGGACAGATTTCTGGTACGATTTTTGCAGATCTTCCCATGCCATCCAATCCTCCATCGACAGCGACGGAAGCGCCGCACGCGCCGGAGTCGCATGCCCGAACACTGATCCTGGGACCATGGAAGCAAATGGTCCTGCGCCGGGGCCTGCCCACGCTCAAGTATCTGACCAAGACGGAGGCCCACACGTTTGCCTTCTCCGTGGCGGCCAATGCAATTCTGTCCTTCTTTCCTTTCATGGTGTTGCTGATGTGGCTCATCCGCTATGTGTTCCACTCGCAGACCATGTTTGACGTGGTTGGCCAGCTCCTCCGCGACCATCTCCCCAGCAACCAGGACTTTGTGGTCAACAACCTCACCAGACTGGTGGTAGGCCGGCGGCGCGTGAAAATGGCTTCGATTGTGATTCTTCTGATCACCTCTACCGGCGTCTTTCTGCCACTGGAGGTGGCCTTCAATCAGATCTGGGGGTTCGCAAAAAACCGATCCTACCTGGGGAACCAGATTGTTTCCCTGCTGTTGGCGTTCGGTTGCGGGGTACTGGCGCTGGCTTCTGTGGGACTCGCCGCCGGCAACCAGGTGATGCTGCGGACCATGATGCTGGGACACAGCCAAAACATCGTGTTCTACGTGCTGACGTCGTTTGCCGGGAAGATCTTTGCCATGCTTGCCAGCATCGCCATTTTCTTTCTGCTGTACTGGGTGCTGCCACACGGCAAAATCAGCGCCCGCAGCGTATTGCCGGCAGCCGTGGCTATGGGTTTGCTCTGGGAGCTGGGAAAGTACGTTTACATCAAGACCCTGCCTTGGCTGAATTTTCCTGAAGTTTACGGGCCGTTTTCCATTTCCGTCACCCTGATGTTCTGGGCTTTCATTTCCGGACTGATGGTGCTGGCCGGAGCACACCTTGCGGCTGATAATTTCCGTGAGACCATTGCGTCACCCGCACCCGAAACAGACGACGGGATCGAGTTCAGCTGATCGCCCCCCGGACTGCCTGCCCGCGTACACTTCAACCACGTTTGCTCCGCGGTGACTGCACAAGCGCGAATGCTGGATATAATCGAAGTGATTGCCAGCCACGAAGAAAATCACGGAGAGGTTGGTCAGGTTCGGCCTGTTTCCACGCACGCGTGTAGCGCGAGTCACCGTGTGTCTCGCCGCCATCGAAGGCGTGCTGCTCCTGGTGAAATGGTTGCTTCAGGTTGCCGGCGCCAGGCCGAGTAGCCCACTATTCCAGGGCTGGAGCGGATTTCTGGCGTTTGTCCTTGTCCTTTTGCTCCTGTTCCTGGCTCTGCGCTGGTTTCGCTCGCAGGTGTTGTGGAGTGTGCGCAACCGGCTGATTGTGACTTACCTGTTCATCGGGGGCGTGCCGGTAACCCTGGTGCTGCTGATGGCGTTGATTTCTGGGTATTTCGTCACCGGGCAATTTGCTGCTTCCCTCCCGGTCTCCGCGATACAGGCGCAATTAAAGCGCCTACAGGAGACGAACTTGGCCGAGGCACAGCTTGCAGCCCGGCGCGCTCCAGCCAGGAAGTCTTCCGGCCCGGAAAGCTTCATGCCAGAAGATCCCGCATTCCCTGGCAAAACGATGCTGGTCGACAGCGAAGACTCGATCCCGAGTTGGCTAAGAGATGGATCCAGCAATCTTGTCCTGGACCAGGGACACCTGTTTTTGCGGGCGGTAAACATCGTAAGTCGCGGCAACAAGAGAATCGCGGTCATCTCCAGCGTACCAGTAGACGAAAAACTTGTTGCAGCCATCGCCGGCGAGATTGGGCCGATCACCTTGTATGTCCCTCGCAAGAACGCCAGCGGAGATGTGGACATCGACATCAGTTCACAGCGGGGAGTAGTGATCAGTGGAAGTCCCGCCCAAAGCATCACTGCGGGATCGGTGGGAAGGCCGCAAAACCGCTGGGACAGAACATTCGACTATTACGCGCCGGTGGAGGGTGTTGACTGGGCCGATGGCAAGACCATCAGCACTTTGCTGGTAGGAAGCACGCGCGTGTCCGTCCTCTATTCACGTCTCTCCGGGGCGATGAGCAAATGGGCGTCCTTTGTGACCATTGCGCTGGCAATCCTCGCTGTAACCTTCGGGATTATCGTACTGGTCGCGCTGGTGATCGGCATCCGTCTGACTCGCACCATCACCTATTCGGTGGCCAACCTTTACAAAGCTACACAGCATATCAATCGCGGAGACTTCGAACATCGCATCCAGGTGCGCGAGAAAGACCAGTTGGCCGCCTTGCAGCTTTCGTTCAATTCCATGACCGAGTCGCTACAGAAGCTTATCGCCGAGCAGAAGGAAAAAGAACGCCTGCAAAGCGAGCTGGAGATTGCCCACGAAGTGCAGGCACAGTTGTTTCCCCGGGCAGTATCCGGGACCAGGACGCTGGAGCTGCACGGCGTCTGCCGGCCGGCGCGAATCGTCAGCGGCGACTACTACGACTTTATAGCGTTGGGCCCGGACCAGATCGGCATTGCTGTGGGCGACATCAGCGGCAAAGGCATTTCTGCGGCGCTGTTGATGGCCACAATTCACTCGGCGGTGCGCGCTTATGAGCAGGAAGCGGTTGTCTCCGTACACGCGGCCTCGGGCGTTGGCGCGATGGGCCACGCGGACAGCGCGCGCACGCGGGTGGCGCCGCCTTCACCGGCACAAATGTTATGGCTGCTAAACCGCCATCTCTATCAAAGCACGGCGCCGGAGAAATACGCCACGCTGTTCCTCGGATTCTATGACGGCGACCGTCGCCAGCTCACCTACTCCAACGCAGGCCATCTTCCTCCCATGATTTTGGGCCGGCACGGCGACGTGCGCAGGCTTGAGGCCGGCGGGATGGTGGTGGGCCTGTTCGATAACATGGAGTACAACGAAGAAACTGTGGAGCTTTCTCCTGGCGACATTTTCATCGCATATAGTGACGGCATGACGGAACCGGAGAATGAATTTGGCGAGTTCGGCGAAGAGCGCCTGCTGGAGACGATCGCCGCCCATCGCGACCTGCCTCTGGACCGCCTGGTTGCGCAGGCCGTATCCGCTGTGCAGGACTGGATCGGGTCCACGGAGCAGCCAGATGACATCACCCTGGTGCTCGCCCGTCCCCTCGAATAGCCTTCTGCGAGCTTCCGCGTATGTTATCTTCCTTGGTAACTCACCGATTTTTCGCCTTACCTGAACACGCATTGGCCTCTATCTTTGGATAACTCGAAGTCAATTTCATTACAACTGAGACGTTCAATGCGACCAAATTCGTGGCATGCCACCCTGCCTGCGATTAAGGTACGGGAAAAGATCAAAAACCTGACTCAAGAACTGCAGGCATTTCAGGAGGAACTCTGCGCGGAGCTGGCAATGCCGGACGGCACTCCCAGAAAGAACTTTCTGTGCACCGACCCAAGTTCGGCCGGCGACCTGGGGCTCTTGCGAGATACCGTGGACCAATTCCGCCGTGTGTTGTGGTTTTACGTTGACCAGGCAGCGGCCGCCACGGACATCAGCGAGCGCAAGCCGCCAAAATCAGAATGGCATGAAAAGCGCACGGCGGGCCGCGCCTTAACGCCCCAAGCGCGAGTGGGGGATGGTGTAGCTCATCCTCTTTCTTTCATTGACCGGCTCGACCTGGTGATCGAAGGTTACGTCAAGACCGGTCAACTCCCCTACCGCAAGCCGCCGGATTCTCAGTAGTGGGTCAGTTTCGTCGTGGATTCATCGCTAGCGCGATGAACGTCTGCCTAAAGGCCCGCGATTCGCGAGCGAATCGCTAGACGCTGATACTGCTAGGTGGGTCAGTTTTTACAAACTGACCCACTAGCGGATTCTCAGTGAGTTGTGGCCAGCCGGTGGTCAAGATTGGCGATCCGCCATCCGGTCTCAAAAACCAGGCGGGTGATCTGCGTCATCTTGTTGAAATCAATTTTGTCCACCGTGTCCGTGGGCCGGTGATAGTCCACGTGCGTGCCATCGAAGTAAAAGATGATCGGTATCCCATGCTTAGCGTAATTCCAATGGTCTGAGCGGAAATAGATGCGCTCCGGGTTTTGGGGATCGTTGTAATAGTAGTCCAGCTTGAGTCTCTGGAACTCGCCGTTGGTTTCTTCGCTGAGCTGGTTCAGTTCAGGACTGATGCGGTCCGCGCCGACAAGGTACACAGTCCCGGCGTCCGTGAGATGGGCATCTTGTGGCTGGCTGTCACCCGGCGGCTTGGAGCGCCCAATCATGTCGATATTCAAGTCCACCACCATCTTGTCCAAAGGCACTACCGGGGCCACATCGGTGTTGTATTGCGACCCCAGCAAGCCGAGCTCTTCACCGGCATGGAAGACCACAAGCACGGAACGCTTGGGCCGCTGCAAAGACATGGCCCGGGCAATTGCCAGCACGGCTGATGTGCCGGAGCCGTCGTCGTCGGCGCCGTGGAAAATCTCGCCATTGGGGCCGGTCTTCAAGTGATCATAGTGCGCGCTAAAGACAACATACTCATTCTTGAGCTGGGGATCAGTCCCCTCAAGAATGCCAACCACGTTCTGCGTGGTGGTGCGCGTCTGCTGCAGCGCCACGGAAACCTTGGCGGAGCCTTCAACCGGCTTGCTCTTGGGCGCGTCTTTCTTTCCGGCGTTCTCGTAGACGGTCTTCACGTCAAGGCCGGCGGTGGCCAGGAGCTTCTCCGCCACGTCCGGGGTGAGCGTAAGCGAAGGCAGCTTGCCATCGTTCTCACGGCTCAAAGCTATGTTTTCCCGCGAGGCAAAGCGTTGCAGGACCGATTTATCGCGCATGAACGTCAAAAAACGTTGCGGCGGCAACAGAAGGATGCCGGCGGCTCCATGGGCAAAAGCCGCTCCAGCGCCCTGTTGGCTCTCCTTCAAGCTGCCTGCATCGATGCCGGCGGGCTGCGCGGGAACCATCAGGACAATCTTGCCCTTGACGTCCTTTCCCGCGTAGTCATCATGCTTCAGCTCCGGCGCGGAGATGCCGGCGCCCACGTAGACAATCAGGCCTTCCGCTTGGCCGCCGCCGCTGGTGTTGGAGGCCAGAAAGTCTTCGCCAAACTTCAACGCCATGGGCTTGCCGTCGATCGTCAATTCCAGGGTGGTTTTGGTGGAGTCGGCTTTTGCCGATACCACTTCAAAGGTCTGGAGAAAACTGCCGTTGGCGGCGCCGCGAAACCCATAAGCCTGCAGATGAGCAGCAAGATAACGCGCGGCGATGGCAAAGCTCGGAGAAAGCGTGTAACGGCCTCCTAGCTCATCGGACGCGAGGAACTCGAGGTGCATGCGCAGTTCCGTGGGGGTGATGGACTCCACGGTAGGCGGCACAGCCGGCAGGTTCGCGGCTACCATTCGGCTTCCGGCCAGGCAGGCAGCGAACAGGGCGAGGCCAAGAAGGGCTTTTGAGGCGGCGGGTTTTACGTTTCTCACCGTTCCATGGTAGCAGCGCCGTCCGGAGCACACAAACCTTCGTCCGGACCCACTTCAGGAACCGGGCCAGTCACGATTTAGAATCGTAGCGGCAGAAAACCGTGAAACAAACAGTTATCGTTCTCGAAGATGATGCGGACATCTCGAACCTGGTCCGGCATCACCTGCATCAGGCCGGGTTCAACGTTCTTACCGCCGTCGCAGGAGAGAAAGTGCTGCCCTTGGCGCAGCAAAACCCTCCGCTGCTTTTCATCCTGGACATCATGGTGCCGGGAACCAACGGGCTTGAGGTCTGCCGCCAGATCCGGAGCACCAGGACTCTGGCCAAAGTGCCGATCCTCTTCCTGACTGCCAAAACTTCAGAGGAAGACCGGGTACGCGGTCTGGACATGGGGGCCGATGACTACATCGGCAAGCCTTTCAGCCCGCGGGAACTTCTCGCCCGCGTGCGCGCCGTGTTGCGGCGTTTCGAACAGCCGGTAACCAGCGGCATCGCCACACGGGACTTCAACCTGAACGCCGACTCCATGACGCTGACGGTCCGCGGAAAGCCGGTGGACATTACCGCGACGGAATTCCGCCTGCTTCACTTTCTCGCATCCCATCCCGGACGCGTTTACACCCGCGACCAGGTGCTGGACGCAGTCTGGCGCGACTTGTCATTTGTGACCCCGCGTTCTGTGGATGTCTATATCCGGCGGCTGCGGGAAAAGATCGAGTCCGATCCCGAGAACCCTGCCTACCTGAAGACCGTGCGCGGCGCAGGCTACAAATACGAGGCGCCCAAGTGAGGAACAGGATCTTCCTGAAGACCCTGGCGGCCTTTGTAGCGGTCATTGGCGTGGCCACGCTGACGCTGGACATCAGTATCCGGAGAATCTGGGAAAACCGCTTCACCAGCGACATTGAGCGTCTGCTGGTGCAGAACGCGCAAAGCTTCGCCTTGCGGATTGAGAACGACAAGGGACACGCCCTGCAACAGATGGCGGAAGACGAGTCCCGGATTACAGAGACGCGAGTTACTGTGATCGCCCACGACGGCACGGTGCTGGCCGATACAGAGGCCGATCCAAAATCCATGGAAAACCATGC
>DASVFK010000046.1:0-10278 GCA_036380095.1 Candidatus Angelobacter sp. | reverse complement strand
GCCCTGAAATCATGGTACTGGTCAGAGAAAGCCGGCGGTTGCACGGGCTCACATGCAGCCTCCCTGCCATTGCCAGTTCTTTTTGCCGGGACCACCCGGACGAAGCAAAAAGGCGGTTCTGGCCACACCTAAAGGAGGTTTTGAATGCGTCCCGTTTACCTATTCATTGCCGTGTTGATGATCACAGCCGTGAGTTTGTCGCAAGAGCAACAGCAGCCCGCCGGCCAGACCCCCGAAAACCAGAGGGCCCAGACATCGGTTTCTACTGGGCAAAGGACCATTGTGGGCTGCATCGCCATGGGCGCCCCCTCGGGCTTCATCCTCAAAGAGGAGAACGGCGCCATTACACCGCTGCGAACCGACAAGGACTTGTCCGCTTATGTGGGCAAGAAGGTCCAGATCCAGCAGACCTGGACGCGCACAGGTGTGAACTTGATCGAGAGTCCCGGCGAATCGCCTACAACGGCACCTGGGGCGGCCAAGGCGACAAAAACGACTGAGTTCGCCGGTGACGTCCGCATGCACTACAAAGGAAAAGTGATCGGCGATTGCCTGAAGTAAGAAATCTCCCACTCCTTCACGGCAGGTCGGAGAAGAACATAAGCTTCTCCGGCCTGTTCTTGTTTTGGGCTCGAGGCCGGGCTTAGGCTGAGGCTGCGATTTGGGCTCAGGCTGCCATCAGCTTTGGTTCCGCCAGCAGGCGGATCGGCGGCGCGGTCCAGCTCCCTTCCAGCACTTCCGGCTTGGGCCAGTAGATGCGCATGATGATATTGAATTCGTCCGCCGGCGCCGGGAGCCAGTTGGCCTCTTTGGCTGCTTCCGGCCGCTCATGCTGGATCTGGATATCGAGCGAGCCGTCTGGATTGAACTGCAGCTTGTCGCGGTCTCCGATCGCATATCGCCCAATCGGATTGGGCACAAAGAAGTGGCGCGCGTTGTACATGGTGAGCGACCAGAAGGCTCGGGCCGGCGGCAGTTGGTCTTTGTCGAAGTGGAGCACGTAGCCGTTCTTGCCGCTCAGTTTCTGGCCGTTGGCTTCCGTCACGATGGTGGGATAGACCGCGTCTTCGGGAAGGTTGGCGCCCAGCCCCATGCGGGCCACGGCCGCCCGAAACAGGTAGTCAGTCCCGTAGCTGCCGGCGTCCAGCGTGTAGCTCCAGCCATTGCGGTGGACCATCCTGCCGCCGCTCGGACTCTTGCTTGACTTCATCACCACTGCCCGTCCGGATGTGAACCCCTCTTTCAACGCCTTGGCCGTGGTTGGGGTCAGCACGGTGGGATCAAATGGCTCACCAGGAACAATGCCGATCTTGGCCAGTTGGCGCACCACCGTACGGTCGGCCGGCGGCGGCGGATTGTCCTTCATCAACATTGCCAGTCGATGAAAGAAATCCGTCACTCGCAAATCGTCCAACTGGTCTACCGGCGAGGTCTTAGGGTCCACGTTCGGGTCCACGTCCACGTTCTCCGGCGGCGCGTACGCCTGCCCCCACGCGCTGAGGGGCGTGAGCTTGTACTGCGCCTGGATCTTGTGGACCGCTTCATAATCGGCCGGGCCCGCGCAGTAGGTCCGTCCAATGACCCACACCATGTTGGAGGGCGACTTGATTTCTTCCACTCCTTCCGGCAGCGTGCCAGACCAACTGGGGCCAACGATGGCGAAATCGTGTCTGGCGTTTCCCGTGGTCCGCGTTCCCGGCGCGGCAAACACGTTGCCCCACGCGTCCAGCATCTGCATCAAGTAGTAGCGCCCGCCGGTATCGGGCACGCTCAACACCATGGGCCCGCGGCACAGGTCAAGGAATGCGCTGGAATACAGTGTGTCCGCGTTGGGGCTCACCACTTCAGTGAAAGAAGGATCAGGATAGCTTTCCAGGTGGGCAAACTGGTTCCGCGGCGCCTTGTGCCCTTGCGCTCGCGGCGCCGCCGTGGCCACCTGCGCGGTAATGTCCATCAGCAACAGCGGGAAACCGTAAATGTACGCTTCTTCGGCGCTGTCTCGAATCTCGTCAGGTCTCATGTCGCCCTCCTCCTGATGATCGCTTCGGCAAGGCGGCATATCGCGGGCAAGAATGCTCCATCACGCGTGTCCTCCCCAGGGCCAATCTGTCCGGCGGATTTTCCCGGCCGCAATACACCGGGGCCGGCAGCAAATGCTCCTGCTTTTCCCCGCTCATGCTCGGCTTTGTTTTCTCAGGATCACAGAAACTGCCCGGTGCAGGTATCAGCACTTTTCCGGGCCTTTTGAGAAGGAAAAAATACGCCCGAGTGAAGAAGAACTTCCCTTCCAGCAGCTACATGCTTGCGACTTCTTCCAGTACCCTGGCCAGGGCATGCCGGATACTCTGGGGCGAGCGCACCTGCATGGTATGGATGGGGAGCGGCTTCATCATCTTGCGAACGCTGCCCAGGGCGCCGCTGGCATATTGCGGATTGTAGAGCTCGAATTGCAGGTAGTAGACCACGCAGTCTTCCGTCTGCTCCGGCGGGATGGGGGGAAAGTGGTGGAAGGCGTAAAAATCCATGGGGCTGCCCAGCACCAAAAAGACGTGCAACGGTTTTTGCGCCGAACCGGAACTGGCTTCGCGCAGCGCACGGAGCCGGCGCAGCACCTCGTCGCGGAGAAAGTCTGGCGTCTCGTGCTTTTGTTCCAGGCCCCTGATGTCGATCATGGCCGGCCCTTTTTCCGGCGTCACCACTTGCTTGAGCTTTGTCCAGTCCAATTGCTTCACGTTGTCCTGCTCAAAAGTCACCTCGCGGCGCCGCAGGTCCAGTGTGGCTACACGCATGGAGCCGTTGGCGGGAGCGATCTGCGTGAGGGCCTTCATCAGCGGCAGCATCACGCTGAGATACCGGGTATAAAAGCGCGTGGAGCCGTGAAACAGGTCGGAAGGAGTCAGGTCAGCCAGGACCTCGAGGTGTACGGGACGTCCGGTCTCGAGCGGCAGATGGAGGGCGCCTTCGATGTCAGAATGAAAGATCGCATCACGCTCGTCGGTGAGCGGCCCCCACAACTCCACGCTGGGAAGTCCCGACCACGCTTCCGGAAGCAGATCGTCCTTTAGCCCGGGAACATGGAGCGCGGACTGTTGATAGTTATGCTCGCCACTGGCCTTGTCATAGAGTGCCAATTCAACTTTGTAGTCGCCGGGAAGAACGAAGGCGTCCCACATGGAGAGCCAGATATGCTTGTGCATCTCCGGCTTCACCTGTTTGAGATCGATCAGTCCGTAGTCGTGGTAGTGGTGGCCCGCGGCGTCGGTCATGCGCAACAGAGTCACCAGGCGCCCGTCATGGGAACGCTGCACCAGCTCCCGGCCTTTGATCTCAATCTCCACGTGGGCGGAGAGCCTTTGGTGCACGGAAAGACCAGGGGCAAGAACCCGCACTTTCCACGGGACCTGCATCGCCGGGCCTTCCGCGGCCCAGCGGTCAAAGGGCGCCTCAGCGAACATCGTTTCAGTGGAAGCTTCCTGCGCCTGCAGCAGCGCGGCCGCGAAGAGCAGGCAGCAGCAGGTCAAGAACAGTTTCAAGCCGGGGCGTACCATTGACCAGAGCGCAGCCATTGGGCCGTTATCTTAGACCAAAAAACAAGAAATTAGACGCGTACTTTTTACGGCATACTTAGACAAGGGGAAAAGGAAAGAGGATGGATGGACTCTTGAGTACAAGCCGTCTGGAAACTACGCGCCGGCCTGCTGCGGTCTTGCCTGTACCGGCAGGTTGACAACAAAACATGTTCCCCGCCGGCCGCTTCGCACCCTGATTTGGCCGCCATGCTTGGACACCAGGTCGCGGGTGATCCACAAACCCAGCCCTGTGCCTTTCTCACCCTTGGTAGTGAAGAAAGGATCAAAAATGCGGGCCGCGTTCTCGCGGGGAATACCAGGGCCGGTGTCAGCGATGAAGACCCGCACCATGCCGCTGGGGCCGGCTTTCACGCGCAACCACAAGCGGCCCCCTTCCGGCGTCGCTTCAATCGCGTTGCCAACCAGGTTCGCAAACACCTGGCGCATTTCACCGGGGTAAGCCGTGATGGCAGGCACACGCTTGTGTTCCTTGCGGAGTTCCAGTCCCTTCTCTTGCAGCTTGGGCCGGTACAGCTCCGCAACTTCCTCCAGGATCGCCGCCAGGTCCACCTGCACGGGCTGGGTGGGCTCGCGATGGAACGACAGCAGCTTGCGCGTAATGTGGCTGACGCGGCGGATCTCCGTATCCGCCATCGCCAGTTGCTGCGCGGCCACTTCATTCAGCGCCGGGTTGGCGCGAAGAAGATAGATCAGGTTGGTCACGGCAGCCAGCGGATTGTTGATCTCGTGGGCCAGGGTGGAAGCCAGGCGGCCCGTGGCGGCCAGTTTCTCGCTCACGCGCAGCGCTGCCTCCGCGCGCTTGCGGTCGGTCAGGTCCACGTTGATTCCTATCATGCGCACCGGCTTGCCCGACTCGTCATGAACCACCCTGGCGCGGGCGCTCATCCAGCGGATCTCGCCGGTATCGCGGCGGAAGATGCGCCACTCCGTGGTCAGCTCCCCGCTCTTCAAGGCGTGTGCAATCGCCTGTTCCGCAAACGGCAGATCGTCGGGATGGACGCACTCCCGCCAGGCTTCATAACTGCCGCGAAATTCACCCGGCGCAAAGCCGTGCAGCTTCTGCAGTTCGTCTGACCAAAAACTGGAGTTGGTGGCGAGGTCCCACTCAAACGTGCCCGAAGCCCCCGCTTTCAGCGCCAGCCGCAGCCGTTCTTCCGAGATCTCCAGCGCTTCCTGGGCGGCTTTTCGTTCAGTAACGTCAACGCACGCGCCGGTCATGTATTCCGGCAGCCCATCGCGGTCAAGGAAAGTCTTGCCCCGGTCATAGAGCCAGTGCACGGAACCATCCGGCCAGATCACGCGAAACTCCATCTCAAAATCCGCGCCATGAGTGGCGCACAGATCGTTGCGGTGGACCACTCCGGGCCGGTCGTCGGGGTGCACCATGGCCACGAACTGGTCCAGGCTGCGCGCCGTCTGCCCGGGCGCCAGCCCGAACAGACGGTCAAGGTTGCGGTCCCACTCCATGGCGTTGCTGCGGATGTCCCAGCGGAAAGTGCCGGTGGTAGAAGCATCCAGCGCCGCCTGCAGACGCTCTTTTCCTTCTTCCAGCTCCTCCTCCGCCTGCTTGCGTGAAGTAATGTCCTCGATGACCGCGATTTCGTACAGCGGCCCCCCGTCAGCATCGCGCATCATCGAGCCCGTCACGTACGCCCACGCCAGCCTGCCGTCCTTGCGGATGTAGCGCTTCTCCAGCGAGTAGCGTTGCACCTTGCCTGCAATCAGGTTCGCGTATCCCAGTTGGTCCTCGAGATCGCGGTCTTCGGGATGCGTGATGTCGTGGTAGCAGCGTCCCAGGAGCTCTTCCGCTTTGTAGCCGGTGATCTCGCAGATTCGCTGGTTCACCCGCAGCCAGCGGCGGTCCAGCCCCACGTGCGCAATACCGACGGAGGTCTGCTCAAAGGTCGCGCGGAACAGCTCTTCCGCTTCTTGCAGCATCCGGTCAACCTGGCGGTGTTCCGTGATCTCCTGCACGATGGCGTGTACGCCCAGAACCTCATCGCCCTCGCGCACCGGGTAATACTGGATCAGCCAATCGCGTACCCTCTGGTTGCGGTCCGGCAAACGCACTTCCCAATCCACCGCCGGTTCCCCGGTTTTGAGCACGCGCTGCAAGACTGGTTCCGCGTAGTCCGCAACCACCGGCGGCGCCATCTCGCGGAAGGTGCGGCCCAGATGTTCCATCGCCGATTTGCCGTGCAGGCTGGCCAGGTGGTCGTTGATCCAAACGAACCGCAGGTCTCTATCGCAGTAGGCCAGACCGATAGGAAGGGAACGGAAAATCGCTTCAAGCTGTTCCGGCAGCTTGGTCAGCGGCGCAACCGTGCGAGTGTCTGGCTTGGTGGACACAGGTACTGGCTTCCGTCTCCCCGCAGAGAATGAAAAGAGACCGCAGCACAGCCAATTTGCTGACTTTGCCCGTACATGGAAAATGACGACTGCTGCTCTCGAAATCTGACCGGTTCGCCCTCCGCCAAGGGCGAATCGCACTCTTTCAGCGGGAATTGCTTAGGGTATTTTAATCCAATTTTGCAGTTTTGCCTTAAAGATCGTTCGGGTTTTCCGCTAAGAAACATTCTGACCATTCTGTCGGTGACGCAGGTCACATCAAATCCGGGAAAGATAAGAAATCCTTACTGGTAAACGGGTTACCAGGTGCCCTCCAAGACACGCCAGTCCGTAAAGAGTCAGCTCGCCCGCCTTTTGGAGGCCGCCCCGGACGCTATTCTGGAAGTAGATGCTCAAGGCCGGATCGCCTTTGCCAACGCGGCTGCGGAGAAGCTCTTCGGTTACACGCGACCCGAGCTCAAAAGCATGGAAGTGGAGCAACTTGTGCCGGCGGCCGCTCGCGCCAGCCACGCCCAGCAGCGCGAAGGCTACAGGCAGCATCCGCGGACACGGCCCATGGGCATTGGCATGGAGCTGAAGGCGCAACGCAAGGACGGCACGCTGCTGCCCGTGGAGATCAGTCTCAGCCCCAGCCTTTCGGAAACCGGCCTGGGGGTGATCGCCGTCGTCCGCGACATTACCGAGCGCTTCCACATCGAAGAAAAGCTCCGTCAGTCTGAGGACCGCCTGCGCCAGGCTGAAAAGCTTGAATCCCTGGCCCGCCTGGCTGGAGGCACGGCCCACGAATTCAACAATCTGCTTACCATGGTCCTGGGATACTCCGAACTGCTGGAACCCGCTGTCTCCGACCGTGAAGACGCAGCCTCGCACCTGGAGCGCATCCGCACCGCGGCCAAGCGCGCAGCCGATCTCACGCGCCAGTTGCTGGCCTTCGGCCGCCGCCAGATGCTGATTCCACAAGTGCTCGACCTGAACGTCCTGGTGGCGGACGTGGGCCGCGTGCTTTCCCGCGTGGTGGGTGAAGCCATCCGCATCTCCGTGGTCCCCGCGCCACGCCCCGCCTGGGTCCGCGCCGACGCCGCGCAGATCGAGCAGATGATTGCCAACCTTGTCATCAACTCGCGCGACGCCATGCCGTATGGCGGCACAATCACCCTGTCTGTGGCCGAAGTCCAACTCAACGAGGAGCAGGCCCGCCAGCACCCAGGCCTTTCTTCCGGACCGCATGTGCTGTTTTCTGTCCGCGACACCGGCGCCGGCATGACTCCTGAAGTCCAGGCACGCATCTTTGAACCTTTTTTCAGCACCCGCCAGCTCGGCAAGGCCGCCGGCCTGGGCCTGGCCACGGTATACGGTATCGTCAACCAGAGCGGCGGCAGTATCTCCGTGGAAAGCACGCTCGGCGTGGGCACCACCTTCACCGTCTATCTCCCGCGCCTTACGGAAGGCCGCGTGGAGCACCCTGGCTCCACACTGCCACACATCGCCGAGATGACCGGCACGGAGACCATCCTTCTGGTGGAAGACCAGCCGCATCTGCTGGCGCTCGCCCGGGAGTTTCTCGAGCGCCTGGGCTATACCGTGCTCTCCGCCGCCAGCGCTGAAGAGGCCCTGCCGCTGACGCGCGATTATTCCGGAAGGATCCACCTGCTGCTCACTGATATCGTGATGCCCGGCATGAATGGCCGCGATCTCGCGCAGGTCCTCAAGTCTGAGCGCCGCGGCCTGAAGGTGCTCTACGTCTCCGGCTATACGGACGAAGCTTTCAGCGCCGGCGCCAAACTCAAGGCAGGCGAGATCTTCCTGGAAAAACCCTTTGAACTGGAGACCCTGGGCCAGCGCATCCGGGAACTGCTCACCCGCCCCGCACACGCCCGCGCCAATCTGACGCGTGACTAACAACCACCTTCCGGATGTACCTGCCGCTGACGAGCGGACTTCCTGCAATCCCGAATGCTTCTGAATTTCCGAACGGAGTGTGGGGTCCCCGCTGGCCAATTTGCTGATGTTCTGCTGCTCGGGCCGCGAAACGAACTCGAATAGAGCGAACCGGTCCAACGTCCATCCATGACGGCGCTCATACTTTCTTGCCCTCCGCCGGCCTGGTGTAGAAGGCTTCCGTCGCAGGACGATAAACGCGCGGCAACCACAGCGGGCGCCGCAGATTCTCCGGCCCTGGACCGGGACGGGCCATCGCAAGCCAGCGCAGGTATTCCTGGTGCGACTTGTTGGTGTCTACAAAAATGTCGCCGTAGCGATCCTCCGCGGAAGCCTTGGTGACTGTGACTTTCTGATGCCAGCAATGCTGGCCGCTGACTGGATCAGGCTGCACGGGAAAGACCAGGTTCTGATGCACGCCGGCATCTTCCCAGGGAATGCGTGAAGAATCGGGATCATCGCTCGAGAAGGGGCGGACCCCGTGGACCTGGCGCATCATCCATTGGCCTGGCTGCACCTGCTGCAAGTCTACGAGAGCTGTAGACCAGCGTTCGCCGCCGGAATCTTCCTGGAGGCGCCAGCGTCCAAGATGGTGCGAGCATGCCACCACGCCGGGACGGATGCCTTCGGTGATCCACACCCGGTCAACGAAGTAGCCGATGGCGGTCGCCACGCGTACCAGATCGCCACTGGTGACGCCGATGCGCTCCGCGTCCTTGGTATGCAGCCACACCGGGTTCTTGTGCGAAATCTCATACAGCCACTTGGCGTTGCCGGAGCGGCTGTGGATCAGCGTGGGCAAGCGAAAGGTTGGAAGCAACAGCATCTCGCCCTTGCCGGGATCAATGTTTTCCTGATGCACATGGCTTTTGGCGTACGTAGGAATGGTAAACTCCGGCCACTTCCAGTCTTTCAAAGTCTTGGAATAGAACTCCAGCTTGCGCGAAAGCGTAGGGAACCCCGCGTAGGTTTGGCCATCAATCTCCACGCCCAAGGGCGTTCCCTGTTTGTGCACCACGCGCGTGATTGGATCGACCTGCGTGCCTTCGAGGGTCTTTGCACTTACCGGTTGCTCGTGTGTCCCGTAAACATTTTCTTCTATCAGAAAAGCGCCATACTTGCGCATGTAGTCATAAGCAGTAAGCCCTTCTTTGGCTGCGGCCGCGGGCAATCCCGGAACGCTGTTTTCGAAGATCCAGCGGTAGTATTCGCTGATACGAAGTTTTTCGCCGGGCCGATAGGGCGACTCGAAGTACTTGCGCACTCCCAACGAGCCATCGGGATCGATGCGCCAGGAGAGTTCGATCCAGAACTCTTCTTCTTCCCAAACTTCACCCAGCCCGGCCTCGCGATGAGCTTCATAAGTAAAGTTGAACTGCTTGCCTTGGTTTTCCAAGGCCACGCGCAGCACCGGCTGGCGGAAACCGATACATCGCGCGGCGTGGGTTTCCTGGCTCATGAGATCGTGGCGTTCGGAGGCGTGGCCCATGGGAAGGACATAGTCGGAAAACCATGCCGTCTCGCTCCATGTGGGTGAGAGGCAGGCGTGGCGTTCGATCTTGCTTTCGTCACCAAGAACTTCCATCCAGCTCATGCCGTCAGGATTGGTCCACACCGGGTTGTAAACGCGGGTGAAATACATGGCGAGCTTGCCGCGGCCTTCCTTCAGAAAGTGTGGCAGGAGAAAACTCATTTCAAAAAATGCGAGCGGATACTCGGGCGCCCACATCAGCTCGTTCCAGGCCTTGGGCGGAGGCGGCATCATGGGCGGCGCCGGGATGTGCTTGTTCCATCCGCTGGGCGCGGTCCCGCCGGGCGTGCCCACGGCGCCGGCAAGCACGGTCAGAAATTCCAGGGCGCGCGCCACTTGCCATCCGCCCAGGTTGCCGGCAGCGGCGTTGCGCCACACATGCGTGGCCACGGCGGATCCGGCGCGGCCGACCTCACGCGCCACTTCCACGAGGGCTGCTGCATCCACGCCGGACTCTTTCGCGGCGAATTCGGGAGTGTATTCAGCGTATGTCTTCTTCAGCAACTCGATGAAGTGATCGAAAGTTTGCGGCTCGCTGGGAAATTCCGAGCGTAAGCACTCTTCCCAGTTCACCCAACGGCGCACGAACTCACGGTCGAACAGGTTCTCCTCCAGCAGAATCCGGCACATGGCCAGCAGCATGGCGGCTTCCGTGCCCGGCCACGGTGAGAGCCAGTAATCGGCCTTGGAGGCGGTGTTGGAGAGGCGCGTGTCCACCACGCAGACCTTGGCGCCTTTGCCTTTTCCGTCAATGATGCGCTGCGCGTGAGGGTTGAAATAATGTCCGGCTTCCAGATGCGAACTCAGCAGCAGGATAAAGCGCGCGTTGGCGTAGTCCGGTGACGGCCGGTCAAGGCCATGCCAGAAGGC
>DASVFK010000045.1:0-3725 GCA_036380095.1 Candidatus Angelobacter sp. | reverse complement strand
GTCACCGCCGTTAACGTGCATGAAGGCGATGCCGTGAAGCACGGACAGGTGCTGGCGACGATCGATGACACCCAGCTTCGCGCCGCGGTCGATCAGTCGCAGGCCGCGCTCTCCGCCGCCGAACACGAATTGGCCGCAGCGGAATCCCAACTCGCGCTGGCGCAGACAACCTTCAATCGTTTGGAGACGCTGTACGGGAAGAAATCCCTCAGCCAGCAGGAATATGACGAGGGGCACACGCGCCTGCAGTCGGCGGAAGCCCGCCGCGATACCGCCCGCGCCGCCCGCGTCCAGGCTGGGGCCGCGCTGGAGCAGGCACGTACGCGGCTGGACTACACGCGGGTGCGCGCTCCTTTTGACGGCGTGGTGACGGAACGGCGCATCGATCCCGGAGCGCTGGCCTCGCCCGGCCTGCCGCTGCTCACGGTGGAAGCCGGAGGGCAGTACCGCCTGGAAGCCGGCGTGGATGAACGCGACCTGCAGTACGTGCACATGGGTCAGGCCGTGCCAGTTTCGCTCGATTCCCTGGGCACGCAGGCGCTCATCGGCAAGGTCGCGCAGATTGTGCCCGCAGCGGACCCGGCCAGCAGAAGTTTCAACGTCAAAATCGACTTGCCGGCCAACAAGAGCTTGCGCTCGGGAATTTTCGGGCGCGCAGCGTTCGCGCGCGGCACGCGGCGGGCTGTCCTGGTCCTCCAGACCGCAGTCACGGAACGCGGGCAACTGCAAACCGTCTACGTCGTGGGCGATAACAACATTGCCATGCTTCGTTACGTCACGCTTGGCGCCGCGCAGCAGGACCGCCGCGAAGTGCTCTCCGGGCTGAACGCCGGCGAGACCGTGGTGGCCGCGCCCGCAGGCCGTGACCTGGCGGGCAAACGAATCGAGGTCCGGTGATGGAGCAGCTTCGTCTCGCAGGCAGGATCGCGCGTGCCTTCATTCAGTCCAAGCTGACGCCGCTGTTCATCGTGGGCTCGCTGCTGCTGGGCGCGATGGCGTGTTGGCAGACGCCGCGCGAAGAAGAGCCACAGATCATTGTCCCCATGCTGGACGTAATGGTGGAGATGCCCGGCGCCACACCTGCGGAAGTGGAACAGCGCGTCAGTATCCCGATGGAAAAGCTGTTGCGCGAGATGCCAGGCGTGGAGTACCTGTATTCGATATCACATCCGGGCATGAGCGTGGTGATCGTCCGCTTCTACGTGGGCACCAAGGAAGAAGACGCGATCGTCAAGACTTACAATAAGCTCTATTCCAACTTTGACAAGATCCCGCCGGGGGTCTCGCAGCCCATCATCAAAGTCCGCTCGATTGATAACGTGCCTATTCTGGCGCTCACGCTATGGGGACCGAATTACGATGCCTATCGCCTGCGCCAGGCGGCGGGCGAACTGGAGCACGAGGTCAAGCAGATTGATGACGTTTCTGAGACCACGCTGATCGGCGGACAGCCGCGGAACGTGCGCGTGACGCTCGATACCGAGCGGCTCGCGGGTTACGGCCTGACTCCGGGCCAGCTGGTGGCCAAGCTTCAAGCCGCCAACGTGCGCGGCCAGGCCGGCAGCTTTTCCCGCGACAACCGCGAGTTCCAGGTGGAAGCCGGGAACTTTTTCACCCGCGCTGACGATCTCCGCCGCGTGGTGGTGGGCGTACACAACGCGCGTCCGGTGTTTCTGGGCGACGTGGCGGAAAAGATCGAAGACGGACCAGCCGAGCCCGCCAACTATGTCTTGTACGGTAACGCTGTGGGGTCGAAAGCGAATTCAGGATCTTCATCGCCCGGCGCCGACTTTCCGGGTGTCACCCTCACCGTGGCCAAGCGCAAGGGGACCAACGCCAGCTTCCTCGCTGAAAAAGTGCTGAAGCGTGCGCAAGAGCTGCGCGGCACCGTGCTCCCCGCCGACTTGAAAATGACAGTGACGCGCAACTACGGCGCGACGGCGAAAGACAAATCCGATGAGCTGCTCAGGCACCTGCTGCTGGCCACGCTTTCCGTCACGCTGCTGATCGCGCTGGCGCTGGGATGGCGCGAATCCGGCGTGGTGCTGCTCGCCATTCCGGTTACGCTGGCGCTCACGATCGCCATCTTCTATTTCTACGGTTACACCCTGAACCGCGTCACTTTGTTCGCGCTCATCTTCAGCATCGGCGTCCTGGTGGACGATGCGATTGTGGTGGTGGAAAACATCGTGCGGCATTTCCGCCTGCCGGAAAACCGCGGCCGTCCTCTGGCCCAGGTTGCCGTGGAAGCCGTGGATGAAGTGGGCAATCCCACGATCCTCGCTACCTTCGCCGTGATCGCTGCCATCCTGCCCATGGCCTTCGTGCGCGGGCTCACGGGCCCTTACATGCGTCCGATTCCCGTGGGCGCTTCCGCGGCCATGTTGTTCTCGCTCGCGGTGGCGTTCGTGGTCTCGCCCTGGGCGGCGCTGCGGCTCCTTCGTCATTATGCCAGGGGTACGGACAAAGGCCACGGCGCTACGCCCGCGGAAGGCTGGATGACGCGCCTTTACCGCCGCCTGATGGCGCCGCTCATCGCCGACGGGAAGCGCCGCCTGATGTTCCTGGGCGGAATTGTTCTGCTCTTGCTGGCGGCGTGCACGCTGGTTCCCCTCAAGCTGGTGCACGTAAAGCTCCTGCCTTTTGACAACAAGAGCGAGTTCCAGGTGATTGTGGACATGCCGGACGGGACCACGCTGGAGCAGACCACGCGCGTGGCCCAGGAGCTGGCGCACCACCTGGCACAGCAGCCCGAGGTGCTCAATTATCAGATCTATTCCGGGACTTCCGGCCCCTACAACTTCAACGGGCTGGTGCGGCATTACTTTCTGCGCGGCCAGCCCAACCAGGCTGATATCCAGGTGAATCTGCTCTCGCGGCATGATCGCAGCGCGCAGAGCCATGAGATCGCGCGGCGGCTTCGCCCGGGACTGCAAAAGATCGCGCAACAGTTCGGCGCGCGCATCAAAGTCGCCGAAGTTCCGCCCGGACCTCCGGTATTGCAAACGCTGGTGGCCGAAATCTACGGGCCAGACGCAAAGACGCAGACCGAGCTCGCCGCCAAAGTGAAGGATATTTTCCAGCACACGCCAGGCGTAGTGGACGTTGACTGGTACGTAGAAGATCCGCAACCGAAGTATGACATGAAAGTCGATCTGGACAAGGCGGCGCTGAACGGCGTGTCCGCGGGCGATGTTTCGCGCACGGTGCAGATCGCGTTGCACGGCGATGAAGCCGGCCTGCTGCACGCGCCGGGAACCCGCGAAGACATTCCCATCCGCGTGCGACTGGGCCGCGCTGATCGTTCCGGCATTGAGCAACTCGGGGCCCTCAAGCTGCCCACAGCCGGTGGCGCCCAGGTCTCTCTGCGCGAAGTGACGAACACGAGGCAGACCACAATCGACCCGAGCATTTACCGCAAGAACATGCAGCCGGTGGTGTACGTGACGGGCGACGTTGCCGGCGACGAAGAAAGCCCGGTGTACGCCATCCTGAAAATGAATGAGGCGCTGGACAAGCTGAAAGCGCCTCAGGGCTACACCATTGATCGCTACAACTCGGTGCAGCCGGAATCAACCGGCCGTTACGCCATGAAGTGGGACGGCGAATGGCACATCACGATTGAAGTCTTCCGCGATCTCGGACTGGCCTTTGCCGTGGTGCTGTTGCTGATCTACGTGCTGGTGGTGGGCTGGTTCAAGTCTTTCCGCACGCCGCTGGTGATC
>DASVFK010000044.1:0-8151 GCA_036380095.1 Candidatus Angelobacter sp. | reverse complement strand
CCCGTGGCCAAGGCCATTCTGCAAGGCGCAGAGTTCTGGCTGCGACTGCCGACGGCGATGGGTACCGAGAGCGCTGACCCGGCGACGGTGGATTGAAGCGGCGGCATCGAAAGTATTCATAGTTGCCCCTATGCTCTTAACCGACAATGACATGGTCTAGAGCCGTTCCAGAATTGCTGTATCCCGCCGGATGATCCCACTGCTGTCATCCTGAGCAAGCCCGAGGGAGCGGAGCGACTGACGGCGCGTCGAAGGATCCCGAGCGACTCTCCCCTACGATGAGGATTTAGGGAATTTTTACAAGAAGGAGCTCAAAAAAACACCGCCGTTTTCACGGCGGTGTCTTGTGATTGGACCTCTTTGTGTTTACATCGAGAGCAGTTTCACTCCGTGCGGCACCAGGTTCGGAGCAACGTAGGCATAGAACATCACGATCAGGCCCACGATCGCGCCCAGCGCGATCGAATGCCACACCACGAAGCGGAAGATCATGCCTTCGTTTCCGACCTGGTTAGTAGCAGCGGTGGCCACGCAGATCGACTGCGCATCCACCATCTTGCCCATCACGCCGCCGGCGCTGTTGGCCGAGGTCATCAAGATCGGATCCAGGTGCAACTGCTCGGCCGTTATGCGCTGCAGGCTTCCGAACAGAGCATTGGACGAGGTGTCGCTGCCGGTCAGCGCCACGCCCAGCCACCCCAGGAAGGTCCCGAAGAACGGGAAGAACCATCCTGTGTGGGTGAATGCCAGTCCCAAGACGGCGTCAGTCCCCGAGTATCGTGTGACGAAGCCCAGGCCGAGCATGCCTCCGATGGCCAGCACGGCATAGCGCATGCGGTACAGCGTGTGCCCGAAGATCTGCATCAACTTTCCGAAACTTACGCCGCGAATCAAACCGCCGATAATGGCCGCCAGGAAGCACCCGGTGCCGGTTGCCGAGAGCCACACGAAATCGAACTTGGCGCCTTCCGGAGCCGGTTTGGGCACCACCGGCTTGTCGCGCAAAATCTTCTTATGCAGCGGCGTGTCCCATCCGCCGTTGGGTTTGCCGTCCGCGGTCCGCCAGGCAGGCGTGGTGTTGTTGTTCATCCAGGTTTTCACGGGTTTGTAGCCCCACAGGAACACAAACACGGAAAGAATGATGAACGGCAGCCAGGCCTGAAAAGTTCTTCCCGCTGAGTGTTCGTGCGTCTCCACGCCGGGCGAACCGCCGGAGACTGAACGCACGCCCGCTGCTGCGGGGACCGCATCTTCCTCAAACCGCCATATTCGTTTGGGCTTCCAGAACAGCAGGAATATGACCGTACATCCAAGCGAGAAGAGGCCGGCGGTGATGTCGACCAGGTTGCTGTCCATCTTGTTGGCCCAGAACCACTGCATGCAGGCAAATGAGATTCCCACTACCAGGATCGCCGGCATGACTTCAAACGTCTCTTGCCAGCTCACCATGGCGCGCACCAGCCAGAAAGGCACGATGATCGCCGTGATCGGCAGGATGCGCCCGATCATCGCGTTCATGTCGGCTTCCGGCAGTTGGGTCACCTGGGCCAGCATGTGCACCGGAGTGCCGATGGCGCCCCAGGCCACCGGGGCCGTGTTGGCGATCAGGTTGAGCGCAGCGGCATGGAACGGCCTGAAGCCCAGCCCGATCATGAAAGCGCCGGCAATCGCCACAGGGGAACCGAATCCCGCGCAACCCTCGATAAATGCTCCAAAGCAGAAAGCCACCAGCAGAAGCTGCAGGCGGCGGTCCGCGGTGATCCCCGCCACTGAGGACTTCATGATTTCGAAATCGCCGGTGCTGACGGAAATGTCATAGAGAAACACGGCGGCGATCACGATCCACACAATCTTCAACAGGCCAATGGCGGCGCCGTAACCGAAGCTCCAGGCTGCCAGCGACACAGGCATGCCGAAGACCAGGACAGCCACCAGGACCGCAGTCAGCGCGCCAGATAGCGCCGACCAGTGCGGCTTCACACGAAAGCCGGCCATCAGGGTAAACAGCACTACAATGGGGAGCGCCGCCACCAGCGCTGACAACCACCAATGCCCCAAAGGGTCATAAACTTGCGTCCAAGTCGGCAAATTCCACATAGGTTTCTCCTCAGTAGTCAGGACGTCCGGGCCTATCTGTTCTCGACAACGTCAACGCATTGCGACGGCAGTGCAACGCACTCCTACCCGCGCGGCCTAGCGGTTGCGGGTTGGAGACATGGAAGTGCGCCGAATACTTTCATCCTTGACGAGGGTTCTGTCAAGCATTTTGTGCAGCCGGAATTGGATTCCTCAAGCCTTTCTTCAACAGAACGCAATTCAGTTGCCGAACTAAGGCCCCGGACCTAACCCGTCATCCCTTCACTGCGCCCACGGTAAATCCAGCGATGAACCGGTCCAGAAAAAGGTTGTACAAAAAGGCAATCGGCAGGCTGGCGATCAGGCACGCCGCCATCAGCGATCCCCAGAAATACACGTCGCCTCGCACCAGGAAAATGGGGATGCCCACCCCCACCATTTGCTGCGACTCGGGAGAGATAAACGTCAGGGCATATACATACTCCTGGGTCACCAGGGTGAATGTGAAAATAACAACGGTAAGAATGCCGGAAATGGATATCGGCACCACCATCTTCACGAAAGCGCCGAAGCGCGTGAGCCCGTCCACCATGGCGGCATCTTCCAACTCCCTGGGAATGGACTTGAAGAAGCCCATGAGCAGCCAGATGGAAAAGGGAATCGTAACGCTCGGATACACCAGTACCAGCGACCAGATCGTATCCTGCAAGCCCAGCTCGGCGACCACTCGAGATAGAGGGATAAACAGCAGGGTGGGCGGGACCAGATAGGTGAGAAAGATGGCAATGCCCAGCCTCTCTCCCCATTTGCCCGTGAGGCGCGCCAGAGCATACGCCGCCGGGATCGAGAGCAACAGCGTAATCACCACCACGATCGCTCCCACCAGCACCGTGTTTTCCAGCCAGCGCACATAGCGCGTTTCGTAGAACAGCAGTCGCAGATTGTCCAACGTGGGCGGAAGATTGAAGATGAATGGGTTGTTTTCCATCCCGTAAAGGTCAACGTTCCGCTTGAACGTGGCGATCACCATCCAGTAGAAGGGGAACGCCAGCAACCCGGTAAAGACCGTGAGCACCAGCATCTTCATGGTCTGCGGCCAGGGACTGAAACCGCCAAAGGCATGCGCTACGCTTTCTGACCGCAAGTACCAGAGCACCAAAACACTGATGGCGATCTGCGCCACCAGGAAAACCGCAAGCCGGTATTGATGTTGCCGCAAGGCGTACAAGAACAGCGCCGTCACGCAGCCGATCACGTTGGATACCAGCAGAAAGAAGAAGAACACGCGGGCGTTGTTACGCAGCAGCCACAGACCGCCTGCAACCAGGATCAAGACCAGCACGGCCAGCAGACGGAAGACCCCAGTCAGACCTCCCACATGCATGGCCAGCGTCCGCACCAGCAGCGAAATGGCGGAGAGCGCAACCAGGCCACTGAGCAAGCTGATACCAAGAGGCCTCTTTGCCACGCGAACCACAGCCGCGGCGGCCATTACGCCACCTCCGCGCGATGGGCCAGGCGCAACATGAAGTATGCGATCACCACCAGCACCGGCACCAGGAATGCTGAAATCGCGGCGCCGGCGGCCAAATCACTCCCCTGGATACCCTGATTGAAAGCATAGTTCGGCAGCGTCTGGGTGGAGTCATAGGGGCCGCCATTGGTGAGAATGTTCACCACCGCCAAGTCCGTGAAAGTGAAAATCGTTCCGAACAACACCGCGACCCCGAGGATGGGAATCATCATCGGCAAATTGATCTGGAACAGCGTGCGCCAGAAGCCGGCGCCGTCAATCGCGGCAGCTTCCGGAATCTCCTTGGGAATGGCTGTCCTTCCCGCGAGCAGGATGACCGTGGAGAATGGAATCAAGCGCCAGCAATGCACCATGATCACGGAAGCCATGGCCAGGCCTTCCTGTCCCAGCCACATGGGCGGCGAATACTTGTTGACGAATCCCAGCCACACCAGCAGCCATGTAATCACACTGTAGATGGAGTCCAGAATCCACTTCCACCCGATGGTGCCCAGCGAAACCGGCGCAACCCAGGGCAACAAGATCAAGAACCGCACCAGCCCGCGTCCGCGGAAGGGCTTCTCCAGCGCAATGGAAAGAATATTGCCTGATACCAGCACAATGATCTGGGCCACCACGGTGAAGATGATGGAATTCCTGAGCGCCAACCTGAAGCTGGGGCTTTGCACGATGCTGCGGAAGTTCTCCAGGCCCACGAAATGAAGCTGGTTGCTGCCGATGCGGGCATCACTGAAGGCATAAAAGATCGCCAGCGCAAACGGCAGTCCGATCAGCAGCAGGATATACAGCGCAGCCGGCGCGAACATGGCCGTGCCCAGCAGCGGACTCTGGGCCGCACCTATGGATTGGACTTTCGTCCATTTGGGCTTGAGGCTGCCCGGCTTGTCCAGGCCGGCGGAAACCGGCGGCGCTTTTTCGGCTTCAGCGGCGTCCGGTGAAGTGTATTGATTTACGCCCACGCCAGCGCCCTCGCTTCCGTCTTCTTTTCCGTGCTGCGATCAAAAAATTTCAGATGGCGCTCCGGAACGGCAAAATCATAGATGGTCCCGCTTTCAAAGGTCTGACCGAGCAGAAGGCGGGCCACCACTTTCTTGCCTTCGAGCCGGCCGCCCAGCAGAACCCCGCTCAGGATGTACTCGGCGCCCAGGTACTCCACGTTTTCCACCCGGAACTTGAAGTTGATTTTGTTCTCCGGGATGGTCTCGGCCAGGCGGAAGTGCTCCGGACGGAAGCCGACAATCAGGTCGCCGTTTTCCACCAGGTTCATCGGTGGCGAGCCCAGGAAGGTGGCGACGAAAGTGTCTGCGGGGTCGTCGTAAACTTCCTTCGGCGTTGCGAACTGCCGCACCACGCCCTTGTTCAAGACCACGATGCGGTCGCCCATGGCCATGGCTTCCACCTGGTCGTGGGTCACGTAAATCGTTGTGGTCCCGATGCGGCGATGAAAACGCTCCAGCTCCTCGCGGGCCGAGAGCCGCAGCTTGGCATCGAGGTTGGAAAGTGGTTCATCCAGCAGAAAGACCGAGGGTTCGCGGACAATAGCGCGCGCCAGTGCCACCCGCTGCCGCTCGCCGCCGGAGAGTTCGCGCGGCTTGCGCTGCAGCAGCGCGCCGATGCCCAGCAAAGAAGCCGCCCACTCCACCTTTTCCTTGTGCAGCGCGCGGGGAACATTCTGTGCCTTCAGCGGAAATGCAATGTTCTTGTAGACGGTGAGATGGGGATACAGCGCGTAGCTCTGGAATACCATGGCGATTCTGCGCTCTCTCGGCGTCAGGTCGTTGACCACCTTGCCGCCAATGAGAATTTCGCCGGCCGTGGGTGTTTCCAGGCCGGCGATCATGCGCAGGAGGGTGGTCTTCCCGGAACCCGAAGGCCCCAGGAAGACCAAAAACTCTCCCTCGTGAGTCACCAAATCTACGTCGTTGACTGCTCCCAGCTCTCCTTCTTTGAATACCTTGGTCAGCTTACGGGTTTCGACAACCGCCATTCAGGGTCCTCTGTTGTTTACTTGAAACGTTCAAAGATGCGTTTGTACTCGGCTTCCGCGGTCTTTGCCGCGTCCTCAGGCGATGACTTGCCCTGGGCGACCGTGGCAAACATGGTGGGAATCACCCAGCTCTTGAAAGCCTGGTCGATGGCAGCCGAGCAATAGCCCGGATACCCCACATTCGTGGCCCAATCGAGCACGTCGCCCAAGACAGCGTACTTGGTGGGCGGCGTAGCGCGCGAGTCGGTCGCGATTTCCTTCTTCAAGTCCGGAACAGTCTTGGGGAAGCAGGGGAAGTTGTAGAACTGGCCCGCCACAAAACCGTCATGGAAGTGGTCGATGTAATCGACCAGGAACTGCTGCGCGCCTTCCTTGTTCTCGGCAAAGTCCCAGATCACGTAGCAGTTCATCACGTGCTCGGCCGCGATGCGGCGCACCGGGCCCTTCAGCGCGTGGCTGATCATGATGTCCTTGTCGATCGGCAGTTTTTCCCTCTCCGCCTGGCGAGTGATGGAGATGGCGTTCGCCACGTAAGAGACTTTTCCTGCCAGCATGGCCTGGTTGTTGGAAGGTGGAGTCCAGGTAAACACTTCCGGCGTCTCCGACTCTTCATACAGCGCCTTCATGAATTTCAGCGCTTCAATGGTGTTCTTGGAATTGATGGTGATGTTGCCGGCTTCGTCCTGTTCGGCTCCGCCGAAGGACCACAGCAGCGCCCGCATCGCCATGCTGGTATCGAGTTCCTGGGAGAGGCCAAGGCCGCAGGGATTGCCGAACTTGTCTTTGATCGCCTTGGCGCCTTTGCGCAGATCGTCATACGTGTCCGGCCCGTTGGGGAAGCCAACTTGCGACCACAGGTCCTTGCGCCAGTTGCCCGGATCGGGCGCGTACGAATCGGAAAACGCATAATACTTCTTGCTCTTGGGATTGTAAGTGGACTTGTGCGCCAGATCGATTTTCTTGCCGTGCTTTTTTTCCACTTCCTGGTACACATGGGTCATGTCGATGACCTGATTTTCGTACGCCGCCGGCGGAGACAGGAACATGAACAAGTCATGCCCTTTTTTGGCCTGGGCTTCTGATGCTGCCCGCGTGTTGAGATCAACCAGGTTGATGTTGTCCACTTCTACCTTGGTGTTGTTCTTCTGTCCCCACTCAACCGCGAATTTCTTGTTGAACCACTCGTCAAATGCAGGAACAAAGTGGCTCCATTGCAGGATCTTCAGGGTCTTCTGCTGGGCCGCGGCCCGTTCGGGAAACAGAAATGCCGGTCCCAGAGCGCCTGCGCCGACGCTCCCCACTCCGGCGAACTTCAGAAAGTCTCGCCGGGATACGCTTTTAAGCTTCTTTTCCTTGTCCTTCATGAACTCCTCCTCAGTTCAGCGTGCACAACCGACTTCAGTTTGAGAACAACGGACTACTCTTTCCGTATCTGCCAGACGATTAACGCTCTTCTCCGAACCGCTTGAGGTCTTCCGGGCCGTCTTTCACGACAACCTTCTTGCTTCCCTGCACCATCACCCGGATCTGTTCCACCACGTCAGGGTTCGCCAGCGTGGTCACATCGCCGGTATCCAGTTGATTGGAAATCGCGGCCAAAACCCGCCGCATGATCTTACCTGAACGGGTCTTGGGCATGTCAGGAACAACGTGTACTTTCTTGGGGCGCGCAATCTTGCCGATTTGCGTGTCAATGGCCTCCCGGACCTTGTCTTCAATGACGCCGCCGGAATGCGGTACGCCAGGCTTGAGCGATACATAGACTTCCGGCACCCGGCCCTTGACCTCATCGGCCACCGGAACCACCGCGGCTTCCGCGATGTCCGGAACGGTCAGGCAAGCCGACTCCAGTTCTTTGGTGCCAAGGCGGTGCCCCGCCACATTGATCACGTCATCCACGCGGCCCAGGATGCGGAAATAACCGTCAGGCGCCTGCACTGCGCCATCGCCGGCGAAGTACGGCCAGTCTCGCCAGTCTTTGCTGCTCTTGTCGCGGCAATACTTCTGGTAATACTGGCGGACAAAGCGGTCGCGATCACCCCAGATGGTCTGAAAAATCCCAGGCCACGGATTGCGAATGCAGATGTTGCCGGCTTTACCCGATCCCGGCTTCACTTCTTTGCCTTCTTCATCGAAGATCACGGGATAGATTCCCGGAACCGGAGGCCCGGCGCTTCCCGGCTTCATGGGATCGATGCCCGGCTTGGTGCTGCACAAAAATCCCCCGGTTTCCGTTTGCCACCATGTATCGACAATTACGGCCTCGCCCTTGCCCACCACTTCGTAATACCACTTCCACACTTCCGGTTCGATGGGCTCGCCCACGGTGGTCATGTGTTTGAAGTGGTAGTCATACTTGGCGGGTTCGTCCGGCCCGGCCTTGCGCAGCATGCGGATGGCGGTGGGTGAAGTATGGAAGATGTTCACATCCAGCCGCTTGGCCACACGCCAGGGGCGGCCTGCATCAGGATAGTTGGGCACGCCTTCATAAAGGACGCTCGTTGCGGCCAGCGCCAGCGGCCCGTACACAATGTAGGAATGCCCGGTGATCCAG
>DASVFK010000043.1:0-4958 GCA_036380095.1 Candidatus Angelobacter sp. | reverse complement strand
CGCGGTGGACGATCCCGAGTTGCTGGACCTGGTGGAACTGGAAGTGCGCGAGCTGTTGAAGAGCTACAAGTTTCCCGGCGACGAAGTGCCGGTGGTGCGGCTATCCGCGCTGGGCGGTCTGAACGGAGAAGAGAAGTGGGAGAAGCAGATTGACGCGTTGATGGAAGCGGTAGACAAGTACGTACCGCTGCCTGGGCGCGACATCGACAAGCCGTTCCTGATGCCGATTGAAGATATCTTCTCGATTTCGGGGCGCGGCACGGTGGTCACGGGCCGCATCGAGCGCGGCAAGGTGAAGGTGGGCGAGGAAGTGGAGATCGTAGGCTTCCGCGAGACCAGAAAGACCGTGGTCACAGGCGTGGAAATGTTCAAGAAACAACTGGACGAAGGTCTGGCTGGCGACAATGCGGGGTTGTTGCTGCGCGGCACGCCGAAAGAGGACGTGGAACGCGGCATGGTGCTGGCCAAGCCGGGATCGATCACGCCGCACACCAAATTCAAGGCAGAAGTTTACGTGTTGAGCAAGGAAGAAGGCGGGCGGCACACGCCGTTCTTCAAGGGGTATCGGCCGCAGTTTTACTTCCGCACCACGGACGTGACGGGAGTGGCAGAGCTGCCCTCAGGCACGGAAATGGTGATGCCGGGTGACAACGTGTCGTTGACGATTGAGTTGATCACGCCGGTGGCCATGGAAAAGGGCCTGCGGTTCGCCATCCGCGAAGGCGGAAGGACCGTAGGCGCGGGAACGATTTCCGAGATCATCCAGTAGTAAAGCGAGATTCGTGATTTGTGATTGATGATTTGCGATTTTGATCGCGCCCAGTCACAAATCGCAAATCGCAAATCAAAAATTGACGCGGCAGTTGACCGTAGCTCTTTATTCATCGGCCTGACCGCAAGCTCTTTGAGGAAACGACATTGATTGGAAAAGAAAGAATTCGCATACGGCTGAAGGCGTACGACTATCGCATCCTCGACCAGTCGACGGGTGAGATTGTTGATACGGCCAAGCGCACCGGGGCGCAGATCGCGGGACCGATTCCGCTGCCCACGGTCAAGAACAAGTATTGCGTGCTGCGCTCGCCCCACGTGGACAAGAAGTCGCGGGAGCAGTTTGAGATCCGCACGCACAAACGGCTGATTGACATCCTGGAGCCCACGCAGAACACGGTGGACGCGCTCATGAAGCTCGATCTGCCGGCGGGCGTGGACGTGGAGATCAAAGCGTTTGGGAAAGAACACAAATAGCTTTTGGCCATTGGCTCTTAGCTATTGGCTGCGCATGGAAGCTGCAAGCTTCCTTGGTTGAGCCAAAAGCCAAGAGCCAAGAGCCAACTGCAACAACCTACAGTTCCTCGATGCTGCCTGGCGGCTCAGGGAATGATGAGGAGAAGGAACCATGGTTAACGGAATTCTCGGCAAAAAAATCGGCATGACCCAGGTCTTTGACGATCAGGGCAACGTGCATCCGGTTACGGTGTTGCAGGCGGGGCCGTGCGTGATCACGCAGCTCAAGCGCGCCAATAAAGATGGCTACGAGTCGGCGCAGATCGGCCTGGTGGAGTTTGTGAAAGGCAAGAACGTCACCAAGGCCATGCAGGGGCATTTCGCCAAGCATGACGTGCCACCGGTGAAGTTCATCCGCGAAGTCGCGATGGAAGAAGAAGCGCCCGAAGCGGCCGCCAAGCCGGCTGAAGGCGGCGATGAAGCTGCTCCGGCAAGCAACGGCGCCGCGAAGGTCGGTGACAAGGTCCTGGTCGATATCTTCAACGGCGAGCGCTACGTGGACGTGATCGGCGTGAGCAAAGGACGCGGCTTTGCCGGCGTGGTGCGGCGTCATCATTTCGGCGGCGGCCCGGCGGCCCACGGACACATGTTCCAGGTACAGGGCTCGATCGGCGCATCTTCGTTCCCGTCGCGTACCTTTCCCGGGCAACGCATGTCGGGACACATGGGCGTGGACCAGGTGACGGTGCGCAATCTGAAGATCCGCGGCATCGATACGGAAGACAACCTGTTGCTGGTGGAAGGCGCGGTGCCGGGACATAAGAATGCCTATGTGGTGATTTTGAAGGCGAAGAAGCCGCCGCGCGAGCGCCGCGGATTCGCCGGAGCCACCACGCTTGATCCTCTCAAGGCTGCAAAGAAGGCAGCTGCGGGCAAGGGCAAGAAGTGATCGCGTTTTGCGGGCGTGAGCGAAGCGTGAGTCCGCGGCGATCATCCTGAGCGAAGCGAAGGATCTGCTGTTGGAAGAAACACCGCACAGGCAAGAGTGCCTGTGCCACACGGTTCGAGGTGGGCCTCAGGTTGATCTCGAATTGGGACGGTGTGGCGTGGGCCACGAGAAACGAGCTAATTGCCAATTGCTAACTGCCAATTGCCAATAGCTAAGAGCTGAAATATGGCAAACATTGACGTAGTAAATCTGAAAGGCAAGAAGGTCGGCACGCTGGAGCTGGCGGACGAGGTCTTCGGCGGGATCAATGAAGACCTGCTCTGGGAAGCGGTCAAGCACTATCGCGCCGCGCAGCGCGCCGGCACGCATGCCACCAAGAACCGCAAGCTGGTGTCCGGTTCGGGCAAAAAGTTGTGGCGGCAAAAAGGTACGGGACGCGCGCGCGTCGGCTCCATCCGCTCGCCGCTGTGGCGGCATGGCGGCACGGTACACGGCCCGCAGCCGCGCTCGTACGACTACCAGTTTCCGCGCAAGAAGCTGTTGGGCGCGTTGCGCTCGGCGCTGGCTTCCAAGTTGGCCGACGGCAAGCTGACCGTGGTGGAAGATTTCGAGCTGGACGGAAACAAGACCAAGGATTTCCGCGCAGCGCTCACCGCGCTGGGCGTGGAGAAGACCGCACTGCTGGTGGATGGTGGCAAGGAGAACCGTAATCTTGCGCTGAGTTCGCGCAATCTGCACGGCGTGGAACTGGTGCGCGGCAACCAGGTGCATCCCTACCACCTGCTGCGTTATGACGCGGCCATCTTCTCCAAGCCTGCGCTGGAGAAGCTGCAGGATTCGCTGAAGGCTTCAGCGCCCAAGCGGAAAGCGGAGGTGGCGTAAATGAAATCGGCGTATCAGATCATTCGCAAGCCGGTGATCACGGAAAAAGGCCTGGGCGCCAAGGAAGGCCAGGGCACGCTGGTATTTGAGGTCGCCGCCAAGGCCACCAAGACGGAAGTGAAAGAAGCCGTACAGAAGATCTTCAACGTGAAGGTGGATTCCGTGCGTACGGCCAACTTCCAGGGCAAGGAGCGCCGCCGTGGACGTTTTGCCGGCTATCGTCCGGACTGGAAGAAGGCGTACGTGAAGTTGAAGTCCGGGGAAAAGATGCCGGAGTACGCGGCGAATTTGTAGCCATGAGCGTAGGCGATTGAGAGTGCCTCGCGGTGCTCAAATCGTGAATGCAGCAAGCAATTGCCAGGATTGACAATTGCCAAAGAATCCAAATTGAAAACCTGCGGTGCAGGCGGTTTGGATCAAGCGGAACCCGAGATCGCCAGGAATGCAATTTCGGCGATTTTTGGCAGTTTTGGCAGTGTTGGCAATCAGAGAACAGAAGGCTGAATATGGGCATTAAGACATACAGACCGACAACACCGTCGCGGCGGTTCCTTACCACGCTGACGAACGAAGAGATCACCGCACAGAAGCCGCACAAGCCGCTGACCACGATCAAGCTGCGCACCGGCGGGCGGCGCAACGCGGGCGACATCACGATCTGGCACCGCGGCGGCGGACACAAGCGCAAGCTGCGCGCCATCGATTTCAAGCGCGACAAGACCGGCGTGCCCGGCACGGTGGTTTCGATCGAATATGATCCCAACCGCTCGGCGCGCATCGCCCTGGTGGCGTACGCGGACGGTGAGAAGCGCTACATCCTGCAGCCGGTAGGGCTGAAGGTGGGCCAGAAGATCGTGAGTGGGCCGGAAGCCGACATCCTGGTGGGCAACGCGCTGCCCCTCAAAAACATTCCCGCCGGCACCACGGTGCACAACATCGAGTTGAAGCCGGGCAAGGGCGCGCAGATGGTGCGTTCGGCCGGAGGCTCGGCGCAGTTGGTGGCCAAGGAAGATGATTACGCGCTGGTGAAGCTGCCCTCGGGCGAGACCCGCCGCGTGCTCATCGATTGCATGGCCACGGTTGGACAGATCGGCAACGTGGAACACGAAAACGTGCACATCGGCAAAGCGGGACGCAACATCTGGCTGGGCAAGAAGCCGGTGAACCGCGGCGTCGCCATGAACCCGGTAGACCATCCGCACGGAGGCGGCGAAGGCAAAACTTCCGGCGGCAGGCATCCGGTGACCCCGTGGGGCCAGCCCACCCGCGGCTATAAGACGCGCAACAACAAGCGCACAGAAAAGTTCATTGTCAGCAGGAGACAGAAGTAATTGCCAAGATTGACAATTGCCACGAAATCAGAAAGAGATTGCCAGAAGTGACAATTGCCAAAAATCCAAATTGAGAACCGGCAGTGAAGGCAGTTTGGGTGGCAACAAAAAGCGAGGTTGCAACAGAACAATCTCGGCGATGTTTGGCAATCTTGGCAATTCTGGCAATTTGGGAAGGGGAGATTGAGTACATGGCAAGGTCACTAAAAAAGGGGCCGCATATTGACGGCCACTTGATGAAAAAGATCGAGGACATGAACGCCAAGAACGACAAGAAGGTCATTCGCACCTGGTCGCGGCGCTCCACGATCTCGCCGGAGATGGTGGGCCACACCGTTGCCGTGCACAACGGAAAAAAGTTTATCCCGGTGTACATCACGGAAAACATGGTGGGACACAAGCTGGGCGAGTTCTCCTTTACCCGGCAGTTCAAGGGACACTCGGTGAAAGCGGCCACGGAAACCGCGGCCAAGCCTGCGGGCGTGCCTGGAGGGCCGGGAGCGATTGTGCCCTCAGCGCCGGCGGCGCCCAAGGCGTAATGAGATTGATAAAAGGTTGAAACCTTATGG
>DASVFK010000042.1:0-2730 GCA_036380095.1 Candidatus Angelobacter sp. | reverse complement strand
ATTTTTACTACGGCTTCCTGGTGCTGCCGGCGGAAAAACGCAACGCCCTGTGCGCCGTTTACGCATTCATGCGCCACGCCGATGACATCGCCGACGACCCCACGCTGGATGTTGCCCAGAAGCGCCAGAAGCTGTCTGACTGGCTGGACGCCGCCAGGCAGGTCTTCGGCGGCAAGGCCACGGACGATCCCGTACTCATGGCCCTGGGTGATACGCAGCAGAAGTTCAAGATTCCTCCGGAGTTGTTTGAAAAGCTGGTGCACGGGACCGGCATGGACCTGGAGATACCGCACTCGCCGGAAACGCCTGCGGTGGTCTGCGCGAGTTTTGAAGACTTGAAACATTATTGCTATTACGTGGCTTCGGTGGTCGGGTTGGTCTGCATCCGCATTTTCGGATATGAAGACAAGAAGGCCGAGTTTCTTGCTGAAGATTGCGGGCTGGCCTTTCAGCTCACCAACATCATTCGCGACGTGAAGGAAGATGCGGGCATGGGACGGGTCTACATTCCGGCAGAAGACCTGGCGCGGAGCAATCTGTCCGCGGCCGATTTCGCGCCGGCGGTGATGGCGGACCCAGCGCAGGCGCAGAGGCTGCGCCCGGCCCTGGAGTACGAGGCCGAGCGCGCGCGCAAGTATTACGAATCGGCCCGCTGGCTGATGGAGTTGATCCATGAAGATAGCCGCGGCGGGCTCTGGGTGCTGGTGGAAATATACCGCCGCCTGCTCATGAAAATTAGCGAGCGCAACTACGATGTTTTCACCGAGCGAGTGCGCCTGAGCACCTGGGAAAAACTCAAAGTGCTGGCGCGCGGGTTTGTGGTGCGCATCGCGTGAGTACCGTGGCGGTGATCGGCGGCGGTCTGGCTGGCTTAGCTGCGGGCTGTGCCCTGGCTGATGCCGGATTTCGTGTGACGCTGTTTGAGCGACGCCCTTACGTCGGTGGCCGTGCGTCTTCTTACGAGCATCCCGGAACCGGCGAAGTGGTGGACAACTGCCAGCACGTCCTGCTGGGCTGCTGTACCAACCTTGTCGCGTTTTACGAACGGCTCGGCGTGAGCGAGAAGATCCGCTGGTTCAACGAAATGATTTTTCTCGAGCCCGGCGGCCGCGCCAGCAAATTCGTGCCCACTCCATTACTTCCCGCGCCCATGCACAACGTCCCCTCGTTCCTGCGCGCGCGCATGCTCTCGGCCGCTGACAAGCTGGCCATCGCCCGCGCCATGTTTGCCATGAGCCGCGGGCTTCCGGACACGAACGAGAACTTCCTCTCCTGGCTGCGGAGGCACGGACAGACGGAGCGCGCCATCGAGCGCTTCTGGAAGACCGTGCTGGTCAGCGCCTTGAATGAAGACCTGGACCGCATGTCCGTGCGCTACGCGGCGCAGGTATTTCGCGAGTCATTCATGAACTCCGCTGAAGCCGGACGCCTGGGTGTGCCCAGCATTCCGCTTTCCGAACTTTATGCCTCGGCCATCGATTACATACGCGTGCGGGGCGGGGAAGTGCTGTTGCGGCAGGCGGTGACTGCGTTCAAGCCCGCGCAGGACGGCGTTTGCGTTTCCACCAGCGCGGGCGAGCAGGCATTTGACTTCATAGTGCTGGCGGCTCCATTCCAGATAGCTGCGGGCTTGTTGCCCACAGATGCTCTTAGTGCCCAACTCAAGGAGAAGCTGGAGCGCTTTGAGCCGTCGTCCATCACGGGAATCCACTTGTGGTTTGACCGCGAGATTACGCCGCTGCCGCACGCAGTTCTGCTCGACCGTACCATCCAGTGGATGTTCCAGAAATCCAAGTTTCAGCACGAACGCGAAGGCCCGGGAAGCTACGTGGAGCTGGTGGTGAGCGCTTCGAAAGCCCTCGTGCAGAAATCGCGCGAAGAAATACTGGATCTGGCATCGCGCGAGGTGGTGGAATTTTTTCCCGCGGTGAAAGAAGCCAAGGTCCTGAAAGCTGCCGTGATCAAAGAAGTGTACGCTACTTACTCCGTCCTGCCCGGTCTGGATCAATTTCGTCCGGGCGCGCAGACGGCGTGGCCGCGCGCCTTCCTGGCGGGCGATTGGACTGCGACTGGCTGGCCCGCGACCATGGAAGGCGCCGTGCGCAGCGGATATCTCGCCGCTGAAGCGCTCACAGAATCCCTAGGACAACGGCAGAATTTCCTGGCGCCCGATTTGCCCCCGGCAGGATTGATGAGACTTATCGGCTGAAGCTCAAAGATCAATTCTTCTGGTGGCACGCCATGTCGATCACCACGGTGCAAGCGAGTATCAAAACGTCTTCTTCCCCTTCAACAATGTCCACTCCATAAGTATCGGCAAAGCTGAAGAATTCCATGGAAACTTCCGCCACCGGCTTTGCGCCGCGTGTGAAGATGTACCGGTGGTCGGTAAAATCCCCTTCCGCTTCAAGCGGGACCGCGCCCGCCTCATCTACCTCAAAGCGGCAGTTGAAAAACGTAAACAGCTCTTTCTTGACGGTGGCCCAGAGTTGCTGGCCTTTATAGATCTCATACGTTGGGCCCCAGGAGAAAACTACCTGCTTGATAAAGCAAAGTTCGTTGCCGGCCAGGTCCTGGAATGAGAGTTGCTTCCCGAAACTCAGGGCTTTTCCATCAACAAAAAAGCGGTCCTCGCCGGTTTCGTCCTTGATGTAGAAATCATCGCCCCAGGCAAAGAGCTTCTGTTTCATCATGTAGCGCATAGTTTTCTAACTCTTTCCACACTCAATA
>DASVFK010000041.1:0-10462 GCA_036380095.1 Candidatus Angelobacter sp. | reverse complement strand
GCCGAGCCGTTTATCCGGCGGCGCGCGATGCGGCACCTGGAAAAGGGCCGCGTGGTGATTTTCGCCGGCGGCACCGGCAATCCTTATTTCTCCACCGATACGGCGGCTTCCCTGCGCGCCATGGAAATCAAAGCGGACGTGATCATGAAGGCCACGCGCGTGAACGGCATCTACGATGCCGACCCGCGCCTGGTGAGCGATGCCAAGATGTTTGACACCATCAGCTACCTCGACTTCCTCAAGCGCGGCCTGCGCGTGATGGATGCCACCGCCGTCTCCCTCTGCCAGGAGAACAAGCTGCCCATCATTGTGTTCAACCTGAACGTGACGGGAAACATCAAGCGCGTGGTGACGGGCGAGAAGGTGGGATCGCTGGTATCGGCGTAAGAATTTGGGATCCCTCGCAAAATGCGCTCGGGATTTCGCCTGCGGGCTCAGACGCCCGCAAATCGGCTCAACATCAAGCGCGTGGTGACAGGGGAAAAGGTGGGATCGCTGGTATCAGCGTGAGCGAAATCGCGCCCGAACTGAAATACACATCCTGGCTCTTTGAAAATAGCTAAGTTATCTTTCCTGGACTTTGCTTCTCCAACTCAAAGCAGATGTAACGAAAACTGCTGTAGTGGTCGTCCAGGTGCTTGCCCAGAGAATCAACAAAGCGGGCTCTTTGATCAGTCTTTGGCCTCACGCTTCTGCTTGATCCCGAGTTTATAATGCTACCGTTTATGGCCACTGTCAGTTAGAGCTGCCGCCCTGCGATTGCCCAAAACATTGGAAAACCGTTTGAGTCGTGGGTAGGTATACAAGCGATCCGGACTGAAGAGATCACGAAATCATGTTCTCCCTTGTGCAGCTTAAGCAGATCCTGAGAAGGCTCGCCCAAGCACGGGTGTTCACCGGAGTGACCTTGATCACTTTGGCCGTTGGCGTGGGCGCCAACACTGCCATATTCAGTGTGGTTGAGAACGTAGTCCTGAAACCTCTCAACTATCCACATTCCGACGAGTTGGTTGGCGTATGGCTGAACGCGCCAGGTATCGGGCTCCAAAAATTGCCTATCGGACAGTTCATCTACTTCATCGATCGGGAGCAGACCACGACCCTTCAGGACATAGGAGTGTATGCAACCGACTCCCTCAGCGTAACCGGCATGGGCGATCCGGAGCATGTGAGGGGTCTGGACGTTAGCGACGGCACACTCCCTATCCTGGGTGTGCGCCCGGAACTGGGGCGCTTGTTCACTCGCCAAGACGACACGGCAAGCGCGGCGGCCACGGTCTTGCTCTCGTATGGGTACTGGCGGCGGAAGTATGCTGGAAGCGCGTCCGCCATTGGCAGGTCGATCACTGTCGGCGGTAAGCCGCGAGAGATCATTGGGGTTCTTCCTAAGGATTTTCATTTTCTCGATGAGGCAGATGCCGCGCTGATTCTTCCGCTGCGGTGGGACCGGAACAAGACGAAGCTAGGGGACTTCAGCTACAAAGCAATTGCCCGCTTAAAACCGGGTAAGACGCTGGAGCAGGCGAACGCCGATCAGGCGCGCCTGCTGCCCATCATCCTGCGCAGCTTTCCGGCACCGGAGGGATTCAGTCCCGCCGTGTTTGAAAAGCTTCGGCTTCAGCCCGATCTTCGCCCTCTGAAGCAGGATGTCATCGGCAATGTCAGCATCGTGCTGTGGGTGCTCATGGCATCGATCGCCATGGTGCTACTCGTAGCGTGTGCCAACGCTGCCAACCTGCTGTTGGTGCGGATAG
This sequence comes from Candidatus Angelobacter sp., assembly GCA_036380095.1. Lineage (GTDB taxonomy): Bacteria > Acidobacteriota > Terriglobia > Terriglobales > Acidobacteriaceae > Angelobacter. The sequence goes on along the minus strand of DASVFK010000041.1, from coordinate 8,708 downwards.
AAAGCCGGCGGCAAGAATTGGCGATTCGGTATGCGCTGGGCGCCGGGCCCGGACATATCGTCGCGGCTATCCTGATGGAGAGCCTCGTTCTTGGGCTCGCGGGAAGCATCTTCGGACTGGCGATGGCCTTCGCTGCATTGCGATTGTTCGTTGCCATGGCGCCGACCAGCCTGCCGCGCTTGCATGAGATCGCAATCGATATTCCCGTTCTGCTCTTTACTTCAGGTGTCGCTTTGTCGGTCAGCCTTGTCGTCGGCATAATTCCGGCCATCAGGTACTCTCGCGGCGCTCTGCGAAAGGCAATGAGCGAGTCCGGACGCGGCGCCAGCCAGAGCCGGGAACGGCAAAACACGCGTAAAGTGCTTGTTGCCATGCAGGTGGCGCTCTCGCTGGTGCTTCTGATCTCTGTCGGGCTCATGATCCGTACGTTCCGCGCGTTGGCAGGCGTGAATCCCGGGTTCGTAAAACCAGAGGCGCTGCAAACGTTCCGCGTTTACGTTCCTGAAGCACAAATCCCGAACACGCAACGCGAACGCGTGGTCCGTATGGAGCAGGAAATCTTAGAGAAGATATCCTCCATCCCGAGCGTCTCGTCCGTGGCTGTGACCTACTCGGTCCCAATGGACGGAACCCGCTATATTGATCCAATCTTCGTTCGCGACCGGACATACAAGGAAGGCGAGATACCACCAGCGCGGGATTTCAAATTTGTTTCACCAGGATTCTTTGCCACGATGGGAGTGCCGCTGGTCGCTGGTCGAGATCTGACCTGGAGCGACACCTACGAGAGGAGGCCGGCAGCCATTGTTTCAGAGAATTTAGCCAGGGAATATTGGCACACCCCGGCCAGCGCCCTGGGCCAGCAAATTCGCGCAACCGATGCCGATGACTGGCGAGAGATCGTGGGAGTAGCGGGGAATATCCATGACTATGGCGCCGATAAGCCGGAGTCGAGCGCGGTTTACTGGCCGCTCATTCAGAATCGCTTTGACGGTGAGCAGGAATTCCTCCCGCGCGAAGTTGCATTTGTCGTTCGTTCTTCCCAAGCTGGTTCCGCGTCCTTGGTCAAGGAGATCCAGCGCGCTGTATGGTCCATCGATTCCGAAATCCCCTTGGCTGATCCCACCACGGCAGGCAAGCTATACGCCAAATCGATGGCACGAACCTCCTTCACGCTGGTTATGCTTTGCGCAGCCGGAAGCCTGGCCCTGATCCTGGGTATCGTCGGTCTTTATGGAGTCATCTCGTATGCCGTGTCTCAGCGCACGCGTGAAATCGGCATTCGCATGGCTCTGGGCGCGCAGGGGAAGCAACTGACGACGATGTTTGTCAAACAGGGACTGTGGCTGACCGGCATAGGCATCGCATGCGGCTTGATTATGGCATTCGTGGCAATGCGTCTGATTTCATCGCTTTTGTTCGGCGTGAGCTCCAGGGATCCGTGGACCTACGCCGCGACCATCGCGTGCGTTGTTGTCGTATCCTGGCTCGCAAGCTATCTGCCGTCCCGCCGGGCAGCCTCGGTCGATCCCGTTAACGCGCTGCGGACCGAGTAAGCAACGGCTTTAGTTGTTGTTTACCACGATCGTTCCGCCCTTCATCACAAACTTCGCATGTTCCAGCGCCCGAATGTCCTTCAAAGGGTCACCCGGCACGGAGATGATGTCCGCAAGTTTTCCCGGCTCCAAGGTTCCAATGCGATCCTGCAAGCCGAGCAGTTCCGCAGCGTTGCGCGTCGCCGAATAAATGATCTCCATGGGCGTCATGCCCGCTTCCGCATAGGCTTCGTAAACTAACAAGCTCGCTTGCCCGCGAGTCATCCGGGGCATGGACAAATACATGTCTGAACCAGCCGCCACGGGCACGCGGAGTTTTACGGCCCGCTTTAAGCGCTCTTGTTCTTGCTTGACAAACGGCGCATATTCCTTTTCGCGCTCGGCGCGTTCGTTCTGGGTGGGTTGATGCGCGCCAAAGCTCATGTCCACAAACGTTTTCAGCGTCCCATCGGTCGGCACCAGGAAAATATGTTTCTCGACCATCATTTTCAGTACATCGTCGGGGACGGCATAGGCGTGCTCTATCGAATCGACTCCCGCCTGCGCGGCTATCCGGGTTGCTTTGTCGCCGATGGCGTGTGCCGCGACTTTCACACCTGCGGTATGGGCTTCGTCCACGATGGCCTTCATTTCATCCAGAGTCACGTTCGCTGGATATCCATTCACAATGACTTTGATACAACCCGCTCCGTCATAGAGAGCTTGACGAACTGCCTGGCGCGCGCTCTCTGCGCCGCGAACGATCACGTACTCCTCTTCGATCAACGCTTGAGCCGCGGGAGTCAGTTTTCCGAACTGTCCTCCCTGTGCAGCTAGCGCCCGCGTTGAGGCCACCATCCGTGGTCCCGGAACCCAGCCGCGTTCAATGGCGCGCCGCAACGCCACGTCACCGTTTACGCCTGAGTTTCCGACATCGCGTACCGTCGTAATTCCAGCCTCCAGGTCCTCTCTGCCCAATTTCGCACCAAGTAATGCTCGTTCTGCGGTACTCTGTGTCGCGACAATGCGCAACATCTCCACATCTTGCAACGATAGGTTTGATCCGTCCATTTCTGAAAGCAAATGCGTGTGAGCATCAATCAAGCCGGGAAGGAGAGTCGCATCTCCCAAATCAATTACCCTTGCATTCGTGGGAATGGCCAGATGGGAACCGACTGCAGTAATCTTTTCGCCTTCGACCAGCACGACAGCATCTTTCACGACCGCGTCGCTCTTTCCGTCAATCAGACGTTTTGCGCGTATCGCAACGATCTGTTGGTTTTGGCCAGCCCTCTGCGCGTTCAGAGCAATGCTTGCCATTGCGACCCAAGTAGCCAACGTGGCGACCCGAAAACGACGGTTCAGCATTTTTGCTCCTTGATCATCCCCCGGCCAAGCCACATCTCGAAAGCACTCTAACTTTGAGCTGCCAAGAGATGCTAAATGACTGTTGACGTTATTTGGAATACGGAAGTGCCGGCCGGGCGCCTGACGCGGTCATCACGAAAATCGTGAGACCAAACATTTGCCAATAGATCCATACGATTTGAAAACAACCGCTAGAGCACGCGCGAAAGCACTTTCACCAGCATCGCCAGCAGGAGCAGGCAGAACCCTCCGATGAACAGGCGTGCCATCCACGAGCGGTTCTTGCCTTTGACCACCAGGGACACGAACAGCGCGGCAAACCACAACAGGAAGGCAATTTTCAGGAGCATTGCGCGGGATTATATACCGGGCCTGGTCCTGCATGGGGTCTCCGATGGGCCCGGTTTTGGCTCATTGCGGTAGGATGACCCAGCTTCGGCCGCCGTCCTGGCTCATCCAGCCCTGCCCGGAGGAACTCCGCACGCGGATGGTGGAGCGGCTGACTTCAATGCCGGTGAGGCTTCCCGTGGCGGCGGCGCCCAGAGTGATGCGCTCCCAGGTGAGGCCGCCGTCGCGTGAGTGGACCAGGGCAGCGTCCTTGCCGCCGGCCCACACGTCGGCGCCGCTGGCCGTGACCACGGTGAATTCCACTCCATCGGCGGCAGGATAGCCGTCCAACCAGTGTTCCAGGTCAGACGATTTGAGCAGTTTTCCTTGCAAAACCTTCCACAGGAAGGAGTTTGCGCCCATGTCCAGGGCGCTGGGGCGCCCACGCAGGCCGTTGGAGGAAAAAGCGGATGACTGTCCCAGTTCGGATGCCGCGCCGCTGTCCGCAGACTTGGCGGCCAGCTCAGCCGCCTCGGACTTGCCCAGCCCGGGGCTGAACATGGCGTAGTTGTTCGCGTTCTCCGCTGAGATGGCCGGGACCTGCCGCTTCAAATGCAGTTGCCTGCCCAATACCGCAACCTTGGAAACCAAGCTGCTCTGGTGGTCAGGACCGGAGAGCGGATAAACCGAGATGGTGCCCTGATTTCGGCCCGCAGCGCTGGGAGGCGCAAGAAACGCGTTGCTCAGCGTGCCGCTTCCATTCTGGTTTGCGAAACTCTGTTTGTTGAGGGCAAAGGATGGACGCGCCGGGCTGGGCGCCACAGGGACTTCTTGCGCCGGGGCGTTGACCGTGTCGACAGCGAACGCTTGACTGGCGAAGGCCTGCACGTTGACGTAATCACTGCGGCTGGATGCGGCAGTCGCAGTGATCATCGGCTGATTCTGCGCGGGCGCAAGCTTTGCAGGAGCAACGGCCCCGGCCAGGGTAGTTAACTTGTCTCGCTCTTCTACGCGGGCGGCGGGAGCGCCGGAGAATGACCTGGCTTTCGTGGTGGGGGCCTCAGGCTGAGTCACGGCTAAACTCGTTGTGGCGCCGTTGTTGTCTTGTAGTGAGGGCGCGGCGGGTACGGGGGCGTCTTGCCTTAGAGTCACAGAAGCTGTTTCGACGGGGGCTTGCTTGTGCATTTGTGGGATCTTCAGGACCAGGAACACGCCTGCCGCCACGGCAGCCAGGGAAGCCGCCATGCCAAACCGAGGCGTAAGAAACCACCAGCGTCGCGGAGTTGGAAGGGAAGCGGCCACCGCCACGGGCTCCTCTGCCTCTTCTGCGGCTACAGCCCGTTCCGGCATGGTCAGGGATACGACTTCCCGGCACTGACTGCACAAGGAAATGTGCTCCAGCACGGTGTTGCGTTCGGCCCCGGGCAGCAACTCCTCCACGTAAGCCGTAAGCGTGTCGGGATCGGGATGGACTTTGGGGTCCTCCCCGGCCCCAAGCCTCTGTCGCAGGATGGTGGTCAACTCAGGCATAGCTATACTGATCCCTTATCTCCTTGGAACGCCGCAGGACGGTTTTCTTGCAGCTTTTTGCCCACATCTACTTGCAAATAACGCACATCGCTTTCCAGAGCTTCTTCCGCCTGATGGCGGTTCATACCCCTCGCCACAAGGCCCGCAATCACTTGTTTTCTCAGGCCTTTGAGCAGTTTTTCCAGCCTGCGGCTGATGGTGGATTCGTGCACCCCCACCAGCTTGCCGATCTCGGTCAGCGTCCGGTCATCCAGGTAATAGGACGCCAGCACCAGGCGATCGTTCGGGCTGAGCTGGCCAAGGGCCTCGTCCACCGCCGCTCCCAGGCGCGAATCAGGGTTGCCTGCGGGAGCGGGAGCCGCCGCGGAGAACTGTACTCCGTCTTCCTCCTGCTCATCAAGGCTTACCAGGCGCTTTTGTTTGCGATAACGGTTGACGAACTCCTGCGCCACCACGGTGCGCAACCAGCCTTCGAGGGACCCGCGGCCCATGTAGAAATTCAGCCGGGATAGACGGTAGCCGTCGCGCTCAGAGGTGCCGTAGAGGTCGCCGTAGATGGAGTCGGCCAGTTCGCGCGCGCTGGAATCTTCCTTGGTGATGCCGCGGGCGATGTCATAGAGCTTCTCGCGAAAGCGGGTGAGGAATTCCTGCCATGCGTGCTCGTGGCCATTGGCGCAGCCCCGCGCCAGGGCCAGCTCTTCCAGCCGCAGCTCGCGCCAGAACTTCACCTTCTGCTGGGTTGTGGCTTCAGGCACGTACTTGGTAGAGACCTGCTCCAGCACGTGGTGGAACTCGTCCAGCTCCAGCCCGTAGCGTTGCGCGCCGCATTTGGCGAAAAGGTCGCGAGCGACCTGGACTAACGCTTCCACCGTGCTGGGGCCGGAGCTCATGGCGCGAATACTACCAATTTTACCTGCAAGATGGCTTCCTTTTCTCATTCTTAATTTGACAACAAATGGGGAGCTGCGTCTGGAGGGAGTTGTCTATGAAAACAATGATTTTCTGGGGAACTTTATGCGCGGTTCCGGTGTTGCTGCTGGCCGCGAATTTTGCGGGTCTGGCGGGCAGCGGCCCGGCCCAAATTTCCGGAGACTACAAACTTCTGGCTCCGATCACTCAAGGCGACTTGACTATCTTTCCCGTAGTTTCCAGCAAAGCGCACGATACCAGCGGGTTTCTCACGCTGGACGAGGGTATCCGCTCCGGCGAAGTAGTTGTGACCGAAGCAGGGAACCTGCATGGCGCCATGCGCCGGCGTCCCGGGCAGCAGTATCAACCCGCGCGCGGCGCCCAGGTGAACACGCTGGTGCTGGTGAATAACTCAAAACTTCCGCTGCTGCTGCTGGCGGGCGAGGTGGTTACCGGCGGCAAGCAGGACCGCGTGGTGGGCAAAGACAGGATCATTCCTGCCGAAAGCGATCCCGTGGACCTGGCCGTTTTCTGCGTGGAGCCGGGCCGCTGGATAGAAAAATCAACAAAGTTTGATACGCATGCATCCGTCATGGCACAACCTAGCGTACGCAAAAAGGCGATGGCCGATGCCGATCAGCAGAAGGTGTGGGACGAGGTGAATAGCTCGAAAGCCGTGATGTCAGCGAGGGTGGCGCCGCCGCCCGCCGTCGCCGGGCATGCAAGTGGCGGCGGGGGCGGCGGAGTTGGCAGTGGATCCGGTAGCGGCAGTGGTGGTGGAGTTGCCGGAGGCGTGTACGCCAGTGATCCTGCAACAGTCCGCGCGCTGGCAAGCACGACTTCGTACGCAGTAGCGGTGGAAAACTCCGCGGTGAAGAAGCAAGTGGACTCCATCACCGAGCCGATGCAGAAGTCGTATGAAAGCGTGATCAAACAACTGCGGAACCAGAACGCGGTGGGCGTCGTAGTAGCTGTCAGAGGACATATTGTGTGGGTTGATATTTTCGCCAGCCCGCAGTTGCTGAGCAAGTACTGGCCCAAGCTGCTGCAGTCGTACGCGGCGGAAGCGCTTACCTCAAGCGGAGCGCGCGCTGAAGTGAACATGAAAGACGCGCAGCATTTTCTGGAAGACTGGCAGGCGCGGCATGAAACGGTGGAGAGCGAGCCGGGGCTGTATCGCCAGCGGGAACTCAGGGGCGAAAGGTTCCGCGCTTTCGAGCTGACGTCGCTGCTGCCGAACCGGGGCTTTGACGTGCATCTGAGCAAGATGGCGGAATAAAAGGGCAGGCAACAAGTTTTGTAATGTGTGTGTAAGGGAATGTTGGTTCCGGGAACGTGACGAAGGTGTAAGGTGACGGGTTGCCTCAAGTTAGGAGCAATTACTTTCGTAGCGTTACTTCGGATAGAGGCACGGCGAATTTTTCTGCAACAAATGGATGAGTTTGCGTGTCTAATCAATTACAGATCGTGAGAGGTATAGGGTCGGAGGTGACAAATGGGAGAGAAATTCTCGGTAGCGGAGGTAGCCGCACTCAGGAACGAACTCCTGTCGAGTGGTTTGGATTCTTTTCAAACGGCAGAACTCTTAAAGATGTTTGTGGCGGGACGCGGTTATGGCGTCTCTCCCGAATCAGCTCTGGATGCCGCGGGCCGCATTGAAGTCTGCGATGTGGAATCGCTGCACGAGGAGCTGGAGAAAATGGCATTGGTGATGTAACCGCATCAAGAACCAAAGTAAGTGAAAAACAGCCGGGCGAAACTGCCCGGTTGTTTTTTCTTTTTGCGGAGAAAATATCCAACGGCAGGTTATCATCGCCGTAACCTGTAATGCGTTTGTTTTGAACGATTTGTCGGGCCAAGGCAAAATCCTGATGGAACTGGGCCGCAAACGCATCTAAACTAGTGACGAAGGTTTGGAGTCATTCCATGGCAAGCTTGTTGGACATACTGTTTTCATCGGGGCCGATCTCTATCAATGAGCTCAATATGCGCTCCTCGGAGAGCCCGGAGGAATTGGTGCAAGAAATAGAGGCGCTGCGCAAGAAAGGAATCGTCGTAGTTACCGGACGCAAGGTCGAAGAACCTGCGGCGTTGACTCCAGGAGACGTGCATTCCGCTGAGACTCTTGTGGAGCTTTCCGCGAGCGCATTACGCAGCTCTTTTGCCAGGTAAGTCTCTCCTCAACTGTGGATCCTAGAACGTCCATTGGGATACTGCTGGCTTTCCTTCTCGCCGGCGTTACGGTCCTGTACGACTGCCACGTTTCCATCCAGGAACGGCTCAAGCGCGTTCCTGTTCCCGTATTTCGCACGCCCAGCGCGATCTTGTTGGGCATGGTCTGCGGGATCGTGGCCGCCGGCGCTTTTCTGTTTACTGACAATACCGGCACAAGCCTGGTGGATTCGGTCCTGGGACTGAAGTTCACGCATCCCATCCCGCGCGGGGCGGCGGTGGGCCTGATGGTCCTGGTATTGATCCGGAGCAAACTCTCCAGTCTCAAGGGCGCGGAGATCGGGGGAGAGCTGCTTTACAACACCGGCCGCACCTGGGTCATGCAGTCTCTCAACAGCCGATGGCGCGCCTACAAGTCCAGGTTCAATCAAGCCAACCAGGCAAAGGCCCTGGCGACGCAAGGATACCCGGAGCGGCTCATCGCGGAACTCAATGAGTCGTTGCGTATTCAGCCGGAAGACTTTCGCAACCTGGTCAAGAGCCAGCTCGATAACGTGCTCCGCAGCAAGCCCGCCACGAATTTCGATGCCGCGCTCCCGGAGTGGCAGACCTATTACCGCACTTTGACCAACCTGGCGCTCGACTATGCAGGCACATCTGTCTTTGAGGGCTGGTTTGATCCGGCAAAACCGTGAAGAACCAGATCACAACTCAAACACGAACGAACTCCTGACCCAGCGGTTTGGATTCATTTCAAACGGCAGAACTCTTAAAGATGTTTGTGGCAGGACGCGGCTATGGCGTCTCGCCCGAATCAGCGCTGGATGCCGCAGGCCGCATTGAGGCCAGCGACGTGGAATCACTCCA